>REAP01000028.1 GCA_004294385.1 Oscillatoriales cyanobacterium | reverse complement strand
AATTCTCAACTCTCTTCAGTCCTCTTTGAGAGGACTTGCGCTATGAGACAGGGATTTCAATCCCTGTCGGACTCTCGGATGTAACGAGGGGAAAATTGATCCTGGATTTATTTTGGTTTTACTATTGACATTGACATTAATGTCAAGGTTTAGGCTACAGGAGTCATTCTACCAAATCAATTTTTCCAATGGCTTCCAATTCCCTGTCAATTTCTCGCATCTCTCAGTTAGCAGAAGAACATCCAGATGCTGTAACCGCCGCCCTGTGCGGAATTCTGGTAATTTTGGGTTTTCTAGCGCTGCAATTCGGCTGGCTGGGTTTAGCCGTATTCATCTTGCCGGCGGCTTATGTTATCGGTGGCTATTCTAGCGCCCGCGAAGGATTAACTACACTGGTTCAAGAACGAGAATTAGATGTCGATTTGCTGATGATTGTTGCTGCTTTGGGCGCGGCGGGTTTGGGGTTGTGGCGACGTGAATATCATTTAATTGTTGACGGCGCTGTGTTGATTTTAATCTTTGCGATTAGTGGCGCGCTAGAAGGTTATGCGATGCAGCGGACTGAACGCAGTATCCGCAGTTTGATGAGTTTGACTGCGGATACTGCTAGGGTTGTATTGTATGGCGATGAACGGGAAGTTGCGATCGCAAAATTGGAAATAGGCGATCGCATTTTAGTCAAGCCAGGAGAAATCATTCCCACTGATGCGATAATTATCGAAGGTTTTAGTACCCTGAATCAAGCCTCGATTACTGGCGAATCTATGCCTGTGGAAAAAACTATCGGCGATGAAGTCTATGCTGGCACAATTAACGGTTTCGGCGCGCTACAATTGGAAGTTCACAAAACTCCAGCCAGCAGTTTGATTCAGCGCGTAATTCGGTTGGTACAACAAGCGCAAACTGAAGCGCCACCTTCTCAAATGTTTGTCGAAAAATTCGAGCGCGGTTATGCCCGATTAATTGTGGTTTTAGGCTTGCTGCTAGCAATTTTGCCACCATTTGTTTTAGGCTGGAATTGGGAAGATACCATTTATCGGGCGTTGATTTTCCTAGTAGTCGCTTCTCCCTGCGCGTTGATGGCTTCGATTATGCCGGCGCTGCTTTCGGGAATTGCCAACGGCGCGAAACAAGGGATTTTGTTTAAAAGTGGTGCAGATTTAGAGATAATTGGTAAGGTTAGGGCGATCGCCTTTGATAAAACCGGAACTCTCACCACCGGAAAACCCCAAGTTATCCAAATTGTCCCCGCCGCCGGATATACTGAAACTGAAGTGTTGCAACTAGCTGCTGCTTTGGAAGTTTACTCAGAACACGCGATCGCCCAAGCCATTGTCCAAGCCGCCCAACAGCAACAATTACAACTCCCAAGCGCCACCGAGGTACAAGCAAAAGTCGGCCAAGGAATCATCGGTAAAGTCAACAACCAAATCATCACAATTGGCAAAGCTGACTTTGTGGAAGCAACGGCGGAATTAACTCAAGTCAGTCAACAGTTACAAGCAGCCGGAAAAACAGTTGTTTGGGTAGCAAATGGTGATAATCTTTTAGGAATTATAGCAGTTGCCGACACACTCCGCCCCGAAGCCACAAACACGATCAAACGCTTGAAAAACTTAGGCGTAGAACATATCATTATGCTGACAGGCGACAATCAGCAAACCGCTGAATATATTGCCCACGAATTAGGCATCAATGAAGTCTATGCTGGACTTTTACCCGAAGATAAAGTAGACGTAATTAAGCGACTGCAAAAACAATATCAAACCGTCGCAATGGTAGGAGATGGCATCAACGACGCACCTGCCCTCGCCCAAGCTTCTGTCGGCATTGCAATGGGAATTTCCGGTAGCGATGTCGCTTTAGAAACTGCGGATATTGTATTAATGGCCGATCGATTGGAACAACTAGCAAAGGCAATTATTTTAGGTCGCCGCGCTCAAAATGTCGTCAAACAAAACATTGTTTTTGCACTCAGTTGTATTGTGTTGTTATTAGCCGGGAACTTCTTCGGAAATATCACAATGCCTTTAGGTGTAATCGGCCACGAAGGTTCTACGGTAATAGTCACATTAAGTGGTTTACGACTGCTAAGAAATTAAACAAATACGATAAATTTTGGCTACCGAAAATGGGTAATTAATTGGTAATTTGCTTTCGGTTTTAGACTAATTACCAATTACCCATTACCCATTACCAATTACCCATTACCCATTACCAGACATTTTATCCAAGTGCAGATTCCAACCAGACCATCAAATCCTGTTGATTAGTAAAATCCAATAAGGCTTCTCCTAAATCATCTAACTGTTCAGAAGATAACCGCTGAATATTGGCTTGAATCTCCGGTGAAGCCTCGCCCAATTTGCGTAGGATCAGACGCATAATTAATGCTATATTCCTTTCTCTCTCCTGTTGAATTCCTTGTTGAATTCCTTGTTGAATTCCTTCTTGAATTCCCTCTTGCAATCCTTGCTGAATTCCCTGTTGAATTCCTTCTTGAATTCCCTGTTGAATTCCGATTTCTATCCCTTTCGTCACCGATCCGAGTTGATCTTGGATAAACATTTCTCGCTTGTCCAAATCTTCCGCTTCTTTGACTGTCAAATTTGCTCGATTGGCAATTGTCATTGCGCTATTAATTTCTATTATTGAACCCAGTGTAGCTGGCACTTCATCTAAACTGGGAGAGTTTTTCATGAAGTAAATCCACTTTTCGGCTAGAGTTTCGAGTTGATTCAATTCTTTTTTGAATTTAGGCAACTCCACAAACACTAACTTTAATTCACAATTGGGATAGGGAAAGTTTTCTTCTGTTTCTGTGAAAACAAAGTTGGAAATCAGTTTTTCACTATTTTCAAATAAGATAAAATCGGTGATGGTTAAAGCAATGACTGGATTTAGTCTTAAGTAACCGTCTCCAGCTTTCAGTTGAGTACAATAGGTTTTGGATGCGTTGTAAACTACTCGTTTTTCAAAGGCGGCTACATTGAGTACCTGCATTTCTATAATCACTGTTTTGTTGCCAGTAATTTTAGCTTTCACATCCAGGTAACTGTCTTTCAATCCTGTAATGCTGGCTGCCGAATAAGGATCGATAATTTCTATATCTTGAATTGTGGGTTCTCCGTTATACAGCATTGCATTCAGGAAACTAATCAAAATTTCTGGATGTTCAGAAGAACCGAATATCCTTTTGAATGCAAAATCTGTTTTGGGACTGATAAAACGCATATTTTTTTAACTTTTGTTTGTTGGGACTTGGCTCGAAACCGTATCTACACAGATTATATTATAAATCAACCAGCTCGGAGGATGGTTTGTCAGGGCGGGTTTTACGAACAATATTTAATATTCATCAACCATCGACAAAAACCCGCCCCATCCAACTAATAACCCTCAACCAAAATTTAACGGATCGACATCAATAGTTAAACTAACAGAACGTGGTGTGCGTGAAGCGAAGCTATCCCGAAGGGAATCGCGCAATCCGATCAAATCCGACAAATCCACCGACTCATCCAAAGGCAACTTCAGCAAAATCTGCCACCGATACCGATTTGCCACCCGCATAATCGCCGCAGGTGCCGGCCCCAACAACTCACAACCCGGTATAGACAATCGCTGAATATACTCATGACAAGCAGAGGCTAATTGTACCGCCGTTACCGCAACTTCCGCCGCATCCAAACTGCTTAATCGCAACAAAACCAGCCGCCCAGAAGGAGGATAATTCAGCGCAGTTCTTTCGGCTAATTCTGTTTCTACAAAACTTGTATATTCGTGCCGCCTCACTGCTTGAATTACTCGATGTTCGGGAGTATAAGTTTGCATGATTACCTTTCCCGGATCATCCCCTCTACCAGCACGCCCCGCCACTTGAGTTAAAGTTTGAAAAGCTCGTTCACTAGCCCGATAATCTGATAAGTTTAGCAACCCATCAGCAGACACAACTCCCACCAATGTCACTCCAGCTAAATCTAACCCTTTAGTCAGCATTTGTGTACCCAACAAAATATCAGCTTCCCCATTGGCAAATTGGGTTAACAATCTCCGGTGATCCCCTTTATTTCGAGTCGTATCGCTGTCAAACCGAATTGCCCGTAATTCTGGAAACAATCTGGTTAATTCCTGTTCTACTCGTTGAGTGCCACTACCAAAGTTTTTGAAATAGGGAGAACTGCATTCTGGACAGTTTTGAGGGTGTCTTTCTGTGTGGTTGCAGTAGTGACAGCGCAACATTTCGGCTGTGCCTTCGCCGATGTGGTGATAAGAAAGCGAAACATCACAATTAGGGCATTCCATCACATAGCCACAACTCCGACAAGAGACAAATGTACTATGTCCTCTTCTGTGAATAAACAGAATACCTTGCTGTTGTCTTTCTTGCAATTGTTCCAGAGCATTTTGCAGAGAAACACTAAAAATTGAGCGATTTCCTTGCCGCAATTCTTGGCGCATATCAACGATTTCAATCGGTGGCATCGGGCGTGAATAAATGCGTTCAGGCAATGATAAATAATGGATAGTTGGCAAGGAATAACTATTGATTTGCGTCCCGACAAAAGTCTCTAAGGCTGGGGTAGCGGAACCTAAAATTAACGGACAATTTTCTAATTCGGCGCGCCATTTGGCTACGGTGCGGGCGTGGTAACAAGGGGCTGGTTGTTCTTGTTTGAAGCTGGTATCATGTTCTTCGTCGAGGATAATTAAGCCAAGGTGAGGTAAAGGTGCAAAAATGGCCGATCGCGTGCCGATGACAATTTGCGGGGTTCCAGTCAGCATCTGTCGCCATGTATCGTAACGTTCGCCATCGGATAGGGCGCTGTGATAGACGCAAATTTGCTCGCCAAAACGGGCGCGGAATCTGTCGGTAAGTTGCGGTGTCAGGCCGATTTCGGGGACGAGTACGATCGCGGATTTGCCACTAGCTAAGATGGGTGCGATCGCCTGTAAGTACACTTCGGTTTTCCCAGAACCTGTAACGCCGTGTAGCAGCACTTGACGAAATCCCGAAAAACTGTTAATGAATGCTAAAGCTTGGGCCTGAAAATGAGTTAAAGTTTTGGGTGAATCGGGAATTTGGGCAATTCCGCGATCGCCCCTGAGCACTTCCCTTTGGTCAATTACCACACTACCTTTCTGTTCCAAAGCCTTAACAAGGTAGGAACTCGTACTGCAAATTTTCAGTAGATCGTTGAGCCACATTTCACCACCTGCGCGTCGTAAAACTTCCAATACTTCTTGCTGACGTTTGGTTAAATCTGTAACAAAAGCACTGCCAATTAATGTCACCGCCGGTTTCAGTTGCGGTTTGGGAGGATGGGGAGGTTCTAAATAACTTTCTACCCAACCTCGTGTTAATAAATCTCGCAATCCCCTATAAGCACCAGCACCCTTAACTTGTCGCTGAAGGTATTGCCAAGTATAATCGCCATTTTTTTGAGCTTGCAATAATTGTAAAATTTGACTAGCTGCGGGATTTAGAAATACTTCGGCATTTGGAGAAATAGCATCCTTAACTAACCGAATGCGACGCACGGAATGGCTTAACAAACCCGGTGGTAACGATGCTCTAATCACTTGAATTAAAGGAGTGCAATAATAGGTAGAAGTGCGATCGAGCAATTCCCAATAAGTAGGAGCAAAAAATCCACTGCTGACAATATCTTCAACATCTTTAACCTTAGCGGGTTCTAAGTCTGGCGGCAGTTGAGAAATGAACCGAATTGCGATCGCCCCCACTTGCTGACTACCAAATGGTACACTCAGAATATCTCCTGGTTGCACCGCCAGTTCCGGTGGCAAGCGATAGGTAAATAGCTTATTTTGCTCCCCTGCGGAGTCCCCCGCACCCCTGAAAGGAGAGTCTACCAAAACTTCGATCCACTGTGCCCGCACGGTGGGGCGACTCGGCGGTTGATTGCTGCCGTAAGATGCCCCAGCCTCAGCAGCGGAGGGCGTTGATAAAGCAAAAGTGACAGTAGACATAGCGTTACACACCAAACTAGAAAGAGCCGCAGTCATGCTATTTTAGATTTTAGATTTTAGATTGCTCCCACGGATGAATCCGGGGGCCTGAGACCAAATAGCTTTCGATCAAAGAGAGTTTTTATTATCGCTCAATTTTTCAAAATTAAACATAAAATACTCTGCTATTTTATCCCTGACTTTTTAAATAAGTTGGGCATTTTCACTGAGCTTATTTCTGCATAATTTATATTAATATTAACTATGAGATTTAGCGAATATAGCAGTTTTCAAGTAAGTGATATCAAATCCGTTAGCATCGGAATAGTAAATTAGAGTTATACCAATTTTTTATGAGGCTGCATAGAATCCGATCTCCCTGGCGCCCCCTTAATAAGGGGAGTAGGGGGTGGGACAAGATTCTTCTCAAAGTCCCCCTTCTTAAGGGGGATTTAGGGGGATCGAGATATATGCAACTTCACATTAAATTGGTATTAACCGTCAACCGTCAACTGTCAACTGTCAACTGTCAACCGTCAACCGTCAACATAAGCTGTTTGTGCCGATCGCACTTACACACCAACACCATTCTGTGCTATGAATTACTACTTAAGCAATTTACATTGGGAGAGTATTGGATGTCAGGTAGCGAAGTTCGTGCAGATTTTTGGATGAGCGAGTACATTACCCCTTGGGATATCTACGTTCACGGCATCACACGGGTGCTTGCTTACAAGAAAACAGCATTTCAAGAAATGTATGTGGTTGAAACCGGTACCTACGGCAAAGGCTTAGTTTTGGATGGCAAATGGCAATCTTGTACAGGCGACGAGTTTCTGTACCACGAACCGTTAGTTCACCCAGCCATGACTATGCACGGTTCACCCAAAAAAGTCCTCGTTCTCGGCGGCGGTGAAGGAGCTACAATTAGAGAAGTGCTGCGCTGGAAAAGTGTTGAAAAAGTAGTGATGGTCGATATTGACGGCGAAGTAGTAGATGCTTGTCGCGAACACCTTCCAGAAATGCACCAAAATGCCTTTGATGACCCTCGTTGCGAAGTCGTAATCGGCGATGCTTTGGACTATTTAGATAACAGTGACAACGATTGGGATGTTGTCATTTCTGACTTGTCAGATCCCATTGAAGAAGGCCCTTCTTTCCAGTTGTTTACAAAAGAATACTTCGAGAAAGTTCGCCGCGTCCTGTCGCCTACGGGATATTTTGTAGTACAAGCAGGCCCTGTTTCTCCAGCAGAAATGAAAATGCACGCCCGCATTGTAAATACGCTGAAATCAGTTTTCCCCAACGTTCAATCTTGCACCAGCTTTATTTCTACCTACGGAGCTCCTTGGGGTTTTGCTGTAGCTTCAACTCAGGAAATCAACACCCGTCCCGAACCAGAAGTTACCGACAAATTACTGGCAGAAAAAACCATCGGTGGGTTCCGAATGTTCGACGGAATTACGCTGTTGGGATTGATGCAGGTTGCCGGCCACTTACGAAAAGTAATCGCCGAGGAAACCGAAGTTTACACTATGGCGGCACCTCCTAAATTTTTCGGGAAAGGTTCGGTCGGTCAGTGAAGCTAAATTGAAATCGAGGTTAAGCTGCTGTAGGGGCGGGTTCACCAGCAATAATTGCCAAAAACCGACAATCTCGAAAACCCGCCCAACCCAAATGTAGGGGCGGGTTCACCAACAAACCGACAATCTCGAAAACCCGCCCAACCCAACTGTAGGGGCGGGTTCACCAACAATAATTGCCAAAAACCGACAATCTCGAAAACCCGCCCAACCCAACAAACAATCGAAATGTACATTTGGAAATTTAATGCAAATTTCAGGTTGATATGGGTTATTTTATGGGTGGGGGCGGGTTTTTATAGATTGTTGATCGTCGTTATATATGGTTGGTGGAACCCGCCCCTACGATACAAATCAAATTATTTCCTATTTATTTATAAAATAGTGGAATAATGCAGATTGAGATTTACTGTTGGGTGGGGGCGGGTTTTTATAGATTGTTGATCCTCGTTATATATGGTTGGTGGAACCCGCCCCTACGAGGTTTTATTTATTGTTGCAAATCAAGTTCTTCATAAACCAATTCAGCGATTTTATTCGCCGCCCCGGATTCTCCCCGAACTGCACGCAAACGATCGCACATTTGTGCTAATTTTTCAGGATGGCTCAAATAGTCGATCGCCAATTCAGCCACAACTTCCGGTTCCAATTTCCCAACCAACTCCGGTACAATCTCTGCTTGCGCCCAAATATTCGGCCAAGCATAAAGTTTTCGCTTCCCCACTCGCCAGATTAGCCAATTAATTACGATCGCAAAAACCGAACCAACAAACGGTAAATTTGCCAGCAATCCCGGCAAACCATCCCAAGATCTCATCGCATCCAATTGCTGCGTCGGTAGCAACACAATCATCGGTACAGCCAAGGAACCCAACTCCGCAGTATTCGCTCCCACAGTAGTCAAACACAGACTACATTCTGATAGCAAATCATAGGCCGGTGTCTCAGTCCAAAGTTCTATTTGCAAGCCATTTGTTGTCTGCAAAAACGGTGATTCTGTAACATGAAGTTCTGCTGCCGAATTCGCAAATAAATGCAGACAAGGATTTTTTTCTGGGTCGGCAAAACGTGCTAAGGTTTGTATATCTATAGTCGGAGCAACCGGAATCACAAAACGAGTTTCAGGACGGATGCGATGGATGGATTGCGCGATCGACAAACACAAAGGCACGCCTAATGCCAGTTTCGCAGCCTTGGAACCGGGTAACAATCCAATTAGTTCTTTTGGAGGAGTTGGACGAGGCAGAGCCTCTGGATCTGCGTTTCCAGGCAGAGCCTGGGAACGAGCAACTTCGGCTATCAAGTCTCCCACAACTGTAAATTTATTAGCATATTTTTCGGGAATTTTATCAACAACTTCCGGTTTCATGGCCGCAAATTTATCAATCCAGCGATACCACCGCGCGTCCCATTCCGCATAAATTACAGTGCGATATTTGAGCCTTTTACCAATAACAAGTGTAAAGAATTGGTCGCCACCTAAAAATAAAACAACTCCTTTTTCGTGCCAATCCCAATTTTCAGCAGTTTTGCCAGATAATAGGAATGGCAGAAAATGCTCTGGTGCTTGCACTCTGTCAACTTCTGGGTAGGAATCTGCGATTTTTGCTTCTTTCCCGGTGGCGTGGGGACAGGGCGACAGAATAACGGAAATTCGGACTGATGTGCGATCGCATCCTAAATGTTCTCGCAACGCTTTCACAACGGGACGTACCCAGGTTGCTAATTCTCCGGGGCCGTTGGAGAGGACTAAAATGTCTACTGTCATGGGATTTAAGATTTTAGAGGATGGAAAGGAAAATATGACAGATTTAATTAATGCCGCCAACACTGGTGATGTTTCTACTGTAGAAGGTGCGGAACAATATGCAGATATCGATGCCAAAGATGACGAAGGTGCGACAGCTTTGACGGCTGCGGCTGAGGCTGGCGATACTGCGATCGTCCAAAAATTGCTAGCGGATGGTGCCGATGTCAACAGTCAGGATAATGACGGTTGGACACCGTTAATGAGCGCCGCTGCTGCCGGACATAGGCAGATTGTACAGCTTTTGTTGGAGACCGGAGCGGATGTGAATGCTAAAACTAATTTTGGTTTGACGGCTTTGATGAGTGCCGCTGGTAGTGGGCGTACTGAAGTTGTGCAGTTTTTACTTGATCAGGGAGCTGATATTAGGGCTAAAGATCATAATACTTGGACTGCGTTAATTTGGGCATCTTCCGAGAGTCATCAAGATGCGGTTGAGGTTTTGAAGCGATCGCGCGATCGCAATTAAATACTAAGCAACCGGGTTTCTCCAATAAACCCGGTTTCTGAATAACTACTTCCCATCAATATATTCCTTTAAAAAAGTCCGAATTTGTTTCAGTCCAAACTTCTTAGCCAATTGGCGCACGCGACTAATCAGCAACATTAACTTCGGCTCTAAACTTTCAAGCTGAACCGCCTCATCAAAAATTCCTTCGATGTCACCCATCGCTGCGAGTTTGAACAGTCTCACGACTGACTCAGCCACCAGAGGTAATAGATCAGAGTAATTTGGCAACTCAGATTTCGGTAATAAACTTACTGTTGTTCGCTTTTTGCCTTCCAAACAATCCTCATAAATCCATTCTAGTCCCAAATGTAAACGCAACTGTTCTAAAAAGTGATTTGCCTCGATCGGCTTCGACATAAAATAATCACACCCAGCCAAAAAACTCTCCTGTTGCGTATTCTCAAAAACATTAGCTGAAAGCGCAATTAACACCACATCTTTTAATTCAGGCAACTGCCGCACTCGCCTCGCAGTTTCCAAACCATCCATCACAGGCATCAGCAAATCTAGTAAAATCACATTCGGTTTAAACTCAACTGCTTTGTCGAGACATTCTTCACCGTTTTCTGCTTCGGCAATTTCAAATCCCAAGCCCGAAAGCAGCCTGCGTAACATAGAGCGATTCACTTGATTATCATCCACAATTAACACTTTGCGTTTGTCGCCGACAAAACCGACTAGCCAGCGTCTTTCCTGCAAAAGAGGCATTTCCGAATACAGTTTTGGTGCAGGCAACTCTAAGTCCAACCAGAAAATACTACCCCGATCTAAGGTACTTTTGACATAAATTTCGCTACCCATCAATTTGGCTAATTTTCGGCTAATTGAAAGTCCGAGGCCAGTACCTTCAACAAATCTGTTACTCCCCACTTGATGAAATGGCAAAAATATTTCTTCTAACTTACTCTCATCTATTCCAGTGCCAGTATCTTCAACTTGAAAACGAATTTTTATAGTGTGTTTATCTGGGATCTCATTTTGGGAGAATCGCAGGTAATTTTGTTTCAATTCAGAACTCAAAATCGAGAATTCACAACTTTCTTTTTGTCCCAGCTTCCAGGCTTCTGTGCCGACATAGCCAACCTTGAAAGTTACTCCACCACTATTAGTAAATTTAACAGCATTACTGAGCAAATTTATCAGAATTTGGCGCAATCTTTTTTCATCAACATAGACGCATTTAGGCAGGGGAGATACTTGTTCATATCTAAATATAATTTCTTTTTGGGATGCCCGCATTTGAAATAGGTCAGCAATGTTTTTAATAAAGTCTAAAATATTTAACTCTGTGGGGTAGAGTTCCATTTTCATAGCTTCGATTTTGGAAAGGTCTAAAACATCCTCGATCAGCATCAGTAGGTGTTGACCGCACTGTTGAATGTTGCTGAGGCTTTCTTGGTGATCGGGGTTTAACGTTTTATCTGTTTTGAGGATTTGAGCATAACCTAAAACGCCGTTTAAAGGTGTGCGGAGTTCGTGGCTCATGTTGGCGAGAAATTCGCTTTTTGCTCGGTTGGCGGTTTCTGCGACTAATGCGGCTTTCTGGAGGGCTGCTTCTGCTTGTTTGCGATCGGCTATTTCCGTTTGCGCTTGTTGAAATAGTGTGGATTGCTGAATTGCGATCGCTAATTGCATACATAATTGTCTGAGGGATTCTATTTCTGAAGATTCCCAAGAACGTGGCCCTTTGCAATCATGGGCAATCAACAGTCCCCAGAGTCGATTCTCCGTAGTTTTTCTAGGATTAGAAATGTTTTTTTCCGACTTTAAAATCGGAACTACTAAATTAGCTTTTACTTCAAATTGTTCAAGAAGGTTAATGTGACATTCGCTCAAATCAGCATTGTAAATATCTTCTATAGATCGAACAAAACCTTGTTGGTAAATATCTAAAAACCTCTGTGTAAAGCCGGGATCATTAATGTTTAAATTCCGCATTGAGAGCCGATTTTTAGCAACAGACTCCGTAACTACAACACCACTCCAGTCTGGATTAAAGCGATAAATAACTGTGCGGTCTGTTTGCAATAATTGTCGCACTTGTTCAACAGCAGTTGTCAGAATTTCTTCTAAATTTAGGGAAGAACGAATGCGATCGAGCATTGCGACTACCAACCGTTCTCGTCTCAATTGCTGTACTAAAGCCATCTCGGCTTGTTTGCGATCGCTAATATCAGTAATAGTACCAATGTAGCCTTTGATTTGATCGCCATCTCCGACT
This sequence comes from Oscillatoriales cyanobacterium, assembly GCA_004294385.1. Lineage (GTDB taxonomy): Bacteria > Cyanobacteriota > Cyanobacteriia > Cyanobacteriales > Microcoleaceae > Microcoleus. The sequence goes on along the minus strand of REAP01000028.1, from coordinate 68,481 downwards.
TCTGCCACGGCCTGACCAATCACCCAACTTACAGTACCATCTGGACGCTGAAAACGATATTCAGACTTAAAAGAAACCTTGTTAAATATTGCCCGCTCCCATTCAGTTTTCACCCGCTCCATATCATCTGAATGTATGGCGTTCAACCAGCCATTTCTTACTGCCAACTCTGAACTAATTCCTGTCATTTCGTTCCACCGCCCATTGATGTACAAGCAATTTCCAAATACATCAGTATGGAATATACAAACTGGCGATGCTTCTGCTAAAATTTGGTAACGTTGCTGACTCGCTAGCAGCGCTGATTCTGCTCGTTTTCTATTAGTAATATCGCGGACTATGGAAATTGTTTCGCCACCTGCAAGCCTTGTCATCGACATTTCTTGAGGAAACTGAGTACCATCATAGCGCTGACCTATTGCTTCTATATTACAGTGCCCTGTTGTCTGGAGAGCTGATATTATTAGTTTCTCAAACTGTTTAAATTCAGCTTCGCTATAAAGAATTTTCCAGCTTTTGCCCAACAATTTTGACGGACTGGCAATATCGTACATTTTGAGATAAGCGTGATTTAAATAAATATATTCTTCCTGATAATTGAGGATAGCGATACCGTCATAAGCAGCATCCATTGCTACTGCTTGTCTCTGGAGTGCGGACTCTGCTTGTTTGCGGGAAGTGATGTCGCGGGCAACCGCATAAATTAAACTTTCTTCGCTAAATGGGGAGGCTGTCCATAGCAACCATTTGTAAGAACCATCTTTGCAGAGACAGCGATTTTCAAAGTAGATGCTGGGGGTACCATTGATAAGTTTCTGGTTCTCCGCTGTGGTAGCTTCTCGATCATCTGGATGAATAAAATCGGTCAGGGGTTGGGCGAAAAGTTCGGCACTGCTGTAACCTAAAGCTGTTGACCAAGCCGGATTTAAACGTCTGAAATAACCATCAAAACCCACAATACAAAGCAAATCTAAGGAGATAGTAAAAAAGCGATCGCGCTCTATTTGTGCCTGCTTCAATTCAGTAATATCCATCACTAAACCGTCCCAGATAATATCAGATTGATTTCCAGCTTTTGCCTGATTATTCAGCATTTCTGGCCTCGAAGCTCCTTGCAACCACTTCACTTTTCCTGATGGCAAAACGTACCGCCACTGCTGCTGCCAGGGCTGCATGGTTGCGGCCGAAATTGCGATGGATTCTTCTACCTCTGAGATGTCATCTGAATGAATTTTGGAAAAAATCATTTCTGCATTTTCCTCTATTACTTCAGGCTCTAATTCGTAAATTTCGCGGCTACCTGAAGACACATAAGGAAAAGATATTTCTCCGCTGGCTGAGAGTCGGAATTGATAAATTGCTCCCGGCAAGTTGGCTATAAGTTTTTGAAATCGAGCTTCGCTTTGTTCTAGGGCTATTTGTTGGCATCTATATTCAGTGACATCTCGGATAGTACCTACTAATATTTGACTGCCGTCAGGGTTCTTAAATACTGTTTTTTTTGTAGAAATAAAGTGTTTTTCGCCTTGACTATCTGTAAAATCTTCTTCTATTTCATTAGGGATGCCACTCTTAAATACTTCTTCATCCCTTGCCCAAAAAAAGTCGGCTTCTGCTTTAGTAAAAAAGTCATAATCTGATTTGCCAATAAGTTCTTCTCGCTGTTTTCCTAGCAACTGACAAGAAGCATCATTTAAGATCATCCAGCGGTGTTGATCATCTTTCACAAAAATTGGGTCAGGAATGACATTGATCGTGTGGTTTAAAAATTCCTCTGATGCTTTTAGCTGCGATTCATAGCGGTAGCGATCGCTCACGTCCAACACTACTTTAATCATCCGATCAATCGACCCATCCCGACGACGAATACATCGTAGAGAAACTCGCGTGTAAACTATTTCGCCATCTTTTCGCAGCCACCTTTTGTCTGAGATGTAGCCGTCGCCAGTACCTGCTAAAATTTGAGATAATTGTTCAATGTTGCTCTGATACTCCTCTGGATGAGTCAACTCCAACCAGTTCTTTTTCATAAGTTCGTCGCGCTCATAGCCCAAAAAATTGCACAAAGTATCGTTGGTTTCTATCCAGTTACAATTTTCAGCAATTACTGGTTCAACAATTGGGGCAATGATCGCAACTCCGATTAGAGAATTTTCAACTACTGAGCGATATTTTTCTTCGCTTTTTCGCAAAGCATCTTGGCTATTTTGACGCTCGATCGCATAACGGAGCGATCGCATTAAAAGTTCGCCATCTATTTTTCTTTTTACCAAATAATCCTGTACACCCACCGAGATCAACCTCAGTGCCAGTTCCTCATCATTTTGAGCTGTCAGCACCACAATCGGCACATTCACACCGTACTCTTGTATCCTAGCTACTGTCTCAATTCCCTGACTATCTGGTAGTGAAAGATCTAATAAAATGATGTCAAAATTTTCTTTATTTAAACACAGTAATGCTTCACTAAGGCGCTCTACTTTTGTCAACAATATCTGCTGTCTGTCGCTAATTCCTGACAGCAAATCTTCAATCAATTCAGCTTCACAAGCATTGTCTTCGACCAACAAAACTTTAAAGCAGGTAGGAGACAAAGCTAAATTAAAAAGTGCTTTCATAATAGTTAGTTATCAATCAAAAAATTATTTGTAAAGCTAACTGGGACTGCACACTTATTTTTGGAGGTATTTGCAAAATTGCAGCTACAAATACATTAGTATTAGAATTGCAGTACCAGGGAACACCAAAAAAATATTGAAGCTACATGATTTTATCACAAACTAGCTATGATGTCAACGCGCAGGCTTTTCTATTACTTTTGATTTTACTGATTAAATAAAAACTAAGTTTTTATTTAATTTAAAAAGTAAAAATTACCCAGGTAAACTATTTTCATTGATAGTAAAATGAAAAGTTGAACCTTGACCCGGTTCTGACTCTACCCAAATCCGTCCGCCATGACGTTCGACAATCTTTTGACAAATTGCCAAACCAATACCTGTACCAGAATATTCTTTTTGAGTGTGCAATCGCTGGAAAATTTGAAAGATACGTTCTTGATGCTGCGGTGCAATCCCAATTCCATTATCCGAAACAGAAAATAGCCAATTATTCTGCTGCTTGCAAGCACTGATGGAAACAACAGGCGGTGCATCGTGGCGATATTTAATTGCATTGCAAACTAAATTTTGAAATAGCTGCACAAGTTGAGAAATATCACCAGTTACTACTGGTAACTCACCATAAGAAACAACTGCTTGAGTATCACGAATCACCGCTTGCAAATTAGCAAGAGCTTGCTCTACTACTTGATTACAATTACTAGGTTTAAAAGGCTTCTGACTCCTGCCAACTCGCGAATATTCGAGTAAATCGTCAATTAAAGTTTGCATTCTCGTGCAGCCTTGAACGATATTGCCAATAAACTTATTAGCTTGGCTGTCTAGTTGGTCTTTGTAACGTTTTTCTAAAAGTTGAGCATAACTAGCAATAGTAGCCAAAGGCGCTTGTAAATCGTGGGATGCCACATAAGCAAATTGTTCTAGTTCTGCATTAGAACGAGCCAGTTCTTGATTCGATTTCAAAAGTGCAGATTCGACACGCTGGCGATTGCAAATCTCTTTTTGGAGCAACAGATTTTGTTCTTGAATGGCTTTTTCAACAGCACGACGACTGCTAATTTCTTGTTGCAAAATTTGATTTTTTTCGTGAAGAATTTGTTCAACTGCTAAGCGGTTGTTAATTTCGTCTTGAAGAAGTACGTTTTGTTCTTTTAGCTGATTTTGTAACTTCCGCAGGGTGAGATGACTTTCGATGCGTACCAAAACTTCTTCAAATTGAAAGGGCTTGCTGATATAGTCTACGCCTCCTACCGCAAAGGCATTTACTTTGTCAAAAACTTCATCTTTAGCGCTGATAAAAATTACCGGAATGTCGCGAGTTATAGCGTCATTTTTGAGGTGTTCACAGACTTCGTAACCATTCATTTCAGGCATCATAATATCAAGCAAAATCAAATCCGGCGGATTAGAATTGCAGGCTCTCAGAGCCATTTGTCCGTTAATAACGCAACGAGGTGTGTAACCCCGGTGACTCAACATAGTAGACAAAAGACGCAGGTTTTCTGGAGTATCATCCACTACTAAAATGTTTCCTAGTGAGTTTTTGGGTGCGTTACTATTCATGGGATATTTTCCTATTTTAACAAAAGAGATTTCTGGATGTTTGATTTTAAATTAAATGCCTAAGAGTAAAGTCAAAGCATTATTTCTCCAAGTGAATCCTTTATCTAAAACTTTAAATCCAGCTACTTTACACATAGCTTCTAAAGCATAAGCTGTCGGTAACCACCACCACGGGCCAAAGTCATTGATATCAAAAACTGCTTTTTCTGTGAGTCCTATAATTGGTGAGCCATAAAGATAGGGCTGCCAGTAAGCTGTCAAAATAGCTCGTTCTGCTTCGTCTAAAGCTGGAATAAATATTACTCCAGAAGCTGGAATTTCGTAGCGTCCCCACTCATTTTCTATGACTTCTTGGGTAATAGCTGAAGTGAGAATTAAATGCTCGCCTGTTATCTGATACAACCCAAGTAAAATCTGCAAAGGATGGGGGTGATGGTACACAACTCCTGCACAGTGAACTACATCATAAGGTTCGCTTATTTCTGCAAGCTTAATTTGGGTGATATCTTGACTGATACAATGATAATTAGCAATATTTAAACTTGTCATGCGATCGCGAAATTTTTGCCAAAAGTGATCGGAAATCGGTGTTACATCAATCATGGTGAGATAAGCGGCACCGTATTTGCTAGCTACAGATACTTTTTCATTGACAGTTCCCCACAATCCGCCTACTTCTGCAAAAGTCTTGCCTTTGACGACTCTGGCAATATAGCGATCGCGAATATCATGAGCTTCTAACTCCAATAATAGACTAGATTCCCCTGTTTGACGCTGTTTGTCTAAAATATCCTCTAATTTTCGGGATATTTCCGAATCTTTTGGTTTGATTTCTAATGCCATTAAGTATAATACTACGGCTTCGTCAAGCCGATCGCCCTCTGCGAAATTTTGTGCTACTTTACTGTAAAATTCAGGAGAATGTAGTGGCTGCATTTTGTGATGGTAGTAGCTAGTTGCTAAGTCTAAGCTTACCGGAGTTCTTTTTGTTAAAGCCTCGCCTAACTTTGTGTAAAGATTGGGTAGAGAGGGGTCAATTTGAAGCGCGTCAAGGTAGGCGGAAACAGCATTGTTCCATTCGTGAAGTTCAGTCAAAGCATCGCCTAAATTGTAATAAGACCAAGAAATATTTGGATTAAGTTCAATAGCGTGCTGGTAAGCGGTAACTGCTGCTTTCCACTGTTGGGTTTTCAGAAGCAATTCTCCTAAATTGTGGTAAGTCCAAGAGAATTCTGGATTGAGTGCGATCGCCCGCTGATAAGTTAATTTTGCTGCTGGAAACTTCTGAAGTTTAACTAAGGTCAAAGCTAGGTTATAATGAGACCAAAATGAATCTGAATTAAGTGCGATCGCATCCTGGTATGCAGCCTCAGCTTCTAACCATTTTTCTAGTTTAAAAAGAGCATCTCCCAACTTGTGAAAAGCTGCGAAAGAATTATGGTCTAATTCAGTAGCAAATTGGTAAGCCGTGGCGGATTCTGACCATTGTTCTAATTTGTCATAAGCTTCACCGATGCTGTAGTAATACCCAGAAAAATTAGGGCTAATTTCAATAGCTGTGCGATAGGCAATGACAGCTTCTTGCCATTTTGCTAACTTGAGCATTGCACTACCTAAGTGATAGTAAGACAAACAAGAATTGGGATTTAAATAAATACTTTCGCGGTAGGCAGTGACAGCTTCATGCAATAGTCCGCTGGCTTGTAAAGCATTTCCTAATTTGTAATGAAATTCCGAAATATCTGGCTGAAGTTGAATAGCTTTGCGGTAGTTTTCAATAGCTTCTTCCCACTGTTGCAGGTTGCTAGCAGCTTCTGCTAATTTATAATAAGCTTCACAAAAACTGGGGTTTAAATAAATGGTACGATGGTAACATATTAATGCTAACTCAGCCTTGTTTTGTGCCAATAAGGTATTGCCTAAGTCGAGATATTCTTCGGCTATTTCTACAGGTTCGAGCATGAGTGCTTGATACCAACAATTAGTAGCTTCCTCGGCTTTACCAACTTGGGTAAATACCCGACTCAAATTGCGGTAAAATCCTGCAAAGTCTGGTTGTAGGGAGATTGCTTTTTGGTAACAGCCGATCGCATCTTGCCACTGTTGTAAGGTAGCACAGAGAGTGCCGAGGTTGGCAAAAACTTCGGCAAAATCGGGTTTCAGGGCGATCGCAACTTTATACCAATATCTTGCGTCTTCTAGTTTACCCTGAGCTTGCAGCGCCTTCCCTAGGGTCTTGCAAGTCTCGGCGGAATTGGGATCGGATGCCAAAACTTGTTGACAAAGTGCGATCGCCTCATCCAACTTACCCACAGCTAAATAGAGTTCTGCCTGTTGCCGAAAATCAAGTGCTACTATTTCTGAATTCACTGTTTGTGTTCCTATCGAGTAATAATTACTTGTAAGATTATATGCTACAACTTGCCAAAGTTCAAATTCATATAAGTACACATACCTGCCTACAAATGATGGTCAATGTATGCGACATTAATATAAACTAGATAATCATAGGTTAACAGCGAGCTAAATAATGTCAATAGCCAGTCCGACACCGCAAGTGAGTGTAATCATACCTGCATATAATGGCGATCGCTACATCGTGCAAGCGGTGGAGAGCGTGCTGTCCCAAACTTTTACCGATTTGGAGATTATCGTTGTAGACGACGGTTCAACGGATCTCACCCATCAAGTATTGGAGCCTTATCTTGACAGAATTCATTATTTTTATCAGGAAAATCAAGGAGTAGCAGCGGCCCGCAACCGAGGAATTAAAGAAGCCAAAGGTGACTTAATTGCTTTTTTAGATCAAGATGACTTCTTTTTTCCAAATAAGTTAGCAGCACAAGTAGCGCTATTTCGCTCATCACCTTCATTAGGAATCGTCAATAGTGGCTGGCGTTTAGTTAACGAGCAAGGAGAGATAATTTCCGATATTAAACCTTGGCAATATTTCCCCAAATTAGACTTAGAAACATGGATAGTACAGATGCCCGTACTTCCCAGCGCGATGATGTTTTCGCGAAAGTGGTTAGAACTTGCAGGGGGATTTAATTCAGAGTTTGATTCCGTAGATGATTCGGATTTAGTAATCCGTTTAACTGTCTTAGGCTGCGAAGCTGCTTGGCTACCCCAGGTGACAGTCTGTTATCGCCAGCATGACAAAAATGTGTCTATTAAAAAAGCTCTAAAACAAGCAAATCTGTTTATTAAATTAAAACAGAATTTCTTCAACAAACCCGATTTGCCACAGCACATCCGCGAGTTAGAAAATCCAGCTTTCTACGAAGGATTGACATGGATGGCGTGGCAACTTTACTACAGCGGCTATCCGGTAGAAGCGGTTGAGTATTACCAAAAATCTTTCGCTTATACTCCTTACTCTGCTAAAAAAACCGTAATAGATTGGATAAATCGTCGGGCTGCAATTTCTAAAGCTTACGGACTTGCCCCCCCTTCTCAATCTTTAAACAACTTACCACAATGGAAACAGTTAATGTCTAGCATACTTCCCCCAAAAATAGTCCGAGTCAGCGTAATTATCCCGGCATATAACTGCGAAAGCTACATTCTTAGAGCCGTAGAAAGTGCGATCAAACAAACCTATCAAGACTGGGAAATTATTGTTGTAGACGACGGCTCTACGGACAATACTCGCCAAATTTTAGAGCCTTACAGCGATTTAATTCAGTACGTTTATCAAGAAAATCAAGGATCAGCAATAGCTCGCAATCGTGCTTGCGAACTAGCCAAAGGAGAATTTTTAGCATTTCTAGATGGAGACGACTTTTTTCTTCCAGAAAAGCTGGAAAAACAAATTGCTTGTTTTGACGCCGATCCATCTTTAGATATGGTACAGAATGGCTGGTTAATGGTCGATAAAAACGACGAAGGCATCTATGGAGTAAAGCCTTGGGAATCCGTGCCGAAATTAGATTTAGAAACCTTAGTTTTGTACAAATTTGTGCGCCCAAGCGCCATGATGCTGCGGCGCGAGTGGTGGGAACGCTTGGGGGGTTTTGACCCTCGCTTTCCGCCAACCGAAGATTTAGATTTTGCCTTGCGTTTAGCTGTAAAAGGCTGCAAGTCAGTTTGGTTAAAAGAGATATTAACCTGCTATCGTCAGCACAGCACAAATCTCATGTCTGGCGGCACAAAAATGATGAAAAATATGGAAATTGTGATGGAACAATTCTTTGCGCGGCCGGACTTGCCCAAGCATATTCGTGACTTAAAACAGGCGGAACGTTACAAATGTTTAGTGTGGATAGCGTGGCGAATGTACCGCGACGGATATTTGCCAGAAATGGTCGAAAGTCTGGAAAAATCTCTGCATTATACTCGTTTGACAGGTACTGAAACTGTTTTTAATTGGTTGGAAACCTTTAAGGGAGTTTCAGAACAGTACGGTCACAACTTTGATGCTTATGCCTTAACCAATTTACAGGAATGGCAAGACATCGTAGTTCTAGCTGTCAACAATCCTTATCAATTTCAACCTGCATCTATTTCGATTTACCAACCGCAAAAAGCGCACGTACTCCTGTACGCAGAAGACCACGGAGTCGGAGGTTTAGCTCAATTCAACCACTCGCTGATGTGCAAATTAGCAGCCGATGGCTACCGAGTTACCAGCGTTCAAACTCAAACTTCTAACCCTTTAATTGCCGAACAACAAGAGCTAGGTATCGAACATATTTGGCTAGAGTTCGACACGATGAAAGAGTTTTCGCGAATTGCTTACAATTTAGCTGATGCTGAAAAGATTTATGCTCAGTCTCAACCGGATTTAATTGTATTTAGCGACGGTTGGCCGATGGCAAATTTTGCAGCCAAAGAAGTTGCTATTAAGCAAAAAATACCGTACATAATTACTCTCGGTTATGTCGATCGCACTTATGACATATTCCAGCGTGGCGATGAAATCCCCTATTTGGATGCAGTGTCCTATCAGTACGGCTTCTCGCGAGCAGCAGTGGCAGTTTCCGATGAAAATTTAGCTTTGTTTAAAAGTGTGTTTAAACAGCCTCTAGAACAGGGAAAAGTAATTTACTACGGCAGACCCAACAGTTATTTTGAACCGCCGAATCTTTCAACTCGCCAACGCTTGCGTCAAGAACAAGGAATTCCCGAAGATGCTATCGTTTGTTTCACGGCGGCGAGACTAACTCCAATTAAAGGATATCAGTATCAATTGGAGGCGATCGCACAACTGAAACATTTGCCAATTTGGTCACAACTCTACTTCGTTTGGGCAGGTCCCGGTTCTGCAACTCACGACAATATGGAGCCTGAATTGAGAGCAAATGTGAGCAAATTGGGAGTAAATGAACAGGTTAAATTCTTAGGACAGCGGTGGGATATTGCCGATTGGCTTGATGCCAGCGATATCTTTATTTTACCTTCCGAAGCCGAAGGAATGCCCCTAGCAATTATGGAAGCAATGGCAAAAGGATTGCCCGTAATTGCCACAGCAGTTAGTGGTATTCCTGAAGAGTTGGGAGACACTGGAAGATTGTTGCCAAATCCTCAAATAGACCCAAAAGGTACTGTAACAGAGTTGGTTGAAACCATAAAAATATGGGCAGAAAATCCCGAATTGCGACGAATTGCAGGACAAGCTTGCAAAGCGCGAGCTCAAGAATTGTTCGCAGAAGAACGAATGCTTCAGGAATACTCAGAAGTAATCGAACAAGTTTTGTTAGTTGACAATCATAGCGATGAATTCTATATCAATCCAAAAGTGCAAAAACAAATGGAACGAGTAGACAAGTGCCTACATTACAATTATTTGGTGTGGAAAGCCTGGTATGCTTACGACCGGGGAGATATTTCCGGGATGGTGAAAAATTTGCAGTCATCTTTGGCCTGCACTCCTCTTTTGACAACAGAAACCATCTTGAATTGGCTAAAAAGTTTTGCTAATTTCTATGCAGAGAAAGGTATTCAACTGGATACTTATGCGCTCACAAAATTAGAGGCGTGGCAACAATTGATTGAATCAATTCAGGGTTTTGAAGTTGCTTTGCCTGTTGGTTAAAACGATTTTTTAAACTGGTTCCTATACTCTGCATGGGAACCAGTAAACGGGCAAGATGCCCGTTCCACAAAACATCAATAAAATTAAAGATATGCAATTTACATTTAAGTTCCAATCTATTCATAAACTGCTGCCAATTTGCTTAGCTATTGTCACTCTCCTGTTAATTATCTACTTGGGGGAGCAAAGATCGATCGCGCAAATGCGATCGAATGTCACAGTAGATTTTGGACTCCCAGCCACCGGCACAATATCCATGAGTGGCATCCTACATGGAATCGACCCCACAAACCCCCCGGATAACTTGATCAAACCCTTACAGCCCAAACTTTGGCGGGCTGGGAGACTGGATATTTACGATCGCGTAATTGCCAGCGGAGCCCAGTTTCAACTGTTAGTCAGCGACTTGTGGGGCTACGGTAGCAACCCCAAAGGTTGGCCCTATCAAAACTATCCTGCATGGGAAGCATTCGTGCGGCAATTAGCTCAACAAAATAAAGGCAAAAAAATTATTTGGGATGTATGGAATGAGCCAGATTTAATAAATCCCTTTTGGAATGGTAGCAGAGAACAATTTTTTGAAACCTACAAAAGGGCTTACAAAATCTTGCGGCAAGAATTGGGGCCATCAGCAATGATTGGTGGGCCAAGTATCAGTACCTACAATAAAGAATATCTCACTGCTTTTTTGGATTATTGCAAGGCGAACAAATTGGAAGTAAATTTCTTAGCTTGGCATGAACTTAATGACAACATGATTTCATTTATTGACGATCATGTCATTGATGCTAAACGCAATTTTCAACAAAGTGCTGCTTATAGAGAATTGAAATTGCAAAAAATTTATGTCAACGAGATTGTCGGAGATTTAGCACAGTATGAACCAGGGGAAATTTTAGGTTATTTGTATAACTTGGAATACGCAAAAGCTGACGGTGCTTGCAGAGCTTGTTGGGATACAAAAGTAGGTAAAAAAGTTAGCAATTGCTTTAATAATACGCTGAGTGGAATCGTGACTCCCAATACTTTTGAACCGAGAGCAGCTTGGTGGGCTTATAAAGCTTATGCTGATGGAGTTAATTCACGGGTACTAAGTCGATCTGATAATGATCGCGTTGTCGCTTTAGCCAGCAAGTCAAATCCTGAAGGTAAAGCACAGGTGCTTTTGGGTTATTTCGATCGCAATTTTTCCTCAGCAACAACCATCACTTTAAATCTTAAGAATTTGAAGGATTTAGGTATCGCAAGGGGTCAAAAGATTGGTCTGAAATTAGAGAAGATTCCTAATTATCAAGAAGGTGCTGTGCGAAAACTGATCGGTGTGAAGGAAGAAAGTTTGTCTGTTAATGGTGACAGTTTGAGTTATGTTATTCCTAACTTTAATGTACATGAAGGATACTTATTGACTGTTAGCAAGTAGGGACACTCCAAGAGCCCAAGGAGTGTCAACTTAAGGTCAGACCCGCAGTCCGGCAGGGGTTTAAACCCCTGCCTCAAAGCGAAAGTCCTCTCAAAGAGGACTAATGAGTTCTTCAGTCCTCTTTAAGAGGACTTTCGCTATTAGAGAGGGAATTGATTCCCGGTTGGACTGGTGGGGGATGCAAGGACTGGCGGACTCACAGCTTAAGTTGACACGCTTTGGGCACTGCCATTTCCTGAGTTTTGGTAATATTAATATCGTATTAATCCAAAATCCAAAACCTGTGCTGAGCGAAGCGTTGCACTGAGCGTAGTCGAAGTGTCGAAGTATCCAAAATCCAAAATTACCCTACAGCCATCCCAGCAGGCGATATACAATTAAGCCGATATATTCTTTCAAAGCTGTGGTTGACTGGTATAATTGATATGAATCCGGTAAACAATTGAGTACCACTGCTTGCCAATTCCTTTGAGAAGCTGTGATATCTTGTTGCGTGATGTGAAAATCTGTGGGCGCGGCAATTGCTTTTATTCCCTGACGATTAAAAATTAAAAGCGATCGAGTCATGTGCATCGCTGATGTTACTAACAAAACAGGCCCTTTGATATTTTTAGCATCTAGGATTTGACGCACATTGACTGCATTTTGATAGGTGTTATTTGAATCGGGATCTTGCAGAATTGCTGATGCAGGTACGCCAGAAATTTGGGCGATTTCTGCCATGTCTGCTGATTCGGGAGTTCCGCCACCTTTCCACTCTACTCTACCGCCGCTGAGAATGAGTAGAGGTGCTTTGCCTTGACGATATAGTCGGGATGCGTAAATAATGCGATCGCCCGCTTCGCCCAATTCTAACCAAGGCCGTGGGGGTAAAGCTGCTTTGACTCCGCCTCCCAAGACAATGATAGCATCAGCTTGGGGGATTTCTGCTGTTGGTAGATTTTGCCATTCGAGCGATCGAACTAACGACTTTGACACCCAACCGCTACTTCCCAGGAGTAAAATAATTAGAGCCACAGCCATTGGCAAATGTGACCATTTGGGACGCTTCCAAACCATGATTAAAGCTGCCACCATTAACAGGCAACTCAGCCCCAAGGGATAGATAAATAATGGCAGCAGCTTCGACAGAAATACAAACATTTAGTTTGATATTAACTCAAAATTTTGCAACTCAAAAACTCAAGGCTTATTCTCAGGTGCCGACAACCAGTCAAACAATGTAGAAGCTTGACGCTTAGGCCCTGAAGCATAATATGTACCGCTTGTTTCTACTACTTCTTTATTCAGGATAGCATCAGAGGGTTTGTTCTGGGGACGTTTATTGGGATTGAGTAGCAATTCATTATGCCACCAAGCGACCACTAAACCGGCTGCTACGCCTCCCAAGATGCCGAAGATCAGACTTATGGGCACAGTTGAGCCTAGCAAGAGAAAGCAAACGGTGAAGATCACAAACCAGATCAATCCGGGGTTAAATGCCTTTGAGTCTCTAGTGAATTTGGTCATCAGCTTACAAAGTCCTTTTTCTAATATAGTTGATAATTAGTGTAAACCAAAAATTAGTGATGACTGAAAACAATCAAGGTTCTGGTTCGGTGGATGTGTTCGGCGTGGGCAATGCCCTTGTGGACATCTTAGCATTAGTGGAAGATGATTTTGTCCTCCAACACGGACTGAATCGTGGCGGGATGACGCTGATGGATTCCGAAACCCAGGGGGGGATTTTGCACAATTTGGAGCATACTTCGCTGCAAATGCGATCGGGGGGTTCGGCGGCGAATACGATGATTGGCGTGGCTCAGAGCGGTGGTAAATGCTACTATTCGGGGAAGGTTGCTAAGGATACTAACGGCGAATTTTATCGGCAAGATTTGTTGGAGGCGGGGATTGATTTTAATGTCCATCCTGCAACTGAGTTTCAAGGGCCCACGGGTACTTGTGTGGTTCTGACTACGCCGGATGCAGAACGCACGATGTGTACTAATTTGGGGGTTTCTGCTAGTCTGGCGGCGACTGATATTGATGTCGATCGCCTGAGTCACTGCAAGTATAGTTATGTTGAGGGCTATCTTTGGAGTGCTCCAGATCCGAGAAAGGCTAGTATTGAGACGATGGAACAGTCTAAACGCCTGGGAGTGAAGGTAGCTTTTACTTTTTCTGATGGCTTTTTGGTAAATCAATTTGCTGATGATTTTCATCGGGTAGTTTCGGAATATTGTGATGTCATTTTTTGCAATGCTGATGAAGTCCGCAGCTTTTTTAAGGAGGAATCTTTGTCTGAGTGTGCTCGGAAGATGAGCGAAATTTCGGATTTGGCTTTTATCACAGATGGGGATAAAGGCTGCATTGTTGTGGAGAATAAACAGATTGTTGATGTGGCTGGATTTCCGGTAAAGGCGATCGATACTGTGGGTGCTGGGGATGCTTTTGCGGGTGGTGTTTTGTTTGGAATTACTAATGGTTTGAGTTCTATACAAGCGGCTCGTTGGGGCAATTATTTGGCTTCTATGGTGGTGCAGGTTTATGGGCCTCGTCTTGAGGGTTCTCAGGCTCATCTTTTGAGTCAGGTGATTTCTGATTAGGAATTGAAATGGGCGATTTTCTTGTTCCCTGAGCGGAGTCGAAGGGAGCAAGAAACACAGCACCTTAACAGCATTGGCGGTTGCCATAAAGGCAGATAGACGGGGATGAAGGCGAATATCAAAGGATTGTGTTAAAATCAATCAAAGCTCAACTAAATCCTAGCTCAAATGGTAACAACCACATTGACTCCTCCTCAACAAAGTATCGAGGAAAAACTAATTACTTTGACAGGCATTAAATGGCAAACATTTAAAGCAATTATGTCTGATGTCGGCGACGGTAGAGCGTGGAGAATTGCTTATGCTGAAGGAGTTTTAGAAATCAGAATGCTACTTACAGAACACGAAGAACCAGTCGGAATGATAGAACACTTTGTTGGTGTTGTAGTAGATGAACTGGAAATTGAGATGAGACAGCTCGGTGCGTTGACTTTGGAACGGGAAGATTTAGCCCGTGCTATTGAACCGGATAGTTGTTTTTACATTCAAAATGAATCGGTAGTTAGAGGTAAAAGTATCAATTTACCCACCGATCCGCCACCGGATTTGGTAATAGAATCAGACTACACGAATTCTTCTTTGAATAAGTTCTCAATTTATGCGTCTCTGGGGGTTCCTGAAATTTGGAGATATCGAAATCAAAGTCTTCAAGTATATCAATTGGTTGAGGGAAGTTATGAAAAAAAAGAGAATAGTTTAGCTTTTCCGTTTTTGCCGATCGCCGAAATTCCCAATTTTATAGAACAAAGTAAAACCATCGGACAAAGGGCGGCGGTGCGTTTGTTTCGGGAAAGGGTGAAAGAAGTTTTGGCACAGTGAGATTGAAATCAAGGCAGCCACAGGGCGATCGCACTTTACAAAGAAAGTCAGCCTGCGCGCCAATAAAAATAAACATTCTTCATATTTTCTTACAAAAAAAGAGGCGCAATTGCGCCTCCTAAATCTTTCATGTCTGCGTTCTAAACACTCACAGCCACTTTCGATTCCTTCGCAGTCAACTTCTCGTAAGTCGCCCGCATCTTCAATCCCACTAACACTTGGAACAAACCAGTTCCATTATTGGAACCAGGATACTCGCGGTGCTGAAGCAATAGGTGAGTCAACTCGCCTTCATACTTCGCAGAAGTTTTGCTCAAATGGCTTTCGATGTAAATAACTTCTTCGAGATTCTCGAACTGACCATCTACTTCCAAAATCGACACTTCGTGGCCGTAGAAAGCATCTGGCCCGTAGTACATCTTAATTCCTGGATAAGAACAAGTCAGCTTACGGCCGCAAGGAATCCAGTTAATTGTTGAACCTTCGTCAAACAAATACGCAGGCTCAAAATTGGCGACGCCTTCGCGCTGGATCATCTGCACCCGCAGTACCTTCCGCTCTTTGTCATCTTTGATCAAGTTTGTCGTCAATACTTGAATGACCACATCAGCATATTGCTTTTGTGGATCGATGTAAGCTGTAAAATCTGGTTTGCGAGCATTGATCGCAAACAGCACGTCTTCGTAACGGTGGCCCCGTTCCGCCATGTCGCGCTGAATTTTCCAAGCAATTTTTACTTCGTCGCTGATGTCGAGATAGACGCTGAAGTCGATGAGCTCTCGAACTCGCTGATCATACAGCGGGTGCAGTCCCTCAATCACAATCACATGATTCGGCTCTACCCACTCAGGAGGATCGAGTAGGCCGGTTTCGTGGTTGTAAATCGGCTTGTCGATTCCTCGGCCTTCTTTGAGCGCTTTCATTTGCTCGTACATCAGGTCGAAATTGTTCGCTCTGGGGTCAAGGGCGGTGATTCCAGTTTCTTTGCGCTGTTTGCGATCGAGACAATGATAGTCGTCCAGGCAGATGACGGTAACGAAATCTTCCCCGAACAAATCTGTCAATCGGCGCAAAAACGTAGATTTTCCGCACCCGGAGTCTCCGGCAACGCCAATTAAAACCACGCGATCCGGCTTAGTTGTCATAGTTTTCCTCTAAAAAAATCACTGTTTAGTGACGCTCCTACACCAACCGCAAGCGATATGTTGTAGGCATCTGAGTCCGGTCAAGGATATCAAGAGCTTCCTTCAAGGTACTCCAATCGTTTCCCTCTACGGCGTTTTATAGTGAGGAACAGGTCCCGCCCCACTTGTCACATAAAAGCTGTTTTATCTAGACCTAGATTATTATTCTGCGATCCAAGATTTGACACTCTCAGGTCTAAAGACACCCTCGATTCTGCGGACAGAGTAAGACTCTCGCTACGGCCGTCAAACACCGTCTACTTAGTCACCAATCGTCAAAGCGATAGTTACTAGCTAATGATTGTTTCCAATGCTTTCAGAATCCATCACTCTTGCCAAGACGTGGTACGCTCCACAACCTGCCTTTATTTGCTCTTTCCTGTCATACTGCACTAGGACTAAAACCTAACCGTTGTTTCATAGGAGCCGGGATTTCTCCGATACTAGGATGCTTCAGCACGTAGATGTTTTGTTCTTACTCGCAATCTAATTCTAGCATAAATACCACGGCGGTTAAAACCTCACGAGTCGCTTCCCTCTCAGGTCTAAAGACTCGCTCGTTTCCCGCATCCCGTATTATTTTTATGAGTGCTCGTCTCCTCGCCACCCAAAGAATGCTGGTTGGCTGCGCCCAACATCGCTGGGAGGATCGCTCCTCACCTCGCGTGGCTCTCATCCCACCCCAAATCAAAGATTATGGGCTGGGGATTCCCGCCTGTCTAGCTAACTTTACTGGTTAATCTTACCAGAATGCGATCCCCCACTACAACATCTATGGCGATCGATTTGAGATTTGACAATTATTTAGACAATTGACCCATGCTGAGCTTGAGAAGGTATAAATACTCGATCGCGATCCAAATCAAAACGACTTATGGGGGCTGATCCCGCGATCGGGTAAAATAGTCGCACGCAGTACGCAGACAACAATAGCTATAAGTCAACACCTGAACGCAACCGGACGAGGTTAGTGGGGTGTTTGGCTAATTGGGAATTGGGAATTGGGGACGCGATCGACCAAAACTTGATATGCCTACCCTCGGTGGCGAGGCTGAAAAATTGACCAAAAAACTGGGATACAAGCCCTTTCTTCGGTGGACGGCTTTGTGTTAAAATTGGATAGGTTAAAATCCCCACCTAAGATTGCAGCGATATACACTCATTTTGAGTTGAAACCGGGACTGATCCAGAAATAGGGAAAGACTGAAGGGCAATGGTTAAAATCCAACCTGGAAGCAAAATAAAAAGTATTGTTAATGTTTGTCAAACAAAACGATACATATAGTCGGGATAGGGCATTGCCACGACTCTAAACGGGCGCAGAGACAGGGTAAGACAACCGGGGGTTGCACCAGTCGATGAAGCGTCAAGAATCACCACACTTTTAGGGCGGTGAGTATGTCAAAACTCTGTATCGTGAAGGAAAAGCAACAAATGTACAGCCCAAGCATATCTGGTGTTGTGGCCAGCTCATTATCAGGCAGTCGCATCTTTGTCTATGAAGTCGAGGGTATGCGTCAGAGCGGTGAAACTGACCAAACAAGTAACCCAATTCGTCGTAGTGGCAACGTGTTTATCGCCGTCCCCTACGATCGCATGAATCAAGAAATGCGGAGAATTACTCGCATGGGTGGCAAAATAGTCAGCATTCGCCCCTCAAACAGCGCTCCCGAAACTCATAGCACTGTAGCACCAGAACCAGGGCAACAGAGTCAGAAATCTGGAGAAAAAACTAAGCCCATGACTCAAGCCAAGGAAAAAGTTCAGGTTCCAGTTAACCTCTACAAGCCCGCCAATCCTTATATTGGTAAGTGCATTTCTACAGAAGAAATGGTCAAAGAAGGCGGCGACGGCACAGTCCGTCACGTTAAAATTGACATTTCTGGAGGTAATTTGCACTATCTGGAAGGTCAAAGTATTGGCATCATTCCAGATGGCACTGACAAGAACGGTAAACCTCACAAAATTCGGCTTTATTCGATCGCCTCCACCCGTCACGGAGATGATGTCGATGACAAAACTGTCTCTGTATGCGTCCGCAGACTAGAGTACAAAAGCCCAGAAACAGGTGAACAAGTTTTCGGCGTTTGTTCGAGTTTTATCACCGCTTTGGAACCAGGGGCTGATGTCAAAATCACTGGTCCGGTAGGCAAGGAAATGCTCTTGCCAGATGACGAAGATGCCACCATTATTATGATGGCTACGGGTACTGGAATTGCTCCTTTCCGCGCTTATTTGTGGCGGATGTTCAAGGAAAACAATCCAGAGTACAAATTCAAAGGTTTAGCTTGGCTATTCTTTGGAGTTGCTTACACTCCCAACATTCTGTACAAAGAAGAGTTGGAGCAATTACAAGCTGAATTCCCCGATAACTTCCGATTGACCTATGCCATCAGCCGCGAACAAAAGAATGTTGACGGCGGCAAGATGTACATTCAAAACCGGATTCAAGAAAACGCTGACAAATTGTGGGAATTGGTTCAACAACCCAAAACACACACTTACATCTGTGGTTTGAAGGGCATGGAAGGCGGCATTGATGAAGGAATGTCGGCGGCATCTAGCAAGTATGATGTTGACTGGACTGCCTATCAAAAACAGTTGAAGAAAGAGCATCGCTGGCACGTTGAAACCTATTAATATGTAGGGCAATTTAGTCTGAGTTGTAGGGTGGGCATTGCTCACCCTATAATTGTTTTAGACAGGTGTAAAACTAAATTAGTATATAATATACAGTAAGCTCACAGAAAAAGGGAGATGACTGAACATGGTCTTAATTTCCACCCAAAAACTGACATTTCAAGAGTATCTGAACTATGACGGAGAATCAGGTGTTTGTTATGAATTATATCGGGGACAGATAATTGAAATACCAACACCCACAGCTATACATATCAAAATTATTCAATTTTTGGTTTACCAGTTCCGATGCTTCTTTGCAGCACACAATCTACCGCTAGTTGCAGTTGTGACTACCGCAGTCCGAACCGAGGAAAATTCTTCGCGCGTTCCTGATGTAATGATTTGCACTCAGAGTCTTTGGGAACAAGTCTGTGCAAAACCTGGTTCCGCAATCCTGGATTTTGAAGAAAAACCACTTTTAGTGATTGAAGTTACCAGTCAAAATTGGCGGGATGACTACATCCGTAAACGGGCAGAATATGACTTGATTGATATCCCTGAATATTGGATTGTAGACCCAAATCAACCAAAAATCAGAGTGTGTAGCCGTCCTGAAAATGAAGGTAGTTACTCTCAGCAAGAATTTTTGCCGGGACAGCAAGTTCATTCTGTACAGTTCGCTGAATTTATTCTATCGGTGAATCAAGTGCTCTCTCCACCGCTGGTAGAAGATTTAATTCGAGAAGAACAAGCACAGCGACAGCAGCTAGAACAGCAAAATGAGGAACTAGAACAGCAAGTTGAAAGATTGACGCAGCGTCTGCGAGAAATGGGGGTAGATATCGATACAGAAGTTTGAATTTTTATACCAGATTAGATCCTCGGCTTCTTCAATAAGTCGGGGATTTGAGTATTCTGTCAATACGCAAGTAGCATATAATGATAGTAGGTTAAGTGAGTTTCTACGGGTCAAAGTCGTGGCTTTCAAAATTGGTTTGCTAGGTTTAGGTACTGTTGGCGCGGGAACGGCAGAGATTTTGCTCTCCCCAGATGGTCGCCATCCGCTGTTGCAGGAATTGGAAATTTGTCGGGTGGGAGTGCGCGATATTTCTCGAACTCGGTCTTTACAATTGCCAGAAAATGTGCTGACAACTGACCTGGAAGCGATCGCAACTGACCCAGAAGTTGATATTGTTGTAGAATTAATTGGGGGATTGGAACCGGCGCGATCGCTAATTCTACAAGCTATTGCCAACGGAAAGCACGTTGTCACCGCCAATAAAGCTGTTATTTCTCGCTATGGTCAAGAAATTTTCGATGCAGCCAACGCCAAAGGGGTTTATGTAATGTTTGAAGCTGCTGTGGGCGGCGGCATTCCAGTTATCCAAACTCTCAAGCAATCATTGGGTGCAAATCGCATTCAAACTGTGATTGGCATCATCAATGGCACAACTAATTACATCCTGACACGGATGCAAACAGAAGGTGCAGACTTTGCCGCAGTCCTCGCCGATGCACAGCAATTAGGTTATGCTGAAGCAGATCCTTCGGCGGATGTAGATGGATTAGATGCTGCTGATAAAATAGCTATTTTAGCTTCTCTAGCTTTCGGTGGACGCATCAAATTAGAAGATATTCACTGCGAAGGTATCAGACAAGTTAGTGCAGCCGATATTGACTATGCGGATAAGCTGGGATTTGTGATTAAATTGCTAGCTATTGCTCAAGATATTGAGTCAACACCAGATGAAGAAATGCTTTCCATTCGAGTACATCCTAGCTTTGTCCCCAAAACTCATCCGCTGGCTAGTGTGAATGGTGTTTATAATGCTATTTTAGTGGAAGGAGAGCCGATCGGGCAATTGATGTTATATGGGCGCGGCGCAGGTGCGGGGCCGACAGCTAGTGCGGTAGTATCCGACATCATGAATATTGCGGCTATCCTGAAAACCGAAACAGTACCTATTCCCCATCCTTTGTTGAGTTGCAATCATCAACACTATTCCAAAATCGCCCCGATGCAGGAACTTGTAACGCGATTTTATGCTCGGTTCTTGACGCGGGATACTCCGGGGGTGATTGGTAAACTCGGTACTGCTTTCGGCAACCATAAAGTTAGTTTAGAATCAATTGTACAGACGGGGATTCACGGCAATTTAGCAGAAATTGTGGTGGTGACTCATGATGTCAAGGAAGGTAATTTCCAAAAGGCAATTGATGAAATTCGGGCGATGGAATCAATCGATAGTATTGCTACTATTCTGCGGGTTTTGTAATCTGAATCTGTACGTAAATTTCAGCACATCAATGGAGATGGGAAATGGGGAAATGGGGTGATAGGATGATAAATTGTTAAGCTTTTGAGTCATCCCTCTGACTCTCTCTCTCTCTTTCTTTCTCCCCATCCCCCTCTCTCCCTATCCCCCATCATTTGAGTTTTTTGTTGCCAATGATAGTGCATCTTCACGAGTAGAAATTATCCCCTCCACCCGCGCTAATTGAATTTCCATCAATAATTGACCAATACGCGGACTTCTCGGCAAATTTAAATGTTCCATTAAATCATTGCCACTAACTAATTGTGTCGGATGTGCAACTATGTCATCAGCATCAAGATAACGATTAATTAACAGTGAAATTTCATCGACGGGAACTTCCACGGCTACAGCCAAAACTGCTAAGACTGGAAAGACTATTCCCAAATCTCGAAACAAGAAATACTGTTCTCGCAAGGACATTTCAGAAATTGGTTGTGCTTGCAATTTGGGCAAATATTTCAACAGCCCGATCGCACTTTTGATCTCAGCATTGCTATACTTTAACCGTAGCAACTGGGTTTCAGCAATTGTTGGGTCAGAATCTGCCAACATAGCCAACTTTCCGACAGCCAACAGCGGCGTTTTAATCGTATCTCGAATCTGACGCCCGAATTCCTTTCCTAATTCCGGGTAAATTGCCGCTAATTTAGTGGCAGAGGCATCAATTTTTGCTAAAGTATCAAAACGGTCGATCGCGCTTTCAAACCAAATCGAAAACAAACCATCTTCCCAACCGCGACAAATCCAAGGTACACCGTCAGGATTGCTCAACAAATAACCCAATTCAGTCCGCACCCGTTCCACCGCTATCTGACTCAACAACGGTGCTAATTCGCGAATCGCAGATAGAGTTTCCGGTTCGATCGCAAAACCCAATTGCGCCGCTTGACGATAAGCTCTTAATAACCTCAGCGGATCATCTTCCAAATTGGCGCGGGAAATCATCCGCACCAAACCCAGCCGCAAATCAGCTTGACCGCCCACCGGATCGATGATTTCTCCCGTAAAAGGATTGCAGGCGATCGCATTAATCCGAAAATCTCTGCGCCACAAATCCCCCTCCAGACTCCCCCCTTCCGCCTGCGCCAAATCCACCGTACCGCCCGCAAACACCACCCGCGCAATTTGCCGTTCCGCATCCAACAAGACAAATCCAGCTTTCGTGCGATCGGCAATTTTCCGAGCAGTCTTCACCGCCCGTGTTAGCATAACAAAATCCAAATCAAAATAAGGCGCTCGCCTCCCCAGTAGCGCATCCCGCACCGCACCGCCCACCAAATAAGCAGGCGGTGTCAGCAGTTCCAAATCAAACGGCCAAGAATCAGGAGATAATGTAGGTGGCAAATTAATCGACATTGCAACAAAAATAAATAAACTTACAAACAATAAAGCTCTTGCTACGCTAGATTAACAGAAAGCTCAAATTTCACCAATCTTTTTGAAATGCACAGAGGATATCAAGAATGTGTATTTGTATTAACTGCCATTATGTAGACCGCTGCTTCACCTACCACGCCGTAGAAGGACAGCACGAACAGATTCACCTCACCGAAACACCCGATTTCGACCCCGTAGAACCGACAATCAATGTCAACATCCGTTCCCACCAAGATGAAATTGAAATGGAATGGGATGTAGTTGGTTGTCAAAGTTTCAAGCAAGAGACCGACAAATGGGCAAAATTACGGCCGGGAGAACTTGTACCGACTTAAGTTATTGGTTATTGGTTATTGGTTATTGGTTATTGGTTATTGGTTGCCCAATGCCCAATGCCCAATTCCCAATTCCCAATTCCCAATTCCCAATTCCCAATTCCCAATTCCCAATTCCCAATTCCCAATTCCCAATTCCCAATTCCCAATGAATAGCAATCCCAAAAACGCAACATCAGTTAAAAAATACGGATTAGCCCTGCACACAGCTAGTCGTGAACTCGGTTTAGCCATCAGCAATTTTGATGGTGATTCTCGCTGTGAAACTTGGAATTTGGATCGCGATTTAGCAACTCATTTACACCAGTATTTAGTTGACTTTATTCAGCCACAAACTTGGGCTGATTTAGCATTTATTGCAGTTGCAAAGGGGCCAGGAGGTTTCACGGGGACTCGCATCGGTATGGTGGCGGCACGGACTTTGGCTCAACAGTTGGATATTCCCATTTTTGCTATTTCAACTTTGGCTGCTTTTGCTTGGACATCGCCCTCTCCATCAGGGCGGGCACGGGGGCACCGCCCCTACAAGGAGGATGTTTTGAATGATGATATCGCGCTGCAAATGCCTGCACAGCGAGGTCAATTATTTGGGGCTGTTTATTCAGTTAACAAAAACTCTGGTTTGACTGAGTTGTTTCCTGATACGGTGATGACTCCTGAATCTTGGCAGGAAAAGTTGGAGAGTTGGGAAAATTCTTATCAGTTGATTGAAGTTCCAAGCGAGTTAGGTTCATCGGTTTCTAGTGTGTTGGAATTGGCTTATTTGGAGTGGCAAATGGGAATTCATTCTGATTGGTCGGATGCTTTCCCTTATTATGGTCAACATCCGGTTAAGGGGCACTGAATATAGGGAATCGGGAATAGGGCATTGGGCATTGGGCATTATTTCGTTTGAGTTAAATCAACTTGTAGAGTGCGTTTTGAAAAGGGGAGTGGAAATGATATAATAACAACTATTCAAAATATTAAACACAATAGGTCAGTAAAGCCGTGTCTGCTAAAGATGCCTTTCACGAAGTCGTTAAAACTGCTCTCCAGAAAGATGGATGGCAGATTACTCACGATCCATACAACTTACAAGCAGGAACTCTAGAACTTTACATCGATTTGGGTGCCGAAAAGGTGGTGGCGGCGCAAAAAGACGGACAAAAAATTGCCATTGAAATCAAGAGCTTTCTAGGCCCGTCCAAAATCTCTCAATTTTACACGGCTTTAGGGCAATTCATCAGCTATCGAGCAGCTTTACAACAACAAGAAGCTGACCGCATTTTATACCTAGCCGTACCCAGTAATGTCTATGATAGTTTTTTCACAATGGGGTTTATTCAGTCTTTAATTAAACAAAATCAAATTCATTTAATTGTTTATGATATAGAGCAGGAGGTGATAGCACAATGGCAAATGTAGACCTTTATCGGCAACACATCCAAAATCTGCTCTCCCAACACGCTAGTCTGGTTTGGGATGAGCGAATTCAGGCTCAAACTATCTTTGATACCGATCGCGATCACTATCAATTAGTATATGTGGGCTGGCGCAATCAGCGGCGAATCTATGGCCCGGTTTTGCACGTCGATATTATCGACAATAAAATCTGGATTCAGCAGGATGGAACTGAGGTGGGTATTGCCAATGAACTCGTAGAATTAGGAGTTCCTAAACAAGATATTATACTGGGTTTTGATCCTCCTATGATGCGGCATTTAAGTGAATTTGCAGTAGGATAAATTTTCAGATCTTCTTTTAAAGCCCCAACTTCTTGAAGAAGTCGGGGCTTTGGGTATTCTGTAAAGTTTATCGCCCGCTAGCTAAAGCCGATCGCAATTTGCGATCGCGCTGCGACTTCTCCCTAAGTTCAGGAGTCGCCATCCGCAACACACAATCCAGCAACCAAGGCGCAATTCTGTGGCACCAAACTGCTAAATGACTTTGATATCCTACCAAGATTTCCGGCGCGTCTTTGTGCAATCCCGCCACCAGCGCTAGGGCAACTTTTTCGGGAGTTGTGGGCACTACCCAACGAAATTGCTCCAAGTCTCGCACCATGTCGGTATCTGTGAGAGATGGTAGCAATGCTGTGACTCGAACATTGTAGACGGCTAACTCGCTGCGTAAAGCTTGGGTAAAGCCTAAAATGGCAAATTTAGTAGCAGAATAAGTCGCCATTGTAGGAGCGGCTATTTTGCCCATCAAGCTGGAAACATTGACAATTGTTCCGTCTTTTTGGGCGGCCATTCGCCTCGCTATTAACCGGGTAATTGTGTAGGTTCCCAATAAATTCAAGGCGATTTCTTCCTGAATTAATGGGAGTGGGGAACGCAAGAATGATGCTTGATGTGCGACACCTGCACAGTTGACTAGGAGGTGAATTGGGCCGTTATCTCGCCAAGCTTGGGCGATCGCAATATTCACCGCCACAGACTGAGTTAAATCTAAGGCTAATGGCACTACTTCTACACCAAAAACATCGATTTCCTCTGCCAATTCAATTAATTGCTGGCGGTTGCGTGCCACAATCAACAAACGTTTGATGCCTTGTTTTGCTAATTCTAGGGCGATCGATCGCCCAATTCCGCGAGAAGCGCCTGTAACTAGGGCTGTTTTTCCTTGAAGCTGCATAGATTAAACCCTCTGGATTTGAACCTCACCGTACACGGAGTTATAAGTTGCGAGTTATGAATTTTGTGGAGTTAACTCAAAACTTTTGAATCGCCAACGTGCGCGTGAGTTGAACTAAACTTTGATTTGCCAGAAATTGGTCACGAATCTGGTCAGTAAACATCATTCAAGCAGACAAACCTGAGATGGAAGAATGAGGTGAGAAATCATACCAATGTTGGCGTAATTTCCCTCTTTCTTTAGTCCGCGCAGGCGGACTTTGTTTGTGTAGCAGCGAATTCTATTCGCCGGGAATTTGCCGGGAATTCGCCGGAGATTCGCCGAGAATTTGCGGAAAGTTCACCGGTAATTCATCGGAGATTCGCCATGATTGGCGGTGTTTTCCTGTGTAGCCGGGAATTCGATTCGCCGGGGAAAAACACAGGATTTTTGAGCAATGTAGAGCATAAATTCTACACCTCCTATATATAAAGATTTGCTCTCTACACACACCTTAACAACTTGAAGCTAAAGCGGCAACAATTTTTAATAAATCTTCCGCAACACTTCTTTACAATTTGCTCATACGGTATTTTTCCAAGTACCATGAAAGCCCAAAGGTATGACACCAGGCAATTCTAGCTGACAAATAGGAGCACGATCTAGCCCGTCACTGTCAAATATCCAGACTTCGCTTTTATCAGAATTGCCGTCATAAACAACTGTTACTATCCAACCTTTGTCTGAGGAAATATCTGGAACGTAGATGGGTTCTGCGGGATAGCGATTTTCGCCGCAGTCGGCAATTGTGAGATTGCGGTTTTGCGTGTCCAAACGGGCGATCGCGCCATAACGTTCAGCTACAATATCCACATCAGGTCGATACATTGCTAGATAAACATACCGCGACGCTTGCCCAATTTCGGAAGCAGGTACAATCGGAAACTCACAAGGTTGATCAAGTAATTCTTCTGTTGCTATAACTTTCCCCGTCTGCGGATTCAGATGCACTCGACAGAGAATTCCCTCCGCATGAGTCTGCGTTTCACCTGTCGCTACTTCCTTCAATCGCTGATTAGTTTGAAAATCAGCCAAGCGTACAAAATCTACCGCCACATCGCCATTTTCCTTGACAAAACCATTAGCAAAATGCCATTGAAACCAAGGATCGGTTTCGCTGCGACTAACTAGAGATAGAGTTTCCGCATCAACAACTAATATCTGCGTTCCTAATTCCGGTTTCCATTCAAAAGAGTCGCCATAACTACTAATTCCCGCTAACACAGGTAAGAGTTTGAGTCGCACTGGCGGTACAAAGAATACCAAATACTTTCCAGCTAAAACAAAATCATGAATTAAAGGAATTCCATCCAAAGCAATAGTTTCTTTTTGAGTAAATTTGCCTGTAGAATCACTTTTATAAACATTCAATTTGGTAGTGACACCAGGGACAACTCCAAAGTTATAAATATTACCACTAATCGGGTCACGTTTGCAGTGAGCCGAATAGCTAAATTCTCCTGATAAGGTTCCTAAGTTATCTATACCAATAGTTTCTAAGGTTTGTAAATCGAGGCTGTGAGGCACGCCGCCTTCCCATAGTGCTAAAAGGCGATCTGGAAAAGCTAAAACAGAAGTATTTGCAGCATTTTTAATCCGTTTAGTCCACCGCAACCAAACAGGGCCAGGTGCTGTCATCCCGTAATTAGTATAGAGAAATTTATCAGCTTTTTCCTCAGCTTGATATGCC
Organism: Oscillatoriales cyanobacterium; assembly: GCA_004294385.1. Classification (GTDB taxonomy): domain Bacteria; phylum Cyanobacteriota; class Cyanobacteriia; order Cyanobacteriales; family Microcoleaceae; genus Microcoleus. The sequence continues at coordinate 41,252 of REAP01000028.1, read as the reverse complement.
GCTGTTTGCACGTAGCGATAGACAGCAGCAGCACCAACATCGGTAAAATGTACGGCTAAAATTGCACCATCGCCATCAAACCAATGTCGCGCAGAAACACCATCCCGTTGCAAACGTGCGGGGCCATTTCGGTAGAGAGTACCGCGAAATCCTGGGGGGATTTTGCCACTTTTCACTGATAGCTGAGTTAGGGGAAACTCCGCAGCGGGAGAGGCAAAAGGTTTTGCCCAAGATTTTTTAGCTGATGTTTTACTGTCTGTTTTCATGGGATAATCGCAAAATTAAATTAAGCTACCATACATTAGACATCTCTCAAACAGCCAATCTTGAACAGGCAGGATGCCTGTTCCACAAGAATTATGGGAGATGTCTATTATTATTATACAATTATATCGGAGCAACCAAGACGGTTAAGACCTTTTTAATGGCTAAAACCATTAATTTTCTTCCTTCTTCCTTCTTCCTTCTTCCTTCTTCCTTCTGCCATAACACCAATAATTTAATCGCTATGGTTATACCCCGCCGTTATCTAATCAGAACTTTTGGACTCACTGCTATTGGGAGTCAATTATTGCCGATCGCACAATCCCAAATTTTACCACAATCCCAGGCTACGATATTGCCACGTCGTCTACAAATCGGCGATACTATTGCTCTGATCAATCCAGCGGCCTTCAGCTACGAGAAAGAAATTCAGCCGTTTTTTAAAGCTGCGGATCAATTAGGTTTGAAAGTTAAGCTGGGAAAGCATTTTTATGACCGCTACGGCTATTTGGCGGGTAAAGATGGCGATCGGGCTGCCGATGTCAATGCCGCCTTTGCCGACTCCTCAGTGCAAGCTATTTTCACAGGGATGGGCGGCTGGGGATGCGGTCGGATTTTGCCACTTTTGGATTATAACATAATCCGCAATAATCCCAAAATTATTATTGGTTTCAGCGATGTGACAGCACTCTTATTAGCTATTCATACTAAAACTAATTTGGTGACATTTCATGGGCCGTTGGGTGTGTCGAATTGGAGTAGTTTTACGGTAGATTATCTCAAGCAAGTTTTGTTTGATGGACGTGCTGCGACTTTGCAAAACCCTCAAAAAATGGATATTGAAATTATTAGGGAAGGAAAAGCTAGGGGAAAACTCATCGGTGGTAATCTCTCTGTAATATCAACTATGATTGGCTCGGTTTATCTACCGGATTGGGAAAAAAGTATTTTGTTTATTGAGGAAGTTAGCGAAGAGGTTTATCGCATCGATCGAATGTTGACTCAACTAAAATTAGCTGGTATTTTGGATAAGATATCCGGCTTTGTTTTTGGACAATGTACCAGGTGCGATGCCGAAAAACCCCAGGAATCTCTAACGTTAACTCAAGTGTTGTCCGATCGCATCCGTCCGTTGAGGATTCCTGCTTGGTACGGTTCTGCGATCGGTCATATTCGCGATAAGTTTACTTTGCCGATCGGTCAAGAAGTTGAAATTGATGCTAACTCTGGTACAATTAGATTGTTAGAGTCCGCTGTCAATTAAATTTTCACAGGACTTACCAATTTCAACCTAACTCTATAGAATTATTGTGAAAAATACCATACAAGTTATTCAATCAATAGCAGCAATTGTCTTAGCAATCATTTGCCTGTTGCCGCTCAATATCTGTGCAGCAAGTGCAGGTGAAATTGCCAGCAACAACAATATTTATCAGCATCGAACTATCCATAATCCAGACGGAATAGGCAAGTTTTATATGGGTCGAGAAATTGCCAAAGTCATGGGATATCAAGGCGCTGGCTGGCTGGAGAGACCTTCTCGCGGCATGGAAGAAAAATCAACTAGATTGGTGAACAATCTCGATTTGAAACCAACTGATATTGTCGCAGATATTGGGGCGGGAACCGGATATTTTAGCTTTCGGATTGCACCATTAGTTCCACAAGGAAAAGTTTTGGCTGTTGATGTTCAGCCGGAAATGCTGAAATTTGTAGAGTTGAATAAGATTGAGAGAAACATCAGCAATGTTGAGCCAGTTTTGGGTACTATGACTAACCCGAATTTGCCGGAAAACAGTGTAGACTTAGTTGTTATGGTCGATGCTTATCACGAATTTGAATACCCTAGGGAAATGATGCAAGGAATTGTGAAAGCGCTGAAACCGGGAGGACGTACAGTATCTATTGAGTACCGAGGAGAAAACCCGATGCTTCCCATTAAAGGTTTGCACAAAATGACCCAAAAGCAGGTGAAAAAAGAAATGGCTGCGGTGGGTTTAGTTTGGCAGGAAACTAAAGAGATGTTACCTCAGCAGCATTTGATGGTGTTTCAGAAAAAATCTTAATCATTAGATAATTCGGCGGTCAAACTACACAAACAAAGTCTACCTCCGCAGACTAATTCAAGCTACCAGCTACTATAGCAATCCTAAATGAGTCGTAAATATTTTTACCCCACCCCAACCCTCCCCGCGAGTTCGGGGAGGGAGTAGGAAATTCACAAATGATTTAGGATTGCTATATTATGAATATGGTGGGTTTTGCGGTTTTAAGACGATGGTTTTAATCTGTCGCCACGAATACTTTTAATTTTTACTTAATCATAAAACTCGTACCTCTATAACATCCTTGAAAAGAAGTTAAATTTGTTTGACTGATTTGTTCTAATTTGGTGACTATTGATGAGCTATTGCTACTATCGGCAGTGGATTCCCACTGGTACATAAAGTTGCCATCGCTAAGGCTTTTTCCAGTTCCTTTATAGCTGCTATATTCTTCGATGGGAATTCCAGTAACTCCAGAAATAGTTTGCTTTTCGTATCCGCTAATAATGATTTTTTCGATAACAGCACCTGGTTCTATGGTGACTTTCCAGTTGATGGATGCGTAGGCGGAAAGTGCGAGAATTATTGGTTTGTTTTGGCGTTGTACTTTGACTGCGATCGTATTTTTGGATGGATTTCCATTGTCTTGCGGCAAAGTAGCTTCGTAAGCGGCTATTAAGTGTAGTTCTTTGTTTCCAGTTAAGGAACCGACATGGGATGAAAATTTGTAGGAATTACCAAGATAGCAGTTAGCTTCAAAACTCATGGGAGAAGTTGGAGCATTTTTTTGGGTGAGTTTCTGCTGCGCGGCGGGTACTACCCACATTCCTGTTCCTACGGCTAAAGCACCGATTAATGTTGCTACAATACTGACTGGAATTAGATTTATGAAGTGGCGAAAATGGTCGGATTTGGTGGTTTTAGCTAGCTTTTGTTGCCATGTTTCGCCAAATTTGCGATCGAGACAAGTCAATAATACCAAACTTTCTGGCTGTTCTAGCAGATTTTGGATTTCATTCCCTTCGCCAATGTAGAGGTTTCTACTTTGTCTGTCTAAAAGCAGCGAATGCCGATCGCCCTTACCGAGGTTATAATCTTCTAAGACAGGCTGAACTAAGTCGTGCTGTAAGAAGACCAACCAAGCCAAATTGTTGCCAGTCGAGACTATTTTGCCATCGCTGCAAATAAGTTGGTCGATTTCCGGTTCCCAGCGCCAAGCTATCCAGCGATTATCGCCTCGGTAGCCGAGGGATTTTTCGAGTTGGGGATGGGCGGTGATTTCTAGGCGTTGAACTAAGTTTGACATGAGATATCCTCAAGTGCGATCGCATCGGCCACTTCAATATCTTAGCTTAACCTATTTCTGTCAGATCAAAAAGTGCCAGTGCCGTTGCCAGTTCCATTGTTAGGAGACAAATTGTTATTGGGATTGGTATTTGGGGAAGTTCCGGGATTGGTAGTGGGTGAACTTCCAGGATTGACATTATTGGGATTGGTATTGGGGGAAGTTCCGGGATTGAGATTATTCGGATTATTGAGATTATTCGGATTATTGGGATTTGTGTTTGGAGGAGTTCCGGGATTGAGATTATTCGGATTATTCGGATTATTGGGATTTGTATTCGCAGGAGTAGTTATCGGAGTACCGACTGCATCTCTGCTAATACCATTGGGGTTGGGAGTCGGCGGATTGGCTGCATTGGGATTCGCAGTACCCGCATCACGGTTATTAGTAGCTGCGGGCGCAGTATTGCTACCACACAAACTAACTAAATCAAAAGTTGTACCGCTTGAGGTTTCAATGTAGCAAACTGGTACGTTTACTTCAGGATTTGAGGCTCTAGGAAAGTCGGCTGTTCTGGGCATGGGAAGGCTAAAAGCGGCTTCTGCCATCAGTGGAGTCAAGACAGCGGATAGAGCTACTATTGTCGGTAACAATCTCATCGTTTTTACCTCAACTATTCAACTGTATTTTCTCAGTATTGCCCAGAAACTAGAAATTGTCCTCTTCCTAAAAAGGGAGTCATATCGATTCCGGTTACACCAGAATGATTAAACCGCGAAGACACGAAGAACACGAAAGAAGAACTAAATCTTCTTCCTTCGCGTTCTTCGCGCCTTCGCGGTTCATTTAATCTTACTCTTCTTTAGGCAGTTTTAGTAACGAATTCGCGGATCAATGTAGGCATTCAAAATATCAATGGCAATGCTAGCAACCACGACAATTCCCGCAAAAAATACCACAATTCCTTGTACAGTTGGATAGTCCCGCAAACTAATCGCTTCATAAAGTCGATTTGCCAATCCAGGCCACGAAAAAGTCACTTCTGTTAAAATAGCGCCGCCCAACAGTGCGGCAAAGGTTAATCCCAAAACTGTAATCACGGGAATCAGAGCATTTTTGAGAGCATGACTCCATAAAATCTGCAATTCTGGAATGCCTCTCGCTCTAGCTGCTTCGACATAATCTGCTTGTAAAGTTTGTTTCAAATTAACTCTGACAATGCGCTCGAAAATGCCACTCAAAAGAATACCCAAGGTCAAACTAGGAAGTGCTAAATAATGTAAAGAAATTAGAAATTGACCAAAGTTAGCACTCAGAAGACTATCTATTGTGTAAAGTCCAGTGTAACCTTCGGGCGCTGTTAATGTCACTGGAAAACGAGTCCCCAAGGGAAACCAACCTAATTGCACTGAGAAAATTAATTGTAATACCATGCCTGCCCAAAAAGCGGGTAGGGAGTAAGTGATGATGCCAAACAAACGACCTGCGGCATCGAAAATAGTGTTGGGGCGAGATGCTGCTAAGGAACCGATACTGATGCCAACAATTAAAGCTATAGCCATGCTACAAACTGCTAATTCCACGGTGGCGGGAAAGTTGTCTCCGATAATTTGCCACACGGTTTGTCCGCGAGTGGTGATGGAGGTTCCTAAATTTAAACTAAACAAGTCTTGAATGTATTTGAGATATTGTTGCCATAGGGGTGCGTCGAGGCCTAGTTGGGTTCGCATTGCTGCTTTGGCGGCTGCGGGTGCTCGTGAGCCGAGAATGGCATCGATGGGGTCGCCTGGGGTGGCCCGCAGTAGCAAAAACACGGCTGTGGTGATTGTCCACAACATCAGCGGTGCTAGGAGTAGGCGGACAACAATGTAAGATTGTAGGGCTTTGGAGCGAGACATAGGGTTTGGGAACGGGAAATTGGCAATGGCTAGTTGATTTTAACTATTGTCGATCGCATTTTTGCCAATTTCCCATTTTACTATTTGCCCAGCAAGGATTCATATCAATTCCGGTTGCACCGGAATGATATACTGAAAGAGCGTCAAGAGCGCAACGAGGGACGCGCTACCAAATAATTTGGCTTTTGGCGACTGGACGAGTCACAGAAGATGTCGCGGATGTCACGGGTTACTGCCGTAACTCTATATATCGCTTAGTTCGTCGTTATAACCAATTAGGTGCAAATGGGTTGAAAGACAAACGCCATCAACATCCGGGTACTCAACCTTTACTCTCTGTTGTGGAACAAGCACAACTGTTGCAAACTTTACGGACTCCGACTGCTGATGGAGGATTAAAGCTATATCATTCCGGTGCAACCGGAATTGATATTATACCAAATTAGATGAGCTTACCCTGCCCGACGTTGCCGTGCTGGGGATGTGCAACTGTTGTCGATCGCCTGCGACTATTATCGCCCGCCACAGAATTCGATCGCCCGTCACTATTATCGATCGCCCACCATTATTATCGATCCCACCATTATTATCGATCGCGATGCAACGCCAATCGAACACACAACTTATTAATAATGATAATCGTGATCGGGTGAGAGAGTCTGCCTGCGGCAGACTCTCTCACTCTTCCCCTATTTGATTATCATTATCATTTGATAATATTTCTATCCCAAGAAGTATTGACAAAATCTACTCCCTTCTAACTTGTTACCAATGGAATCAATATCTATTTTTCCTTTTTTGCTTTTCGCGTTGTTCCCTAAAAATTGGGCTAAGGATGTAGCGGCGTGCTTGCATTAAGAGTTTGACTATGCTATATTAACCTTCAAGCTTACGCAGAAAAATAATATTTTTAGCGAAATCAGGAACAAATTCAATGAAATTACCGATAAAACCCCAACGAATCAGACTTTTAACTACCTTTTACTGCAATGCAAAATGCCCTTACTGCCACAACGAAGGTCAGGCAGTACCAGTTAATAGCACAATGAATGAGGAGTTTGTAGGAAAGCTACTCGATCTAATACCGACAGAGGAAGTAATTCTAAGTGGTGGAGAACCTACACTCAATCCTCACGTTGTCGAAATGGCTAAGGCGGTTAAAGAGAGAGGCATATACTTATCTATTACCACGAATGGTACCCTCACTGACCGTTTATATAAGCTATTTCCTTATTTAGATGAGATTAAATTTAATGTAGATTCTTTAAACAAAGAAGCCTACGAAGCTATTAAGCAATTACCCTTTGAAGCTACTATCAAGAATGTTATGGCAGCTTACGAAGCGGGGATATATACGAAATTGAATACTCCATTTGTTAGCGTAGAGAATGCTCTCGGACTAATTAATTTTTCCGAGTCAACAGGGGTAGAGATTAAGTTTATTGAAGTGTTGGAGTTTGAAGGATTTTCCGATCCATCTTTAGAGATAACTAAGCTGGAAAGTATTTTACAAGAATTAGGTTACTCTTTAGAAAAAGGAGGTATGAAAAAAACCTGGAAAAAGGCTAATAACAACATTACTACAATGCAATGTCTTTGTAGAGCAGCAGTTATGACTGGAGATGTTGATGATGCCAAAGAGTTATGTCGAGACCAAGGAAGTTTATATGTAACTCCAGAGGGAGGAATTAAGCCCTGTGTTTATGACGAATTCTCTATTCCCATCTATGATGCTGTGATGAATGGAGACTTGAAAACTCTTCAGAAAAGGTTTGAAGAGTTCGACCATCGTTTTGGGATTGGGCCGTGTAAAGATATCATCAACAAAAATAAGAAATTGGCCATTCAAGAAGAAGCAATTCGTCATTAATTATGATTTGGTAACTCTGGAAATGGATAGTACAGTTCGGCTTCAAAAGATTCTGATTAACTCTCCCATTGGCACTGTTTTCCCCGCTATAGCTCAATTGAATTTACCTTGTTGGTGGTTGGCAGGAGGTGCTTTACGCAATACTGTTTGGCGATCGCTATTTGGGGATAATTGTCAATTATTCATCAAAGATTTTGATATTGCTTTCTTTGATGCAGAAGGCGATCGCTCCCAGGAACTAGCAGCAAAGGAGACTCTCACGGCTCAATTTCCAGACTACGAGTTTGATGTTAAAAATCAAGCTAGTTTTGCTATTTGGCGTTCTGGTCTTACCCGTTATAGTAGCACTGAGGAAGGCGTTGCAGACTGGCTGCATACCGCGACGGCTGTAGGTGTGAGGCTAAATGCTGCTGGAGAATGGCAATTCTTTACTCCCTATGGTTTAGATGACCTATTCGATGGTATTATCCGACCCACTCCGGCGCATATTGATAACCCTAAAGCTAACAATAAGGCGACTTCGTTTCTAGAAAATTGTCCTCGACTGCGTTTGGCATAACTTTTTTGTCAGTTGTTAATAGAGACGAAGTTAAATTAAGTCAAAGATATCACAATATGAATAGCGAAAAACAACCTGAAATCTCGCCAGTTCAAAAAGAAAGAACGGCTAGGATGTATGAAGTTTATCAGCGTCAACCGTACTTGATTGAATTAGATGGAATCAAACTTAACGTGGCACGAGGTGTTTTCCCACCAGAGCAGGGATACACAACAAAACTAATGGCAAAAGTTATAAAAACTTACTCGGTCAATACAGTTTTGGATATGGGCTGCGGTAGTGGTTATCTGGCGTTAACTCTTCGCAAAAACGGAGTACCGAATGTTTGGGCAGCCGACCTAAATCAAGCAGCAGTTGAGTGTACAAAAGAAAACATCAAGAATAATCCAGATTTAGCTCCGATTGAGGTAGTTCATAGCAATTTATTTTCCCAAATTTCTCCCGAAATTAAGTTTGATTTAATCGTATTTAATCAACCCTTCTACTATGGAAATGGACCTTTTAATGTCAGTCCAGATGAAGGTCGTCCACTCAACGAAAGATTTCTGAAAGAAGCTAGAAATTACCTCAAGTCAGATGGCAAAATTCTGATGAATTATTCCGATCTAGGGGATGAGATTAATAACCCCAAGGGAACCGCAGAGTTACTGGGCTATCAGGTGAAGGTTAAATTGATGGAACAGGGTGAATCTTTCAGCAACGAAGTGTATGAATTTTCCTAATAATTCTCAGGAGATTCCCTGGTGGTCGGGTAATGCTCGTTTGCTCAACCTATCAGGAAAGCTGTTGGGGGCTCATGTTGCTCATGCTGGTTTAATGGTGTTTTGGGCAGGTGCGATCGCCTTATTTGAATTGCATATTTTTGACCCAACGCAGCCGATGTACAAGCAGGGTTTAATTGTATTGCCTAACTTAGCGCGACTGGGCTTTGGTGTTAGTGAAGGTGGTCAGGTTATTGATACTTACCCATACTTCGTTATAGGAGTTTTACACCTGATTAGTTCAGCTTTTCTTGGTGTGGGGGGTTTGTTTCATGCTCTTAAAAGTCCAGATGTCATAGAGGATAAATTCTATGGCTATCGCTGGGATGATGCTAACAAAATGACTACGATTCTGGGCATTCACCTGATTTTTTTGGGTGTAGGAGCATGGTTGTTGGTAACTAAAGCTATGTTTTTTGGTGGCATTTATGACCCAACAATTAGCCAAGTGCGTTTAGTCACTCACCCCACATTGAACCCAGCAGAAATTTTCGGATATCTAGTCGGATTGAAGGGGAAATTTTGGTTGGCTAGTGTTGATAATTTGGAAGACGTAATTGGGGGTCATATTTATGTTGGCACCATCTGCGTTGGGGGTGGAATTTGGCATATACTCACCCAACCTTTTGGCTGGATTAAACATTTGTTTGTTTGGTCAGGAGAAGCCTACCTGTCTTACAGTATCGGTGCATTAAGCCTAATGGCTTTGATTGCTACTCTGTTTGTTTCCGTCAACACAGTAGTTTTTCCTGTGGAGTTCTTCGGACCAACGCTGAGTTTTGGCTTTCACCCTTTTCCTGCTTTATACAGTGGGGATGGAACAATTCTCACCTCTCGCATCTGGTTAGCAAATGCGCATTTGTGGTTAGGCTTTGTCTTCCTGGGAGGACACCTATTCCATGCGCTACGTGCTGTAGACGAGCGCCCACCGCTAGTCCAGCTAGTTTTCTCCCCTCTAGAGAACCTCGACCATACCTATCGTTCGCTGCTGTTTACAGGTGCCACCTCCCTGCTGTTTTGGACAAGTTTCGATACTCTCCTACCTACGTTGCCTCAATATATTGCAGATGTCGGAGGTAGCGACCAGCAAGTTGGGTTGGTGATGGGGAGCTTGACCTTTGGTCTGTTGTTGTTTAAACCTTCAATGGGCTCTCTCTCTGACCGCCGAAGTCGCAAGCTGGTATTGGGTATCGCTACCGGTGTAATGGCGATCGCACCTTTAGCCTATAGCTTTGTCGATTCAATTGCACTGCTGATGGTCATCCGAGCTTTCCACGGGATAGCAATTGCTGGCTTCGGTACAAGTTGCGCTGCTCTGGTTGCCGATTTGTCGCCAGTAGAAAACCGGGGTCAGTTAATTAGCTCTATTAGTATGGCAAGACCGCTGGCGCTGTTTATTGGTCCAGCTATAGGTGGCTTGCTGATGAGTCAGTTTGGCTACACAAGTTTGTTTCTTGGTGCTGCTTCTTTGGGTTTGCTGGCTATATTATGTGTTAGCCAAATTCGCGAACCTCAGAAGGTTGCTCAACCCCAAACTTCTGCATCTGTCTTCCGTGACTATTGGCAGCTATTAATCAGCCCTCGCTTCCGGGTTCCTTTTCTAATTTTCCTATTGAGTAGTTTAGTTTTTAATTCGTTAAATATCTTTGTGGGGTTGTTTATCAGAGAAACTGGAGTCAACCTTGATGTAGGCTGGTTTTTTGCGACAGCGGCGATCGCCAATCTTGCTCTACGCTTCATTGTAGGTCGAGCTTACGATCTCTATGGGCGAGGAATATTTATTACTTTAGGTCTTTTGTTGTCTGCACTGTCTCTGGTAACCTTAGCTTATGCTCAAAGTACACTAGCTTTTTTATTCGCAGCTCTCCTTGAAGGAGCGGCCGCAGCAACTTGGGCGCCAATGCTAAATACTTTAGTTGCCGATCGCTGTTCATCCGAAGAACGTGGTAGAGCTTACTCAGCCGCTCTTAGTGGTCTAGACTTAGGAGTTGCTCTAGCTGGATACACTATGGGTTCTGTTGCCCAGATTCTAGATTACCGAGGTGTTTACTCCCTGTGTGCAGGAATAGCCCTTTTAGCTGTTATACTTTTTATCACGTTGATTAACAAAGACTTATCTAGCTCTCTCAAATTTGCCATAGGTCGCGCACCTGATTTTTATGCGTTAGAGAAAGCAAAAAAAAATAATGAGTGAGGAAATTAACCAAATGTCAAATACCGAAGAACATCCCCTAGCCGGTAGTTCATTTATCAACTTGATGAAATTATTTTTCTTGCATGGGGGTATAGACAAAGAATATCTTCTCAAAGCCTTATCGATAGCAATGGCAAGTTTATCGACGATTCCCTTTAGAATTTTTGAAAATGTAAAATTTGCTAAGAAAATTACTGAATTGGAGCTTGATATATCTCCTATATTTATTATTGGACATCCCCGAAGTGGGACAACTTATTTTCACGATTTAATGAGTCGAGATTCCCAATTAGAATATTTAGAAAATTGGCAAGCTATGAGGGGATCTGAAATTTTTCTCGGTAGTCCAAAATTAGCTAAACATTGGGCCGACTCAAACTATCCTAGAAAAAGAATATCCGATGGAGTAATGATGTTAGCTAGTTCTCCCGCAGAGGAAGAATTTCCTTTGGCAAATTCTTCTCCTTACTCGTTTTATACCTGGTTTTATTTCCCAAAAAATATGAAAAAAAATTTTCAAGAATTTGTATTATTTGAAAATTCTAATAAACAGATAAAAAAAGAATGGCAAAAAGCTTATATAAAATTAATTAAAAAAATTATTTTGAGTAAAAATGGCAAAATAATTATTCTTAAAAATCCTATTAATACGGCTAGAGTAAATATTTTATTAGAAATATTTCCCGATGCAAAATTTATTTATATTTATCGTAATCCTTACAATATTTATGCTTCTACAAGCCAATTGTACAAAAAAATGGTGCAACTGTTTGGACTGCAAAATATAAATGAAGCGGAACTTGAGGAAAATATAATTTTTATTTATAAAAAAATGATGCAAAAATATTTATTAGATAAAGATTTTATTCCCCCAGAAAATTTGATAGAGATTAAATATGAAAATTTCATTGGCAACGAAATAGAATACCTTAAGCGAGTATATACTCAATTCAATCTTTCTGGCTTTGAACAAGCTGAATCTGAATTTAATAAACATATTAAGTCTCAGATTAATTATCAAAAAAACAAGTATATTTTAGATGAAAAAACTATCAAAAAAATTACTGAGGAATGGGGATTTGCATTTGACAAATGGCAATATGATATCCCCATTGAGTTGACAAGTTGACGTGACAACAAGGTTATTTAAGTGGGTAAGCAAAATTAATTGTTTAATTTTTGTAGGGTGGGCAGTGTCCACAGATATCTATAGATAAGGCGTTTACTTTTTTTTTGCACTGCCCACCAATCATTTAATTATGCTTACCTACTTATGTCCGACTACTTAACTATGAGAGCAACCTCTTTAAATGATCTGCAAGTCGTATGGCCAGAGCGACTAGGGTTAGGGTAGGGTTGGCTGTACCAGCAGTGGGATAGACAGATGAACCAGCAATATACAAGTTGCTAACTCCAAAAACCTGACAGTTAGAGTCAACAACGCCAGTCTTTGGATTATCGCTCATGCGAGTAGTACCCATCTGATGATAACCTCCTCTCAAAACTTGAGGAAATTGAGGCCAAAAATCAGTTTTTTCAGTTAACCAGTCCAAAATTTGCAACCGCCCTAACCCTGTTCGCCCCATTTCATAACCCATAATCTGAGTAGCTTGCTCAATAGTCTGTCGTTCTAGGTCTGTCAAACGCCAATCTAACTGGAGCTTTGGCATACCGAGTCTATCTTTGTCTCGCTCTAAAGTAACTCGTGAAGCCGGATTAGGAATCTGCTCTAGTGCAGAAAAAACCATCAGTTCCCTCTTGTTTTCTGTGGGCGAAGTTTCTAGAAACGGCAAGGGATCGCGCTTATCTACTGCAAAACTCTGCTTGAGATTTTGTAATGCTGCCAAATAAAGTTTTATATCTTCTGCTGATACCTGATGTTGTAAATAGTCGAAGTCGGCAGAGGAGAAAAGATCAACAGGGTACAAATCAAAAGCGCAATTCAACAATTTATGTTTCCGTTGCCACTCCTCGCTGATAGTTAAATGCACCTTTTCTTGTTTTCCTCTCTCAGCCACATATTGTAAAGGAAGAGAGGTTGATACCAGCAAACGAGCAGAACCTATATGAATGTGTTCCATAAAAAAACGCCCCACTAGATCGTGACGATTTCCTAATCCATCGCCTTCAATCTCATTTGAAACCAACAATAACCGCGCATTCTCGAGCGCCCCACAAGCAAGCACGTAATATCGCGCCTGAACTTGATGTTCTTTGCCGGTGAGACACTTGATCCTTAATCCCTTCACCCTTGCTGCATCAACAGTTGTCTCAATGGCTGTTACATTAGCATAAGTCCACAGCACTATATTATTTGCTTTGAGCAAAGACTCTCGATACACTTGACCAAAGCGCGTTGGCGGACTGTATTGAAAAATTTTGTAAGCCATTTTTGAGCTATCTAAGGGAAGCTTCTTTAAATCTGGCTCTTGCTGTTCCCAGAATTCCATATCATACCGATAAGGCCCTAATTGACACACCTTCTGGGCGCGAGGGTAGTAAGGTTCTAAATCTGACCAACTGATCGGCCAACCACTATAAGGTATCCAACCACGTTTCTCAAAGTCAATCGGGTCAAGGGGGGCACACATCCCAGTCCAGTGATTTGTTGTCCCCCCAAAAAAACGTAACCGGGATTGATTTAAGGCAAAATAGGGCAAACCAATGTTTTTACCTTCATAAAGAGATTGGGTTTCGTCATCGTATTCAAACCCACCACTCTCTAAAAGAATGACTTTGTAAGGAGTCCCCAATAACTCACAGGCAATACTGATTCCTGCCGCACCAGCACCGATGATACATAAATCGCCTTGTATCAGAGTGTTATTGTCTAATGTTCTTGCGTCAATAGGGTTCATAAAAATTATGAGGTTTCTCAAGATAGAGTTAGATTTAGCGGAAAATAAATTCTGTAGAGGTGCTTAAACGGAAGTTACCCCGCTGCACGGGGTACTTCCATCCCAACCCCTGATCGGTCGGGCAATCCAGCTTAGGCTCCCTCAGCTTACCACCCCCTACGGGGGTAACTTCCGCTTAAATGTGTAGCTAAAGCGCATAACTGAGCTTCAGTTTTGGCAAAAATCCAGCCATCAATTTGAACCGTTTGCCCTAGTTGGAAGTCTTCTTTAATTTTTGCTTGTAACCACTGCTCCCATTCAATTCCTCGCTGTTCATCTTCCGCGATGACCATTAGATCGTTTAACCTAGCAACCAGGTACTTCAGTTGACTCTCCTCTGGATACAACTCGATATAACGTTCTCCAATGACTTGAAAGTTTTTTACCTCTTGCAAATTCAGGAGTTTTTGATATAATTGACTAAAAACCCTATTACTGGTACAAGCTTTTGCAGATAACTCCAAAAAGAACCAAGAGACAGTAGTAAAGAAACCGAGCTTTAAAAGCTTTCGCCTATTCATAATTATGAAATTTTATGGTAATTTTTTGATCTATCAGGTAGTATACTAAAAAACTGTCAGCAAAATAGTTAAAATTTTTCCCAAAAAATCAATGAACTCCCAACAAAAAATAACATCTTTGACCTCTCCAATTTTTCTAGTAGGTACTGTTAAGAGTGCAACTACCATCACATCTAAATGCTTAGGAGAACATCCTAATGTAGTTTATCCTCGTCTGGCTCATTTTGAACTTTCACCTGAGTGGTGTGAATTAGCTGAAATTGATATATCTGTTCCCATAACCCAAAAGTCTAATTGTTCCCCTCTTAATGCTGATGATGCCACCGATAATATTTGCCAAAAAGTTCACCAAGGATTTACTAAAATTTTCTTAGAAGAAGGAGGAAATAAAGACAGTCGATTTTTAAATAAGTCTCCCCATCTTTGGAATAAACTACCTTTTGTACAAAAAATTTTTCCCGATGCAAATCTTATTATTACCAGCCGGGATATTCAGAATACTGTAGCGAGTACCAAGCGTCTTTTTATTGATGTAGAAAAAACCTTTGCTATTAAACACTATCTTCCCCCAGAACCTAAACAGTGTTGGAGTTGCATTTTTCCCACATCTTCTCCTATAAAAGATCCAGCCCGAACCTTTCCCGGTGGCGATGTTTCTGTATTAGCTGAATACTGGTTACGAGTCTATAAAACCATTGAGGAAACTGCTAATAATTTTCCTTTAATTTTTCCGTTCCAGTATAGAAATTTTATCAAGAATCCTCATTCAGTATTGAATGAAATGTATCAAGCAATTAAACTACCCACTGTAGTACATTCATTACCTCAGAAAATCGATAAATCACGTAGTGATCGCTGGCGTGATAGTTTAACTGAACAAGAGAAAAAAAATCTTAAAGCTTTTATCGAAGAGCATTATAACGACATCAAGTTATTGAAATATGCAGATACAACAATAAGTGTATGAAGCTATCAATGGTTTAAAATGTCGGACATAAATTTGATTGACCTTATAATAAATATTAATAAGTGTCAAAGTCTTATTCTTCGCCGTTCCCTCATCCCGATAGTAAACTTGATTTATGTTATAATAAGTAGGTGGGCATAATTAAACGTTAATATAGAAAAGTTCGTAGTGAGGGCTTTAGCCCTCATTAGGTCAAGGTTTCAAGCCCGCCCATGGCTGACTACAAACCTTACTTTATTTATACCCACCTACTTAGCATTGATTATCTATTTTGTCAACAAAGGAGCTTAAATTTATGTCAACATCTATGGCTTTTCTAATTTGTACAGAAGCAGGTCCAATAGAAAACCATTCTCTATTGCTAGTGGAGAGCATCCGAAAATTTGGCGGCACTTTTAAAGATGTTCCGATCTATAGTTTTGAGGTTAGAGATACGCCAAAAATTTCAGAAAACACTTTAAATACTTTTAAAAATTTAAATGTTACTCATATTAGAAAATTTTTGAATCAAAAATATTCCTATTTTCCCTTTGCTAATCAACCCTGTCTTGGAGCTTGGGCAGAAGAAAATATCGATGCTGATGTTCTGGTTTTATTAGATAGCGATAAAGTTTTTTTTAATGAACCTCAAGAATTTTTATTATCTTCAAAAGAAGATATTGGAGTACGACCCGTTTATATTAAAAATGTCGGGTCTGAAGGTGAAGGCGACCCAAACGACGAATATTGGCAGCAAATCTATGAAATTATAGGAGTTAAAAACAATATGTATGTGACTTCTACAATCGATAAAAAAAAGATTAGAGCTTATTGGAATGGGGGAATGGTTGCTGTCCAAAGAAGTTTAGGTTTTTTCTCGAAGTGGAAAAACGACTTGGAGAAAGTGATGGAAAAAGAACTTCAACCAAGAGAAACAGGTATTTTTTATGTTTCTCAAACTGTTATGGCTGCTACCATCTGTGCCATGACAGAAAATGTAAAGACTTTTTCTCCACAATATAATTACCCGATTTCTTTACATCATAAACTTTCCGAATCAGAGCAGATCGGCAACTTTGATAATTTAGTATCATTTCATTACACTAACTCTAATAAATTTAGAGATAAAGGGTTAGACAAATCTTTGGAAAGGTTGAAAACTATTGATAAAAGTTCAGCCCGGTATCAATGGCTTATGGAATATTTTGCCAAGCATACAACCAATATTTAATGGCGCTGTCGCGCTTGTTGCCATTCGATGTAAGCCGCTTAACGCCTAGAAAAAATTAGCCAGGAGCGGCTTATATCAATTCCGGTTGCACCGGAATGATATACTGAAAGAGTGCAAAGAGCGCGACGCGCTACCAAATAATTTGGCTTTTGGCGACTGGACGAGTCACAGAAGATGTCGCGGATGTCACGGGTTACTGCCGTAACTCTATATATCGCTTAGTCCGTCGCTACAATCAATTAGGTGCAAATGGGTTGAAAGACAAACGTCATCAACATCCGGGCACTCCACCTTTACTCTCTGTTGTGGAACAAGCGCAACTATTGCAAACTTTACGAACTCCAACTGCTGATGGAGGATTATGGAACAGTCGTAAAGTGGCTGAGTAGATCGGTAATTTACTCGATCGTCCAGTCAGCGTACAAAGGGGTTGGGACTATCTACGTTCGTTGGAGTTTCGGTTACGGGTACCCCGACCTGAACATGACCTTGCCGACCTTGAGGTCCAAGAAGCTTGGAAAAAAAACTGCGCTCGCAAGCTAAACGAATTCAACAGCAGCATCCATTGGCAGCAGTAGAAGTGTGGGCAATGGATGAGCATCGTCTCGGACTCAAGCCGATAATTAGGCGAGTTTGGGTAGGGTATGGGGAGCAGCCCATAGCCAACGTAAATTGGCGCTATCAATGGCTATGGTTATATGGTTTTGTACACCCGTCAACTGGAGAAACATATTTTTGGATTCTCCCAAAAGTTAACATCGAGCTGTTTAACAAAGTTTTAGTAGACTTTGCCAGAGAATTTGGGCTTGGCAAAGATAAACACATCATCTTAACTATTGACCAAAATTAAAGGGATTACTTGTTTCCATTGGTGGCCAAAAACCAAAGCTATATCATTCCGGTGCAACCGGAATTGATATCAAATGCAGCTTGCAATGACTTGATATCCCCGACTCTGGCGACTAACAAGTTTTCAGTGCCCGCATCTTGCAACCTGCATTTCCAATAGTTGATGCTTTCGGAGTTGTTCATCCAGAAGGTAATTACGGTGTCTATGACTCCATCGACATCCCAGCCCTGGTTGGGCGAAACTGTCTCCACTGATGCGACAAAGGAATCTAGGGTACACTTCCGATTTCCCAAGTATTCTACACCTGCTGAATGCTGGTGTTGCAATAATTCCTGCTGTTGGTTAAAAAAACATAAAGTTGAAGACACGCCCAGGATTTCAAATGTATAGTTCATCCAAGCCTCCCAAAGTATTGTTTTGCCAAAAGGTCGATCGCACACTAGACTGAAAACACTTGATTTTGCCGTCGGCGTTTTCCGGTAAATACTGAAAGATTTTCCGAAAGCTCGCTTTGACTTTTGCCAACCTGTTCTATTAATAGCAGACTTTCAAACAGCAAATTGTTAAATTACTTACATAATGCTGTAACACAGGAACTTTAGATTACTTATTTATTAGGATGATGTCAGGAGATACGATTTATGGTAGTCGCAGTCAAGTCAACGATTTCTCTGGCAAAGTTTTTGGAGTTGCCAGAAACTAAACCTGCTAGCGAGTACACAGATGGTCAAATTTATCAAAAACCTATGCCACAAGGAAAACATAGCCGATTGCAAAAACGATTGCTGGATGCAATTTCTGAGGTTGGAGAACCTCAAAAGTTAGCCTGTGCTTTTCCAGAATTGCGCTGTACGTTTGGGGGGCGCTCAATTGTTCCCGATATTGCTGTTTTTGAATGGTCTCGCATTCCCGTTGATGAAGATGGAGAAATTTCCAACCGCTTTGAAATTGCACCGGATTGGATTATTGAAATTATATCACCAGACCAATCTCCAAATAAGGTGATTAAAAAAATACTTTTTTCGATTCAACATGACACTAAATTGGGTTGGTTTGCTGATCCAAGTGATAAATCAGTAATAGTTTTTAAGCCTAATGAAATGCCTGAATTTAAATCGGGTACGGATATTTTACCTGTGCTTGGTGTATTGGGAGATTGGCAATTATCGGCAGCCGATTTATTTAATTGGCTGAAAATAAGTTGATTGAAAGTTATATCTTGCGGCCCATGTCAGCAACAGGCTTTCCGGCCTGTTCCACAAAGAGTGAATTTTCTTGTGGAACAGGCCGGAAAGCCTGTTCTTGAAAATGATGAAACGGTTGTCAGCAACAGGCTTTCCGGCCTGTTCCACAAAGAGTGAATTTTCTTGTGGAACAGGCCGGAAAGCCTGTTCTGGAAAATGATGAAACGGTTTGTGGAACAACTTCACCACAATGATTAATCCATCAAACACGAATCAATGCCCCGCAGTGTGCCAGTTCAAAGGGTGGAATGTGCAGAGGCTCGATCGCACAAACACACTCAATAACATAAAGAAGAAGCCCACCCTTAATCAAAGGTGGACTCAGTTCATGCCAGCTTAGGAACAGCTAGGCAATTAGGTCTCTGCACAGCTAGACGTAAAAGTTGGGAAAAAGATCCGGATGTCTGGAAAAGTTTCTGAAGAACAGTTAAGCTTCAGCAATATTCCCCGAAAAATGGGGAATCCTGGAGCTTTAATTGTCCAACATTCCCCATCACCCAACTGATTAGGCATCCTCATCGTGAGCAAAACGGTGGAACAGGAAATCTAGGGCGTAGTTCCGCAAATTGTAGTATTCTGGATCTTCCATCATTTGAACCCGATCGCGCGGACGAGGAAACGGAATCTCCAGAACTTCACCAATTGTAGCCGATGGGCCATTCGTCATCATCACCAGGCGATCGGCTAAAAACAGCGCTTCATCAATGTCGTGAGTAATCATCAACACTGTACAACGGTGATCGTTCCAAATTTTCAGCAACTCTTCCTGCAATTCCTCCTTCGTAATTGCATCAAGTGCACCAAATGGTTCGTCTAAAATCAGCACTTTTGGGCGAATTGCTAAGGCGCGCGCGATCGAAACCCGCTGCTTCATCCCCCCAGAAATTTGCGGCGGTCTTTTCTCAGCAGCTTCTGTCAATCCCACCATTGCCAAATGCTCATTGACGATGGCATTTTTTTCCACCTTGGACTTATTCGGAAATACAGCATTAACCGCTATATAAACATTTTCAAACACCGTCCGCCAAGGTAGCAAAGCATAACCCTGAAACACCACCATGCGATCGGGGCCTGGCTTGGTAATTCGCTCCCCGTTAATCGTCACAGTACCTTCACTGGGAAAGCTAAAACCAGACACCATATTTAATAGCGTTGATTTGCCACAACCGGAGTGTCCGATCAGGGTGATAAACTCTCCTTCAGCTACAGTCAAGTTAACGTTTTCTAGAGCTTTGTAACCGTTTGGGTATGATTTGTAAACATTGTCAATCACCAAAAAAGGTTGACGGCGATCGGTCCCTTTTTTGTTTGATGCTTTGGTGTCGGTATGGTTTTTAGTGGTGTTAATCATGGGTTTGGAACTTGTTAGTGGGTGATTTCATATTTTGCACCATTCTCTTTGTCAGCAACAGGCTTTCCGGCCTGTTCCACAAAGATTAAATTTCTTGTGGGGTGGGCATCCTGCCCGCACATAAAAAGCTAGAAACTGTAGGTTGGGTTGAGGAACGAAACCCAACATTTTTCGTAGATTTGTTGGGTGGCGCTACGCTTAACCCAACCTACAGAAGAGGCTCAAGAACAGGCAAGATGCCTGTTCCACAAAGAGTGAGTTTTCTTGTGGGGCGGGCAGGATGCCCGCCCGTAAAAAGCTGATTGCAAATAGTGCAGTTTTGAATTCTAAGCAGCTCTGCGACCGGAATCGAGTATCACTTCAGCCATCGTGAAATCGCGTTTAATTTCCAGATTGTTGAGATATCCGATCGGATCATCAGCATTAAAAACCGAGCCATCAAACAAGCGAAGAGAACCGCGATTGTAAGTAATATCCGACATTCCCAACTCTCGCGCCGCCGTGCTGAAAGCGCCAACTCTTACCACCCGTTCCAGGATTTCCACCCAGTTGCGTGGGAACACAGTATCGCCCCAGCGCGCCATCTGCACCATGTGCCATAACTGTTCGGTACGGCTGGGACGGTTCACGCCCTCTCCGCAGAACAAATGGTGGGCGTATTCCCGCATCGGAGTATCCAGGTTGCAAGCAACAGAACCGGGATTGCCTAGTTGGATGTAACTCTTGTCGGTGGCGACATACTCCCGGCCCGCGACAATTTCCGAAACTTCGTCGGCGTGATTTGGATCGGCGCAATAGTGAGAAGCTTCCAGCAAAGCTTTGACTAGAGCAATGTGAGTGTTGGGATAAGCATTGGCCCACTCTTCCCGAACCCCTAGAATTTTGGCGGGGTGTCCTGGCCACAGTTCCAAATCTGTAGCCACCGTAAAGCCGACTCCTTCCATCGAGGCGCGCAAATTCCAAGGTTCGCCGACGCAAAAACCATCAATGGTGCCGCCCTGCAAGTCCACGATCATTTGAGCTGGAGGGAGATTTTTCAGCAAGACATCATGGTCTGGGTCAATGCCGCCGGAAGCCAACCAGTAGCGCAGCAGCAGGTTGTGCATGGAAGAAGGGTGAACGATGCCCATGCGGTGAGTTTGGGCGGGCGTTCTTTGCAGCATTTTTTTGAAATCTGCGAGATTGTAGATTCCTTGGTCGTAAAAGCGGCGGGCGAGGGTAATTCCGTTGCCGTTGCGGCTCATGGTGAGGGCTGTCACCGTAGGAATCGGCTTCTCTTGATGCCCTCCCAAGCTTAGCCACATCGCCATCCCAGAGGGCATTTGGGCTGCGTCTAAGTAACCGGCGGCGATGCCGTCTACGATGCCGCGCCAACTGGTTTCCCGGACGAGGTGGACTTCATCGAGTCCGTGTTTGGCAAACAAGCCTTTTTCTTTGGCGACGGCGAGGGGAGCGCAGGCTGCTAGGGGGATAAAGGCGATTTCGAGGTTGACTTTTTCGAGGCCGTGGCGGGCGATCGCGGGTACTTTCCTTGCCCGCAGTTTTTTCACCCGTTTTTGCTGGTTGAGGAAGTAGATCATTTCGCTGCGGAGAGCGTAGTAGCTGGGGTGTGAGACTACTTCCATGCGCTTGCGGGGGCGGGGGATGTCTACTTCGAGAATCCCGCCTATCTTCGATTCTGGGCCGTTGGTGAGCATGACGATGCGATCGCTCAACAACACTGCTTCGTCCACGTCGTGCGTTACCATCAGGGCGCTGATTTCATACTCTTGGCAGATTTCCATCAACTTCTCTTGCAAGTTGCCGCGAGTTAATGCGTCGAGTGCGCCGAAAGGTTCGTCTAAGAGTAACAGTTTGGGACGTAGGGCGAGTGCACGGGCGATCGCAACTCTTTGTTTTTGTCCGCCGGATAGCAATGCGGGCTGTTTCTCCGAGTGGGGGCCCAAGCCTACCATATCAATGTGTTGTTGAATGATCTCCAGGCGTTCTGCCTTGGGTAAGCCATTCATTACCGAGTCTACGGCTAGGGTAATATTTTCTCTGACTGTTCGCCAAGGTAACAGCGAATAGTTTTGGAAGACTACCATGCGATCGGGGCCTGGCTTGGTGATTCTTTGTCCATCGATTGTCACCAATCCTTCCGTCGGCAAATCCAAACCTGCCACCATATTTAGCAGTGTAGATTTGCCACAGCCGGAGTGTCCAACTAAGGAGATAAATTCTCCTTTTTTAATTTCTAGATCGATACCTTTGAGGGCAACATATGTGCCACCATCTGATAGATTAAATACTTTTCCGACTTGTTCTACTGCAATCAAAACTGACATGATTTTCTTGCCTTTTGTGTAGTTGGTTGTCATTTCTAGGACTTACTAAGTCGCACTATTAGTAAGGTGCGTCAGACCCCAAATCCTTGATAATCCGTCCATAACTCCGTCTGACGCACCCTACGAGTCTTCTTCTTCTTCCCTCTTCTTCCTTCGTGTCCTTCGCGTCTTCGCGGTTAAATAATCCTAATTCTTAGGACTCGAAAGAAGTAACTCAAAACTACTTTCCTTGACTAGGAGCAATTTTATTCTGCAACCAAGCCATCATGCGATCGAGCATAAAGCCAACAGCCCCAATGTAGAAAACCCCTAACAGAATTTCACTGACATAGTTTTGTTGGTAAGCATTCCAAATAAAGATGCCAATACCCGTAATCCCCGACATCACAATCTCCGCAGCAATAATCGCCAGCCAAGCCAAACCGATCGCAATTCTCAATCCTGTGAAGATGTAAGGAAGCGCCGAGGGGAACAAAATATTGATGTAATACTCATTCCGAGAAAGTTGCAGCACTTTCGCAACGTTGTTATAGTCATCGGGAATTTGGCGCACACCTTCCGCCGTGTTGATCAAAATCGGCCACACTGAAGTGATAAAAATCACGAACAAAGCAGCAGGTTCATTTTGTTGTAATGCAGCTAGTGCGATCGGTACCCAAGCCAAAGGTGCTACCATCCGCAAGAACTGGAAAATTGGATCTAAAGCCTTATTCAAGAAAGGATTAGTACCTACCACAACACCCATGCTAATTCCCACAATCGCAGCGAGAGTATAGCCCTTAGCAACCCGTTCCAAACTCGCCAAAGTCTGCCAAAACAAGCCGACTCCGTAGGTTTTCGAGTTCATAAAAGGATACATCAACAAAATTCGAGTCCGTTCATCAGTCCAAATACTTGTCGGCCCCGGCAATTTGATAATTCCAACACTTGACATAAATTGCCAAACTGTCAGAAATCCAAGTATCCCTAAAACTGGCGGCAAGATATTCTGGGAATTCTTCTTCCAAAACTCACCAAGTGCTCCTTGTGCATCACCGCCTTTCCGACTTGTACTTACAGCCATGCTGCTAATCTCCTATGTTTCTGTTGTTGATTTTTGAGACTAAATCTTCGAGACTAATTTATGGGAAGCTTTTATCCCATCACACTTTTTTAATTGCCAAACTCTTGAGGTAAGCTTCTGGATTATCTGGGTTAAATTCTTTGCCGTCAAAGAACTTTTCAATGCCGCGAGACGTACTTTTGGGAATGTCAGCTTCAGGAACTCCTGCTAATTTTGCTGCTGCTTTCCACAAATCGCCACGGTTGACTTTACCGATCAGTTCTTTCTTCTCTGCCAAAGTTTTTGTTGGCAAGAAACCCCAGCGAATGCTTTCGGTTAAGAACCACAAATCGTGACTTGCGTAGGGATAAGAAACGTTGCCGATACCATCGTTCCAATACAGCGGGCCCATCTTGAAGTCGTTGATGTCTGGTTTGCCGTCGCCCATGACGTACTTGCCTTCATAGGAAGGTGTCAAAACTTCCGAAGGTACGTCAAAGAAGCCTTTTCCAGAAACGATCGCAACTAATTCAGCTCTGTTTTCAGGCTTGTCGCACCACTGCTGTGCTTCGATTAGTCCTGCTAGCAAGGCTTCGGTGGCTTTCGGGTGCTTGTCTACCCAGTCGCCGCGAATTGCTAGATATTCCTCTGGATGACCTTTCCACATTTCGGCAGTCAGGGCTGACATGAAGCCGATTTTTTCCTTGACAATCCGCAGAGGCCAGGGATCGCCGGTGCTGAAACCGTCCATACTGCCGGTTTTCATGTTGGCAACAGTTTGGGCAGCCGGTACTGTTAGCAAGCTGACATCTTCGTCAGGATTGATGTTATTGGCTGCTAACCAGTAACGAAGCCACAAATCTTGGTTGACTTTGGGAAAGGTGTAGGCTGCTTTGAAGGGAGTACCTGCTTTCTTGAGGCCGAGAATGTAGTCCTGGGCAGCTTTGTCGAGTTTGAGTCCGAGGCCTTTGCCTTCGTGTTTAGATGCGATCGCAATTCCATTTCCCTGAGTGTTCAACTGGGCGAGAACATACATGGGAATTTTGACGCTGTTTTTGGTAATCAGGCCTTTACTAATGAGATAAGGCATCGGCATTTGCCACTGACCACCATCTATACCACCGCCAGCCGATCCGATTTCTATGTTGTCTCTGGCCGAGCCCCAGTTGGCTTGTTTAGCAACTTTGACATCCGTCATGCCGTATTTGGCAAAAAAGCCTTTTTCTTGGGCAATGATTAAAGGTGCTGCTTCGACGATGGGAATGTATCCCAAGGTGATTTTAGTGCTTTCAATGCCTTCGACTCTTTTCTCGTTGGGAACCGCAACGGGTGAGGTGCCGGCGGGTATTTCGCCACCAGCAGCGTCAGTTGCGCCCGGTTCGGGCGGGTTTCCCAAACAGCCTTTGAGTAGTATTGAACTGACAGCAGATGCACCTGCGGTGACGATAAATTTGCGCCGCGAAAATTGATCTGAAAATTTTGTCATAATTTAGTCTCACTGCAATCCATAATCTTCTGTAACGACATCACTGAAGTTTATCAAGGCGCTTTTTTGCTGTTTGCTAATTTGGATTTAGCAAACTATTCTGAGCGCAGGTTGGCAGTAGGGAGTCAAAGATTTATGGTTAGCATAAGTCTTGAAGTTATCCCTGCTGATTTGACTGTTTTGATTAAATCAATGTTTGGTCAGCCGAGTTGTGTGAGGTACGCTGGTTGCGATCCCCACTTTTTCTTAGCTTGATAATTAAGTCTACCGTACTGTTGCGGAAATTCTAAAACAATTATTAAATTTGATTGATAAGTAAATGTTGTAGGATGACGCTTGCGATAAGGAGCTGTTGGGAAGGGCGATCGAGCTTAATCATCTAAACCCTTTTAAACTAAGACTTGTGGGGTAAGGTTTGTAGCGAATATCTTCAGCGCGGCATTCAAATTCATTGTCAATAAGCTGCAAACATTTGGGCGATCGCACATTTAGATTGTTAATAGATGTATACTTTTTTTAAGGTTTCAGTTAATTGTATTATACGATACGGACATAATTTATTTTTTAAGTTGAACCATCAGGACACGGCGCCGTGGCCAAGGAGTGTCAACTTAACATCAAACCGATAGATAGTCCGGCAGGGGTTCAAACCCCTGCCTCAAAGCGAAAGTCCTCTCAAAGAGGACGGCAGGAGCTATTCAGTCCTCTTTGAGAGGACTTTCGCTATTAGACAGGGAATTAATTCCCTGTCGGACTGCCGGGTGGGCGAGAGGATTTGGCGGACCCAAAGCTTAAGTTGACACTCCTTGGGCACGGCGCCGTGTCCTCCGTTAACTCTGCCTGGTATTGAGTAAACAGTTAGCATTCAATGCAAGCTAGTGAACTACCAGATGCTGATGCTCCGCATACAGCACTGGCTTCCTGATTCACTGGGATGTGCTTTCTATACCGAAATATAGCGAGTCTTACCGTCCCTCCACAGGCAGGAGTCCTAGTTCCTAAGACCCATGTTTTTTCTTGCAACACGTCCCTTTAGCTTGGTTTTCGCATTGGGGATAATGGTCAATATCTGCTTATTCTATCATTGATTCGCTGTCGCTCAATTTGTTTACGGGCTGCGCTTTCATCCCGTCACTCATCCTTGTAAACGGATAGAGCGCGGGACTTCCCGTTCGCATTTGTTAAAAAAATCTCGAACCGCAGCGGGCTGATTATCTGGTTGAACGAAGCTAGCCAGTGAAACCAAATCGAGTTCGGGGAAAAATTCACTTTTCTCGCATTTTTGATACGCGCCATTCTGCGATCGATAAAGCGAGAATTGCCCATCTTGCCAAAACCAAACTTCAGCCACATTTAAACCTAAATAAACCTGTAATTTATCGATGCCGCCGCTAGTCACAATAACTTCGATCGCAAAATCTGGAATATCCTTTAATTCCCCCACACAATAGCACTCATCTGGCTCTAATCCCCTGGCTTTTGCTTGATTGCGATAGGTAGTAGAACCGCAACCATGTAGATCTAGGTTCTTCGCAAAAGTATATATTTCGAGTAGACGAGCAATAACTTTTTTTTCGCGTTCGTGTCTGGGAGATAGGGTCATAACTTCAAGGAGTCCTTGGCAATAGGTGAGGCGCAGTCCCGGTACGTCTTCGAGAACAGAATCAATAGTAAGATAGTCCTGCCAACTGATGCCTTGTAGAATCAGGCGTTGTTCAGTTTCGGTATCGAGTTTTTCGAGAAGATTTGTGTTCATAGTTGAGCGGCGTTCTATGTTGATAATATTATAGATTAAATTACAGTATTTTTAAGGTAAACGAGGTACAGAGAAACCCGGTTTCTTCAAGAAACCGGGTTTCTGAACACCCGCTAATATTAGTTAGTTGAAAGGCGGTAGGGTGCGGAGCGTGGGAAAATCCGAGTTTGTCGTGTTAACCACAAGCCTGACGCACCCTACAGGTTAATGGTGAATTAGTTGGGCGGATCGAATCGATTAACCGAAAGAGCAACACCGATCATCGGTAGCGCGACGCCGAAGCAAATCAGCCACTGATCCAAGTTCATCGGAGCCGTCTCAAATATGCGATTGATAAACGGAGAATTAGCAAAGACAATCTGCAAAACTACCGCCAAAACAATGCCCACACCGAGAGCAGGAGCACCGCTAACTTCTTCCTTAGAACCGCTAAATTTAGCAATCAAAGAAGGCAACAACTGGCTGAGACTCAATAGGTAAAAGATTCTGCCCATTACCAAAGCTTGAATGGCCATCGTGCGGGCGAGTTCGATCGTCCCCCACTCCGCTTGACGCACCCATTCAAACATTCCGAAAATCACAGTCCAGTTGTAAAGAGAAATAGCGATGATCCGCTTGATCCGATTACCGGTGAGCAAAGGTTCATTTGCCGATCGCGGTTGTTGCTGCATCACTCCCGGTGACTTCGGCTCAAAAGCCAGCGGTACAGTCATCGTAATCGAGTTGAGCATATTCAACCACAGAATTTGTAGCGACAAAATCGGCAATTCTCGGCCAAGCAGGGTGCTGAGCAAAATTGTCATCGATTCTCCGCCGTTGACTGGCAGAATAAAGCTAATTGCTTTGAGCAGATTTTTGTAAACCGATCGCCCTTCTTCGATCGCACATTCGATCGACGCAAAGTTATCATCAGTCAAAATCATGTCGGCGGCTTCCTTAGAAACCTCCGTACCGCTACCCATCGCAATCCCGATATCGGCTTGTTTGAGAGCGGGCGCATCGTTAACACCATCTCCCGTCATCGCCACAATTTCGCCTTGAAGTTGCAAAGCTTCTACTAGGCGGAGTTTTTGTTCGGGGGCGACACGGGCAAAAACTGAACCAGCTTCTACAGCTTCGGCGAGTTCACTCTTGCTCATTTCGGCGAGTTGAGCGCCTGTATAAGCTACCAGTTCCCTGTTGTGCTTAGTTTTGCGGAATCCCATGCGACGGGCGATCGCCTTAGCTGTCGCAATGTGATCGCCGGTAATCATTTTGACTTGGATTCCAGCCGTTTGACAAGCTTGAACAGCCGCGATTGCAGAAGCCCGTGGCGGATCGATCATCCCCTGTAGTCCCAAGAAAATTAGCCCAGATTCTAAATCCACATGATTGACGGAATTTTGGCTTTCCGGTACTACCTTTTTCGCTATAGCCAAGACGCGCAAGCCTTGTTTTGCCATTTCATCGACAGAAAAGTGCGCTTGTTCGCGATCGACTTCCGCCGGATTTCCTTCCGTATCCAAACTAGAACCACAGCGGCTCAAAACTGATTCTACGGAACCTTTGACGTACAAAACTTTGCCTGTGGGAGTTTGGTGCAAAGTTGCCATGTATTGAAACTGCGACTCAAAAGGAATTGAATCCAGTCGCGGCATGGATTTTTCCAAAACTTGCTGACTCAATTCAGCTTTTTTGGCCGCAGCAATTAACGCTCCTTCTGTCGGATCTCCGATGACAATCCAATTATTGTCTTTGAATTCCAGGTGAGTGTCATTACAAATTAATCCAGCTTGCAAACATTCTGCCAAAGTTGGAGATTGACTCACACTAATTGGCAGTTGATTGAGCTGAATTTCTCCTTCTGGGCTGTAGCCCGTCCCCGTAACTGAGTAGGATTTGCCACCAGAATAGATTTCTTGCACCGTCATCTGGTTTTCCGTCAAAGTTCCGGTTTTGTCGGAACAGACGACTGTAGCGCCGCCTAATGTCTCTACAGCGGGCAATTTGCGGACGATCGCATTTCGGGTTGCCATCCGGGAAACGCCCACCGCTAGGGTGACGGTGATGACGGCGGGTAAGCCTTC
This sequence comes from Oscillatoriales cyanobacterium, assembly GCA_004294385.1. Taxonomy (GTDB): domain Bacteria; phylum Cyanobacteriota; class Cyanobacteriia; order Cyanobacteriales; family Microcoleaceae; genus Microcoleus. The sequence continues at coordinate 12,659 of REAP01000028.1, read as the reverse complement.
GGGAATTGCGCCGACAATCAGGGCGACTGCGGGTTCGACTGCTTCCTTGAAGGCTGAAACTCCGGCTGGAACTGGTCTTCCCAATCTGACTGCGAAGGTCAAGGTTGCCATTCCCAACACGAATAACAGCCAGTTTTGACTGAATTCGTTAAATTTGCGAGTTAAGGGCGTGGTGAGGTCGATGTGTCTGTCTAATAGTTGGGAGATTTTGCCGGTTTCGGTTTTATTGGCGATCGCAATTACGATCCCGCTACCTTGTCCAAAAGTGACAAAACTTCCAGCATAAGCCATGTTATCGCGTTCTGCTAGCGGGGTTTCTTGCGGCAGAACCAAGTCTCCCGATTGTCCTAATTCTTTTTCGACAGCAACGGATTCGCCGGTCAGTCCCGATTCATCTATTTGCAAATCGCGCACTTTAATTAAGCGCAAATCAGCCGGTACTTTGTCACCGGAAGTCAGGGTTACTAAGTCACCAACAACAAGTTCTTTTGAAGGAACTCTTAATTTTTTACCACCTCGAATCACTGTGGCTTCTGTGGTGACAGCTTTAGCTAGGGCATCGATTTTTTTCTCAGCCCCAGCTTCTTGGACGAAACTGATAATCGCGTTGGTAGTTGTGACACCCCAAATTACGCTGGCATTCAGCCATTCTCCAATCAGGGCTTTGATTAAACCTGCACTCAGCAAGATAATTAGCAATGGTTGGTTAAATTGCAGTATAAATTTTAGCCAGGCGGGTTTTCCGGCTTTAACTGTTAGTTCGTTTGAGCCGAATTGCTGTTGGCGATGGTTGACTTCTGCCGGATCTAAACCGTTTTCGAGGTTGGTTTCTAATGTAGTTGCAACCTTTGATCTTTCTAAGTAGTGCCAAGATTGCTCTGCTACGTCTACATCGTTGGCGGCTGTTGCTGGCATAGTTATTCCTAAATTTTTGCTGGGCGTAGAAGTGAGCTTTTATAGCTCCTTAATAGGCAGGCTTAATAAAAATCAGCACTGGTTATAGCGTGAATATATTGAGCGACCTAATGTTTTGTTAATTGCTTTAACGGGGTATGACTTAGATCAATATTACAAGGGATGTGTCCGTCTGTTCCAATAGATTTGGGGAATTCTTGAAATTCTCTCGCCTTCTCCCGTTGAAGACTCTCCCACTCTTGATTTTTGGGTGCAAGCCGATCGCCATAGGTGTTAAAACCTAGTTAAGCCTCCAAATTCTGAGAGTCATGGAAATATTTGTGACGCTGGTGCTGGGTTCGGTGCTGTTGGTCTGGGGAATGCGCTTCGGGCGGGTGTTAGTTCGATCGTCCGTTACTGCTAATGACTTGTTCAAGGGCCGAAATGCGATCGCCCTGCTGTTTTTGGGTTTCTACTTTGGCTTGCTGCTACTGGCTCTAAATCTGCCTCAAATGCCTGTTTTGCCGATCGAGTGGCGCGTGCACGGAATGCGAGTTACTTGGACTTTGCTACGAGTGATGTTGATGGGAGTTTAAGGACTGAAGCTTGTGGGGTGGGTTTCTAGCCCGCCCCAAATTCTTACTCCGACACCTTTGAATGTCGCACAATGTACTGAGAAGATTTAGCTGGTACTTTTCCTTTTTTTACCATAGATTGGTAAATCATGGTGGCTACTTCAGCGCGAGTTGCTGTTGCATTTGGTCGCAAAAGTTGGCGCTTCGGGTAGTTGACAATAATGCCAGCTTCCGTGGCTGCTGCTACTTTGTTAACCGCCCATTTTGGCACTTTTTTGCTGTCTGTATAAACTTGTAAAGTTTTGGTTGACTTGGTTGATGGCTTCAGGTTCAAACCGCTAGCCAATGCTGCGATCACTTCTACACGAGGAATTTCTTTGTCTGGACGGAAAGCATTGTCAGGATATCCTTTAAGATATCCTGTTTTAACGCTGTAGTCGATGGAAGAAGCGGCAGAATTACCGGATTTCACGTCTTTAAAGTTAAGGGATTTTCGGCGCGGTTCTTGAGCTGACATTCGCTGAATTAAACGGGCTAGTTCGGCTCGTGTGATCGGTTCGTCAGGACGAAATTTGTTGTCGGTGAAATCAGTAAAGATTTTGCGATCGACTAAAGCTACAATAAATGGACGTGCCCAATACTTGTCTGGAACATCGGAGAATGTGACAGGGCCGACTTTTTCTTTAGCTGGTTGAGGTTGGGTAGTTGCTGGGGCTGGAATCGATCGCACAATTGGCTGTTCTGGAATTGCACTAACCGGGGGAACAATCACAGGAATTGGCACAACAACTTGTGGTAAAGGCGACCCAGGAATGGCGCGTGATGGCGAGGGAATTACCGTTGTTGCGGGCTTGAGCGTATCCGAACTCGACGGCGGGGGCGTTAATGTTTTTGAACTATCGGGCACAGCAGCAGGTTGAGAAAAAACCGCTGGAAATTGCCAATTTGTAGCACTGAATTGACTTGGGTTTTTACCTGTTACCCAAAAGAAAATGGAGCCCATAGTACCGAAGGCTACTACGATCGCAATCAATTCATCAAATCCTAGAGGTCTTTTTTCCCTTGACGGAGGTTGCGAAGAAGACATAATTATCACCTACATAATAGTCTTTGTCTAAGTCATGGTAAACTACGATCGGCAAATATCTAAAATCTAAAATCTAAAAATCTAAGATCTAAAATTTAATTATGGCTACCTGGCTTTGCGTAAAACAGTGCGGTGCTTGTTGTTACCTCGACCCAACAGAGCGTCCCGACTTGGATGAGTATTTATCAGAAGAAGAATTAGGGGTCTACTTGAGCCTAGTAGGAGATGACGGTTGGTGTATCAACTTTGACAAAAAAAAGCGAGAATGCGGGATTTATGCTCATCGCCCGCGCTTTTGTCGTGTAGACTCAGAGGTGTTTCAGGAGATGTACGGCATTGAGCCTGTGGAATTGAACGATTTTGCGATCGACTGCTGCTTAGAGCACATTGAAGACCTGTATGGCGATCGATCCTTGGAAATGATCCGTTTTAACCAAGAAGTCGGGATTCTCGCTCACCCTGACAACTGATTAAAGGCAAAGATGTAAAATAAATAAATCGTGATTAGGTCGCAATCATGTTAGTTTTTGAGTTTAAAGCCTACGGTAATCAACAACAATTCGATGCTATTGACGAAGCGTTACGGACTGTACAATTCATCCGAAACAAAGCCATTCGCTTGTGGATGGATCATGTAAATATCGGCAAAAACGAGCTGAGTAAATATTGTGCAGTTTTAGCGAAAGAATTTCCGTTTTGCAATAAACTAAATAGCCAAGCTCGTCAAGCTAGCGCAGAACGAGCATGGATTGCTATTTCACGCTTTTACAACAACTGCAAAAAGAAGGTTGTCGGAAAAAAGGGATTTCCACAGTTTCAGAAAGATAACCGCTCCGTTGAATACAAAACAACTGGATGGAAACTTGCAGCTCATCGAAAATCCATCACTTTCTCAGACAAAAATGGAATTGGGCAACTGAAGCTAAAAGGAACGATCAACTTACACTTTTATCAATTCAACCAAATCAAACGGGTGAGATTGGTCAAACGTGCAGGTGGTTATTATGTTCAGTTTTGTATTGACGTTAACCGTTGTGAAGTTGTAGAAACAACTCAAAATGCCATTGGATTAGATGTGGGACTAAAAGAGTTCTACACAGACTCAAAGGGTGTTTCTGTTGAAAACCCGCGTTTCCTCAGAAAAGGAGAGCGCAGGCTAAAAAAAGCCCAGAAATGCTTGTCAAAGCGTGTTAAGGGTTCAAAAAACAGAGGCAAAGCCAGACAGATTCTTGGAAAACGCCACCTCAAAATAAGTAGACAATCGTATTGCACCATGCTGTGAAATTAGCAAGGTGCGTAGTTCAGTCTAACGACTTGATAGTCTACGAAGATTTAAGGATTAAGAATATGGTGAAGAATCACTGTTTGGCGAAGTCTATTAACGACGCATCTTGGTATCAATTCCGAATCTGGATTGAATACTTTGGTAAAGTATTTGAGAGAGTGACGCTAGCGGTAAATCCGCAATATACTAGCCAAGAATGCTCTAGCTGCGGTGCAATTGTGAAGAAAACGCTATCTACTAGGACGCACGTTTGTAAATGTGGTTGTACGCTTGATAGAGATGAAAACGCAGCTAGAAATATCTTAAGTCGAGGATTGGGTACGGTAGGACATACCGAAACCTCTAGATTTAATCTAGGCAACGCTTGTGGAGAAGCTATCTCTACTGATATTGGAGAAATCCTGTATCAGCAAATCGCTTCTGTGAATCAAGAATCTCAGCGTCTTTAGACCTGAGAGTGTCAATTCTTTAATTCGGAGAGTGGCAAAATAGGGTTAATTCTCAACTACTTATAGCAATGCAAAACTGGCCCCCTCATCTCGTTACAATAAAAAAATCCAAAAAATATCGCGCAGTTGAGTTAAGCAATGAGCAATCGAGAGGGTTTTACAGGCGGATTTATGGCTGGGGCTGCGGTTGGTGGCCTAGTCGGTGCAGTTTTGGGCGTGGTGCTGTCGCGGCGTGCTGCTGAGGCATTCCTTGCAGACCCATCACAGGCTAAGCCCATCAAGCCCAGCAAGGGGAAAGGTAGCCAACTCGAAAACGAACGCATTGAAGTAGCAAGACTGAGTTTAGAAGACAAAATTGCCCAACTAAATCAGGCAATAGATGACGTGCGGCTGCAACTGGGCGACGTGAATGGGAACGTACAGGTGCACAGCAGCCAAAGTTCCATAACTGAAGAGTCCTGAATCAATTTCAGGTTTGAGATCCCTCTAGGGGACTGCCTTGGCATAACCGAAAGCAATTGGGATCAGGGCTCCCGGATTTATCCGTGGGGTCGCTTTCTTCAATCCAAAATCTAAAATCTAAAATCCAAAATCGATTGGCTTTCCAAAATATGCTAAACTCAAAGTCAAAGCATTTCTAAACTTTACTCAAACATCAAGCAAAATTTATGAGTTATTCAATAGGCCTTTTGGCAACTACGCTGTCCTCATTTCTGCAAATCTATCTATATCTGATGATTTTTAGAGTGCTGTTAACTTGGTTTCCTAATATCGATTGGTCAAGTGCGCCGTTTTCGATTTTGAGTCAATTAACAGACCCTTATCTGAATCTATTCCGATCGATTATACCCCCCCTAGGAGGGATGGACTTTTCTCCGATCATTGCATTTTTTGTACTTCAGTTCGGCTCTCAATTATTGATTGGTCTTTTAAGCACCTTGCAACCAACAGCATTTTAGTTAAGTAGGAAATTAGGAGACGGCACTGCCGTCTCCTCTATATCAAGTCTTAAGATTAGCGACGAACAAGACCGGTAAAACCTGTAGCTTTAAATTGCTTGAGTTTCAAAGGTGTTGGTTGATTGGCCGCAACAGAGATTCTGATTTGAAAATCGCTAACTCCGGGAGGAACTTCTTCTATCGAACCCAGACGAGTGCGATTCTGCATCACTGGATTGTCGTCTGCATCATAAATTCGTCCGAAAATATCGGCATTGACAACGGGTTTGTTAGTGCTATTTTCAGCTTTTCCAGTAATCAGAAAGCAAGTAGCTTCCATCGAACTGCCGCTGGTGACTGTTCCTTCTGCCATTTCTGCCGGACATTCATGATATGAAAGATCCGAGAGTTTAATTTGGGTCAGAGCCCAGGCAGGTGGAGTGAATGTTAAACTAAAAATTCCGATTAGGCAAGTAGTGAAAAAAAGGCTGATAGCTCGAAATTTCATAGGTTACAGCACAAGTATATTTTAACTGAGATATTGCACCATTTTCAATAACCCTGTTATGGGCGGGCAAGATGCCCACCCCACAAGAAAATCTAATTTTTGTGGAACAGGCCGGACAGCCTGTTCTTGAAAATGGTGCAAGATGTAAGTTTTAATCATCAGCTTAGCGCGAATTCAGTTGCAAATTGCTCTTTAGCTTAAACCTAAATGCTTTCGCAATGCGTGGCGCATGACATCGACTGGGACTGAATCTTTGTCCAGCCAAATCTTTAAGGCTGCGGCTCCTTGTTGAACTAACATTTCGAGTCCGTCAATGGCTTGCGCTCCCCGAAGCTGGGCATCTTTGAGCAATTGAGTGGGATTCGGGTTGTAAATTAAATCATAGACGATCGCACCTACTGAAATTCGATCGATCGCACCAACAGGAACCGGCGACATTTCCCCCTGCGGATACATACCCACAGGCGTGGTGTTGACTAGCAAATCTGCCTGGGAAATTAAGCTTGACAAATTATCCCAAGTATGCACTCGCAAAGATTTCACAGGCATGGGAGAATCAACCCAACTCTGCTGAAATTCCGCTAAGTTTTGCTCGTTGCGGCCCACAACGTGAATTTCTGCACAGCCCAATTGAGCGCATCCCGCCACAACTGCTCTCGCCGCGCCGCCATTTCCCAAAATTACTGCGACTTTCTGACTCCAGTCGGAACCGGGAGATCCCCCTAAATCCCCAAGGGGGACTTTGAGTGAATTCCCCCCCGTTTGTAGGGGCGGTGCCCCCGTGCCCGCCCTGCTGCGGAGGGGTGCGAGAAAGCCTTCAACGTCAGTATTTGTACCACACCAACCTTTGTCAGTTAGGTATACGGTATTGACTGCGCCGATCGCACGAGCAATAGGAGAAACCTCCGACAACAGTGGTAAGATGGCTTGTTTGTGGGGAATCGTGATGCTAAATCCCCGAAGCCCGATCGCCCCAAAGCCTAAAAGAGCAGCTTTTAAATCCTCTGGTTTTACCGGAAATGCTAGGTAAACAAAATCGACTCCCAAATGGGAAATCGCCGCATTGTGCATCGCCGGTGACAGAGAATGTGCGATCGGATCGCCAATTACTCCTAATAGTTTCGTAGTGCCTTTAATCATTTTTGTTACTTGTTATTGGTTATTGGTTATTGGTTACTTGTTATTGGTTACTTGTTATTGGTTACTTGTTATTGGTTACTCGCTGGGGGCTACTAATAACTAATAACTAATAACCAATAACCAATAACTAATAACTAATAACTAATAACCAATAACATTAATCAACTGTCAACTCTTTTGCATCTGCCAAAATTGGATTGACATCAAACCAATAATCGTCACCATAACGATATTCAAATACCCAGAGACTACGCAACAAAATTTGATATTTAGTCTCTCCGCTGACAGTTTTGGTTGCGGATACTTGGTTTAGCAATGCCCACTCATCAGGCTCTATCGCCAACGTGAGCTGATGGCGGCGCTGAACGATCACTTTTTCCAAAGTTGCCCTAGACAGTGGTGGATCTTCTCTCTGGAGGCAACCATAGAGCATTTGTAGCAAGTTGCGGACGTGTCCTCCGCTAACTCGACATAGGCGATCGAGAGTTTCGCGATTATCAAAAATTTTGCCAATCAAATCATAGCGTGCGATCGGCTCCACCGTTGGAAAAGCACGAGCCAAAACCATTTGCCGCAGCAATTCTACACCCTCTAAGCACTCAGAACCATCGCGGTTCCGCACCGGCACCATTGGTAATACCTTGGGATCTACCCCAAATCGATTAGTCAACTGGCCCAAATCGTTAGAGAAAATCAGCACCAAAGGAATTGTATAAACTACGTGACAATTTAGTCTTGCTAACTGTTCGCCTCTGTCTACAAACAAATATTCCGGCTGAAGTCGTCCTGTGGGCTTCGTGCACAAATGTATGCGATCGAGATTATCAATAATTACCACAAGTCCTTGTTTTCCTTGCCGTTTAAGTTCTTGATTTGCTGGTTCGAGCAACTCCTTATTCAGTGCATCTAAAATTACATTAGTTCGCGGCTCCAAATATTGCCTCAACTCCGATCGCAAATTCGGAGAATCCTTAGCCTTTGCAGTAATTTTACCAATTCCCAAAGCCAAAGAAAACTCTCCCTCAGTGCTGACACCGATTTCACCCAAACCAGGAACATTCGCTTCAGCTTTCAGATCTATTTGAGTCTGAAAAACATCCGCTACCCCTTTCAGCAAAGCTTTAAAGCCAGTCGGTTGCAGCTTAATTTTGAGCTTCTCAATACTTTCGCTCACCTGTCGAGCAACACTCAACAAAATGTCAGTAATATCGACATCTGCCATATCTAAGTCTCTGCTAGACTCAAAGTAAACTACGTGAAATCCTTGATACTCCAATTCAGATTGCAGCCGTAGCAATTCAGTAGATTTACCGCAGCCGATGTGACCCGTGAATAATTGACAAGTCGGTTCGTCAGGGGAGAGGCGGCTGATTGTGCGCTCCAATTGTTCTACGATTGTGCCGCCCCTGACTGAAGAGAATTCGATATAGTATTTTTTGTCTTCTGGATTTGCTACCGCGAGGGTGTAGCTGGGATTGCAAACTTTATAAAATCTCTGTAAATCTAGTTCCATACCCTGTTCACTCAAAATTACATTATCCCCTAATATCTTATTCATTTCGCTATGATAATTATCAGCACAAATTGATAATTTATGCTAAGTTTTTATTTTGCGGTCAACATTTTGATGTATCTTTAAATTAAAACTCCCAAACTTTAGATGATTTTTGCAGATTGGAATCAATCAAATGTTCCCAAAAGGCGATCGCTAGACAGTCGTTATACTTAGGTATCGTGGCTGTATTTAGATCAATGACGAAAATTTGGCGGTAATGTTCTCGGAACAAAGTAGCTATTTGAGTACGGTTAACCGAATACAAAAAAGGTCAGTTTGATCTCGATACACTCAGATTCCCGACTTCTTTAAGAAGTCGGGAATCCAACATAAAAGCGTTTGACGTTTAATTAGAGCGACTTACTTATTTTTGATTAATTCTACCATTTTTTCACCCACACCTGCTGCGGAAGCGGGATTTTGGCCTGTCACGAGCCGATCGCACTCAACAACACAAGCCTGAAAATTAGCAACCTTGGTAAAATTAGCCCCGCGCTCAATTAACTTCGCCTCCAGCAAAAACGGCACAATGTCAGTCAATCCCACAGCCGCTTCCTCTTCATTCGTAAAAGCAGCCACAGTCTTATTTGCAACCAGGTATTCACCATCAGACAACTTAAGATTAACTAACGCCGCCGGCCCGTGACAAACAGCACCCACAATCCCACCTGCTTCATAAATCGCAGCAGCAATCGCAGCAAGTTCCTGATTATCAGCAAAATCCCACATTGTCCCGTGTCCCCCAGCGTAGAAAATAGCGCCATATTCTGCGGGGTCAATTTGTGCAGGATTGAGCGTATTTTCCACTCGCGCCACCTGTTCGGAATCGTCTAAAAAAGCCTTATTTAGCGGGTCTTCTAAATCAATCCCAACCATCGGAGCTTTGCCACCTTTTGGACTCACAAAATCTACTATTAATCCAGCTTTAGTAAATGCGTCCAAGGGATGGGTTACTTCTGGGAGATAAAAACCAGTTTCTTTACCAGTGTCGCCCAGAGTATCGTGGCTAGTTAAAACAATCAGAACTTTTTGGCTAGTCATAGTCTATTCCTGTTGTGGGTGTCTTTGTGCCTGTTGTTCTCATCCTAGGGCGAATTCATCTAAAATACAAATTATAAAAGTTTCGTGTAGGATCTGGCTGGCTTTTCGGAAATCTGAAAGACAGTTGCCAAAAATAAAACGGATGTTAGAATTTTGCAAGTTTCAATAATTCTAAATCGCCCGATCGCCAATAATCTCCAGCAGCCGCGAGGATTCGCTGCGAACTTCCGATCCTGCCTCTAAAAGTATAGAATCAATTACTTCTCGATCGCATAAATCAACATAATCATCATCGAGTTGACAAAGTTCAATCGCCGCCAGCAAACCAGCCAGTCGCTCCTCATCAGAAGCACCTACAACCATTCTATTAATGGAAGTTAGCAAAACGCGATCCGGCGGCGAAATAGTTTCTACAAGTTCAACCGCTGTCTGCCGCACGATCGAATGCTTGTCTCCCAGACACAAAAACATCCACTCTAATAATACTTCGTCACCATACCGAAATTCCTGATGTCGTAGCTTGCCTAACACTTCCAGGGCGATCGCCCTTACATCCCATTCCTTGTCAGCAAGCAAGCAACCCAGTAGAGGAGCAACAACGGGATTATCTAATTCTCCCAATTTTACAGTAGCATTGTATCTAACATCATTGCGTTCTGAGAGTGTATCAGCAGCAGCCTTTGCCACTTCCGAAGGCCATTTCATAACATCTGGGATAGAGTCTCCCAAGATTAAATCATCATCCCAGAAACTATTGTAAAAATTTGGCTGATGTTCTTCTGATAAGAAGTTTATGTGACAATCTGCTACTGATATATTTGTGGCGATCGCATTGCTAAAATCCGTTGGGCGATCGGCTTCATCTGAAAAACAGCCAATAAATTTTGTTTCATGTAAAGTCGCTCTTTGAAATGATGTTCCATTCAAGCGACAACCGAAAAACTCACATCCCGATAAATCTAGTTTATCAAAGATACAACCTCTTAAATCGCAGCAGATTAAAAAGTCATTCGGTGCGATCGCAAATGGATGCAGCTTGGTTTGCCAATCCATTCCAATATAACGACTACGCTTGCTGTCTAACTTAACAATATCCATGTATATCCAAGTGATACCCGCCCTGAAGGTGAGCGGATATCGACTCGCCTACAACACCTCAGCCGGCTGTCTTTCTTGAGTTTTGAGCCACTCCGTTGCCGATTTCGATTCAGCCTGCACGTCCTCCGACTGAGTAGCTAGCCACTCCTGATAAGCCTTTTCATCACCACCAAAGGAATCTAGGGATGGAGCAAGGCGGTGAGCCTTTTTCATCCAGACATCTTCAGGTGCTAAAGGCTTATAAGCACAGTAGCAAATGCAAATTGCCTCAAATCCTGCACCATAGGGAGGCGGGATTTCAGGGGTGTATTCTTCCACCCGAACAACGTTTCCGTCAGTCGGTGTCCGATCGCAGGAGCAGGTTTGCCACTAGAGTCGTAGTGTTCGGCAATGGTGTTAGTTAAAGAAGGTACTGAATCCACATTTGCAATGCGGTAAAATGACTTTCCGATTTGTGTCTCAGTTTTCTGACGATACTTTTCAATTTCACCTTTATCCGCTTTGAACAGAATCAGTTTACGCATCTTCTTTGTCCTCCTTGAAATAGTCGCCTTGCGTTAAATCCATGCGAGAGGGTGGAAACTCGCAGTAGCCATCGAAAACGCAATCCACAGGTAAAACATCAGTTGCGCGCAGCATTCTTCATTCGCTGCCGCATGGCGGGTTTCATCTTTCTCCTCGTCGTATCTGGGTTTTGTCATACTTAAGTTACTCCTAGTTCGGATAGTCGGACTTTGGAGCAGTCGTCTCGGTTGAGTGTGTCCTCACTCACCGGGGCGCATTCGCATAACTTAAATTATACAGATACCAAGTTGTATAACAATTCAACTGCTGGCACTTTCCAGGGTGGAGAGTGCTATCTTTTAGCGAAAGAGGTAGAGCCTATGTCCGACTACTTAGTAGATTCGAGCAGTGAAATTATTTCTACCAACCATTGTCCAGCTTTCTCTGGAGTTTCAAAAGAGCGCTCAGTTAGCTCGCTTATCCTTTCCCAAGGAAAATGTTCTTTTTTTAGAAGGCATTTCCCTTGTTCTATTACTTCTTGAACTTCCCTTAATTTGGCGTAAGTAATATAATATTGAATAGCTGCTTCATCACTCGAAAAGTCGCCTAGGCAAGTTTTTGCCATATAACATTCAAGAAAGCCATCTATATCGGAATAATTTTCAATAACTTTCCCCCTATTTTGCTTATACAAACTAATTCCAAGATCGATTCCATTTTCTACATTTAGATAATGAATAGTGCTATCCAATCTGTCCACAATGATTGGATAATTTCCTACTATTTTATAACGAATCATATTTGTTTCTAATGCACGCCTGCTCTGGTAAAAAAATATCCAACCGAAATCTTCCTCAATGATTCGATCGTCTATAATAACTACTTCATCGCCCTCAAGTTTGTATGAACTTTCGAGCTCGTCTTTCACAATTTTGTATGCAGTTTGTTTGTCAATCATAATCACCTTATCTTTGGTAGCGGGACTTAAACAAAAAATCATTGCTAAGCACGACATAATCCATTGTAGTTGACACTTTCACGTTGAGGAACACGCGATAAAGCAAACAACTCCCACTAGCACACTCTCTCTTTCCTCACTCTGCGTTCTCTGCGCCCTCTGCGGTAAAAAAAATCCAAATTATCCAAAAAAAGGGCTGGTAACTACACCAGCCCTTCAACTAATTTTAGATGTTAAATTACCAGTAATCTAACATCCAAAAACTCAAATCAATCTAACTTCTGTCAGTAACAGCCGCAGGCTCAAAACTCGGAACCACAACATCAGCATTCTGCTTAGTCAACTGGTTGTACAGCCTTTCAGTATTCGGGAAATTAGCAGCCGGTAAAGTTGGGAAGCGACGATAAGGAACAGTATCCTCACCAAAAGCCTCAGCATATTCAACCGTTAGCAACATCGCGTTGATAAAGCCCTTAATCCCTTTACTTGCCAAGATTTGGTTATAAGTCCGAATCTCCGCTTGATTGCGAGGAGCACGGCCCAAGAAGTGCTTCGTACCCAACTCAATCACCTTAGTGTTTGGATAAGGTGCATAGAACTGTTTCACGTACAGCGGCGAACAACCTA
>REAP01000224.1 GCA_004294385.1 Oscillatoriales cyanobacterium | reverse complement strand
AAAGATAGCACGTTTTGGGATGTCTTGGGAAGTTGCTAATTCTGCGGTAACTAACATGGCGGCTTGGTTGGGTGTCAGAGGTTGTGCTTCTATTTTAGCAATGTTTTAAGATCTCGGTTAGATATCCGACTTATTCAAGAAGTCGGGTATCTGGATATTTTGACAAATTTATTTACCATCAATTTGTTTGAGTGCTGCCAGAAGTTCTGGTCGTTTCATGCGTGCATAGCCGTGCAATTTCCGGTCTTTACCGATCGCCTTTAAGCGCCTCAACGAACAACTATCATAGTCTTCCAGCGGGGATTCCAGCGGGGATTCCAGCGGGGTTTCAAACTGGAACTCCAATTGCAACTGCGGTAGCTGAGGTTTCGCCTGCGCCTTCGGCTGCTTCTTTGACTGGGTTTTTGACTGGGTTTTTGACTTTACTTCTGGCTGTATTTCTGAGTGATTGGCGGCCGCTCCAAGTTGGCTACGGAGCATTGTAATTTGATTTTTTAAGTCATCTTCTACGTCTTTGATTGCATCCGCGACAAACTGATTAATTGTTTGGACTGTCAACTCTAACTTGATTGACAGCAATTGCTCCAAGTCATCCAATCGTGTTAACGCAGATTCAAGATTCATCTCTGAAATGACCGCAGATTTTAGAGGATTATCGTTAGCAGATTTATCAATTTTTTTAGCCAATTTATCTACCTTTTCATTAAATGTTTGTTCAACTTTGGCGATTAAATCCTTAATCTGTCCTATTTGATCGTGATCGCAGTTTTGCTGAGTGAGAGCTTTTACTTGTTTTTTGAGCAAGTCTTCATTTCTTTTAACAGATTGTTCTATTTGTTTTGTGAGACTTTCTACCTTTTGTTGAAATGATAGCTCAAATTGTTGCAGTAGAGTTTCAATTTGTGCAGTCTTTTGAGTTGGTTGCGGAGCTAAAAGTGCCATTTCTGATTGAGCGGCGGCTACTTCTTCGTCGCTCATTTCAAAAACCCAAGCCCACATTTGCTCAATGCCAAGTTCTTTAGCAATAGTATACCAATCAGCGCCACAGACAACTTCATATTCTTCTTCATTGCTGTAGGCTTCAGTCCGACGTACAATTAAAGGAATTAAATTGCTGCCTTGTTCGATGAGACTTCGCCTGAGAGCTTCACGCCGATCGCGAAAAATTTCCTTTTGCAGAGAATCAGGTATCGCAATTTGGGAAGTGTAAATTTGACTGTGACTAATTGGCTTAATCCGCAAATATTCAACTATTCGGTTTTGATCTTGCGATCGATCCATCTTGTTACAAGTCCTCTTTTGTCATTAAAATCAAGTGTTTTAGGCATTTTATGTATATCTACGCGGCTTGCTGTGGGGTGACATCCCAGGCGATCGACAAAAGTTACTGCAATTCCTAAAAAAAGCGACTGTGATGAGTTTAACTGGCTGGGGGACAACAATTATACATTGCTTTACTGATCTTTACTTTTTTTAGAAATTAGGAGACGGCAGTGCCGTGTCCCTACCCGAAAATAATATTGTAGGGACTAAGGCCAAGCCGCCTCCGAACTATCATCTCGCTTATGCAACCGGAATTGATATTATGAATATTTTTGCCACTTATCAATTATTTTAATCATGGTTTTGTCACCTAACTTATCAACACGTTCCACCACATTTGCAAATGATGTAAACTCTCGCACACCTCGCTGTTTGATGATTGTTTGAATTACTGGAGGCTTTAATCCAGCATCTTTAAAATTCGCCAACAATTGAATTTTATCTAGAGTATTGAGTGCTGACAACAGCGACATTGATTCGGAAGTTACGTTTTCAACTTCTGGTATCGTCTCTACCACCACCTGTTTGTCGGGTGGCGACTCTGATTTCAACTCATTAATTCTGTTTTCAATTTCTTGTAGACTCTCGGCTAACACCTGTTTGTCATGGGTATACTCAGCTTTCAATTCATTAATTTGACTTGCAAACTGAGCTTCAATATTTGTCAGCCGCTGTTCTAAACTCGATGATGATTGAGGAGTTTCGTTGTCATAAGATTTAGGGACTTCGACGAAAGAAACCGGGTTTTTGATGGAATCTGCGGGCTGCGATGAAGTATTTTCGTAGAAAAACCCGGTTTCTGGACTTTCAACTAAATCCTCAGTTGTTGTACATTTTCTCAGGGCTTGAACTTGCTCTAACAGCAATTCTTCATTTTCTGGTTCAAGGATAAATGCTCCGATTGTCTCACCTTTCAAAGGGTTGATTTCCCTGGCTTTCACCGCAGCATAGTATTCAAAGTCTCCGTCTACTATTTCGTAGGCATCCATACCGTTGCGACGGAGAATTATGGGGTTGATCAATCCTCCTAATTCTAAAATCAGTTGTGCGACTTTTTCTAAATCGCGATCGGCAAAATTGGCACGGGGAACTTTGGATGTAATCTTTTTTACTGCTACCAGCGACGGAGATAATTTTTGCATTACTTATTTACCTATTTTTTCCAATACTTCTCTTGCTAATTCTTCAAATTCTTGGGCTGAGTATGAATCAGGCTTAAAGTCTAGCACCGAAATCGGATCGGCTATTTCCATATCTCCCACCATCTGAGTTTGTTCTGCACACTTTGCCAAATCATCTCTTTCATAAATCACGCTTTCCATAATTTCCATCCCATAGCGTTTGGGAATTATATCTCTCCGCCTAGGCAAACTGTACTGTACAAATTTAGTATTAGTTGAGATTTTGGAAGGAAGGACACCTAAAACCTGTAGAGGATTTTTGCCGATTTGTTTCTTGAATCCATTAACTTTTTTGATAAAATCTTTGACATTAATTAATCCTTGATTCGCAAAAGGTTTTAAGTCAGAAGGAATAATTAAATAATCGGCTGCAATCAGGGCAACTCTGGCATAAAAATTCAAAGAAGGCGGAGTATCAATCAGTACAATATCGTATTTATCTTGTACTTCTGCTAATTTCTGAATCAGAATCATTCTACTGTAATCCAGTGAGTTGAGTTCAGTTTCATATTGCATCAAATCAATATGGGAAGGAACCACATCTATTGCTGGAGTGCAAAAATTAGACTTTCTAGCGACTTCTGATATTGTATAGAAATCTTCTGACTGCAAAATGTGTAGAATATTGCTTTGTTTCAAATCATCTTGTTCTTCGTCGTCAAATTTGACTAATCCTGTGGCAAAGGTTGTATTGGCTTGACTATCTAAGTCTATTACCAAGACTCTTTTACCTTGCTTGCTGAGGGCGGCGGCTAAATTGACTACTGTTGTAGTTTTGCCGACTCCGCCTTTATTGTGGTAGACTGCAATGATTTTCATGGTGTTTTGAGTTGCGGTTTGAAAAATTATATCTAATTTAACTTCTGTATTAACTGGCACTGTTTCCGGTGTATTTTCCAGTTCTGAGATTTGATTATGGTTGGGTTCTGCGGTGGCGGAATTATTTGGTGTTAGTGGTACTTCGTTAGTTAACTCAGGACTCACTAAGTTAATTTCACTATCTTCTAGTTCGAGATTATCTTGATTTTTTACAACTTTTAAACTATCTCTACCCACTAAAGCGTAAATTTCATCAATTTTAGTTTCAATGTCTTGTCCAGCACACTTAAAGACTAGCTGAATATCATCGGCGACTCTTTCGTAAATTCTAACTTCTTTGGCATTGGTGATCATTCCGTAGCGAATGCTTAAACTCGTCAAGTAACGCTTCAGTTTTCTAATGTGACGATCTAAATTTTCCCTGGGATGTTTTGCCTCAATTATCACACTCATCGGTGAGTCTGTATCGATGACTATGGGGAGAACTTGAGTGGCGAAGGATAGGAAGTCTAGACGGATATTCCCAAATGCTATTTCTTGATGCCAATTGTCGGGGGTATAGCCCAGTTTTGGCAGTAGATAGCTGACAATTAGTTTGGTTTCTACTTCGCTTTCGTTGCGGCAGTTATTCGGGTTAAAAGTCAATCGATTTTAGATTTTAGATTTTGGATTTTAGATTTTGGAATTGGGAATTGGTCATTGGGAATTGGGAATTCTTAACCAATGACCCTTCGACTACGCTCAGGGTACGGCACTTCCGGTCACTGAGCGTAGTCGAAGTAGACATTTCGACCCTTCGACTACGGCACTTCCGGT
The DNA here is from genome assembly GCA_004294385.1 of Oscillatoriales cyanobacterium. GTDB lineage: Bacteria > Cyanobacteriota > Cyanobacteriia > Cyanobacteriales > Microcoleaceae > Microcoleus. The sequence goes on along the minus strand of REAP01000224.1, from coordinate 1,512 downwards.
CACTGAGCGTAGTCGAAGTAGACATTTCGACCCTTCGACTACGCTCAGGGTACGGCACTTCCGGTCACTGAGCGTAGTCGAAGTGTAAATTTCGACCCTTCGACGGAGTTTATGCTGAGCGTAGCCGAAGTGCTCAGGATACCGCAAATAACCCTTCGACTACGCTCAGGGTACTGCAAATAACCAACAACCAATAACTACTTAGTTTGAGCTTCAAAAGCTTCCAATGTCAGATAGCCACCAGCGGGATCGTATAGGTGACAGTTGTCGGCAATTCGTTCCATCAAAGCCCAAGAAAACTCGGTTTCATAGAGGTGTGGTTGCCAATTTTCTTTCAAGCTACTGTGGGCTAGGCGCAGGTTGTACCAGGGAATAGCTGTTGAAAGGTGGTGGGGAACGTGGACGTTAATGTCGTGGCACAGGAACTCTACCCAGCGGGGATAATCGCAGTGAACTGTTCCTGATAGTTGGGCTTGAGCTTCGTTCCATTCTGAAGCTTCTTTGAATGAAATGTCTGGTGCGGTGTGGTGAACAATGGTGAAAGTGCTCATCCAGAAATGGTAAACCATCCAGGGCATTAACCAAAATTTGATGAATCCCCAGATGCCGGTGGTGGCAATTAATGTGGGAAATACGATCGCAGCACCGATTAAAACAAATAACACAGAAAAGCGGACTTGTTCTTGTTGTTGTTTGCCTTTGAAGCGCCACCACATGAAGTGGACTTTTGCCCAATGGGCGATCGAGCCAATCCACCACATCCGACCGAATATTAAACTATAAGCTATTTGCAAAACCTTGGGAGCAGCAGCGTAATCTTCTGCTGTCATGGGTTGCCAAGCATTATCTTCACCAATTTTGTTGGTGTGCTTGTGGTGATAATTGTGTCCATGTCGCCATGCGTGAAACGGGAAAATTAATGGCAAAAATGCTAAATGTCCGACTAAATCGTTTACCCAGCGGCGATTAGCAAATGAGCGGTGTCCACAGTCGTGTCCGATCACAAAAAAACCGGTTAATCCGGTGCCTGTGAAAATCCACATTAGGGGTAGTAGAAACGTAGGCGATACTGCTATCGCCCAGTAACCGACAGCAACTAGCAAAACGTTGATGATGACTTTTGTCCAAGCTTTGCGGGGGTTTTTGACGAATACTTCGCGCGGCAGGGTTTTGAGAATATCTTTGAGGCGCAAGTTGGAAGTGTCACTTGCGGATGTCAAATTTAGTGGTTTTTCGAGCGATGCTGTCATAAATTAATTTCGACTCTCCGTATGCCATATGATGGCTTAACAAGATTAGCGCCTAAAAAAGCGCAGTAAAAGTTCACCTCGTTGCCAGCAAGCGGCAGACGAGTTGAGCTTTAGGCGATCGCGTTTTAAGCAGCGCGTTTTAACAAATCCTAGCTATCGCTAGCCGCTTCTAAAAACCTACAGAAATCTGTAAATCAAACTTAGCGGTCTATGTTTAGCCTAGATTAAGTGCTATAAGCTTCCTGATTGCTCAGGTTGGCCT
>REAP01000223.1 GCA_004294385.1 Oscillatoriales cyanobacterium | reverse complement strand
GCTCTGGATTTAAGCAGTAGCCGACTAGCTTTTGCAGAGAAACTTCAGCCCGATCGCCATTGGGTAGTTTCATTATAACTCCTGCTCACCCCCTAATTAGTTTCAATTTTTATTGTAAGGTATATGCTTTGTCGCTGTGCGATCGCCCTTATTGTCCGAAAGTGAGATCGCTCTTTTACCATCCCTATTAATATGAGACTCAACCATTTACACCTACAACACTCAACTCATCAGACATTTCGCAATTATTTGTTTCATCAATTTTTGGCAACTGTTCACTATTCAAGAATTCTTCAAATAAATCAAAAAAGCGCTTCAGTGCATCGGCTTCATCCTCAGCATAAAAAAGAATAATCCGACTCCAAGATTGAGTATCTGCTTGGTTAAATCGATTCTCTATCCATTCTTGAAACTCTTCAAACTTTGTTTCTTGTTCTGTTACAGGAATACCAAGTTGACGGCGGGCAAAGGTATAACCGTCCAAAAAAACATGAAGATGACTAAGCGATCGATTCCCCAAGTATAAAGACGATCTTTGCTTGATTTTTCCTAGCAAATCATACAAATCTAACATTGTTTCATCTCCTTTCAGCTAAAATTCAATTTCCGCAATCTCAAATTGACCGCCCAGCTCGATCGCCAAACAATAAAATTTTCCCAACCACTCTTGTTTAGTAATTCCTTTATTGTGGATATTATCAAAAATTAATTCCTCCCCATTAACTTGAACTGAAATCGCTTCATGCCGTCCATTTGTAGCAATATTTTGTCCGAGGTCATCATGGTAAATATTACCATACTTTCCCTTGGCACTGCCAGTGTAAATTTTGACTTTTTTTCCAGAAATACCCCTTTGAATTAAAAACTCTTGGATGCTTAAAGCGCAAGTATTACATTCAAACAGCTTAAATTTACTAGCTATTTCAGAAATTTGTTGTCGTAATTCGTCATCGATCATGTTTAATTATTTGACCATCTCTTGGTACTATCCTAACTCCGCGTTTGAAACAGGTCTGGGGACTTCGTAAGTCAAAAAGTCATAGGCCATTTTCGTATTCGGAAAAATAGCCTGCGCTTCCTTGAGCAAATCATCCAGGACGATCGCATTTCCCGGAGCATAACGCGGACTAAAATGCGTCATAATCAACTGTTTCGCCCCAGCCATCAAAGCAACTTGAGCCGCCATAGTCGAAGTTGAATGCAGTCTATCGAAGGCCATTTGAGCATCTTGATGGGCAAAAGTAGCTTCATGCACCAACAAATCCGCATCCTTTGCCAACTCCACCGCACTATCACAAAAAACCGTGTCGGTACAATAGACAAACTTGCGCCCGACTTGATCCGGGCCACAAAAATCAGCACCTTTAAACTCTCGTCCATCCGATAACTTGACCGTCTTTCCTTGTTTTAATTCACCGTAAACTGGCCCCGATGGAATACCGACAGCCTTGGCTTTTTCGACATCAAAATGTCCCGGACGGTCTTTTTCAGTTACTCGATAACCAAAAGCAGTAACTTTCAAGTCCCGGAGGCCCATAAAGATCGATGCGCTTGACATTCCCCGCCAAACCGCAGCTAGCCAGCAAACCCATTAAGCCGAAAATGTGGTCGCCGTGGAGGTGAGTGATGAAAATGCGGCTCAGTTGGCTGACTTTGAGCTCGCTACGGAGGAATTGGTGTTGGGTGCCTTCGCCGCAGTCAAATAGCCAGAGTTCGGCTCGCTGGGGCAAGCGGAGGGCGATGCTGGAAACGTTGCGCGATCGCGTGGGTACGCCTGAGCTAGTTCCGAGAAATGTAATCTGCAAGAGTCAAATCACCTCAATTAAAGTTAAAAAATATGTTAAATATATCCAGAGTATGCCCGATCGCCCTTCCTGGAAATAGTCACAGCCAGAAACCGCGATAAATCGCCGTCCCTGGGAGCATCTACTTGCTAAAATCATTTCTGACCAGCGCTCTTGATGCCCAAGCCAATTCTAGCGTTTTCTTTCTTCCATTCCCTCCCTTTTTCCGTTCCCAATCAGTCTAAAATTTGAAAATTTGTACATAACAGGAGGAATTTTATCAAATGCAGCCACGAGTATTCTTTGCTTCCGTTCTTTCCATCTTAGGAAAACGCTACTTTTGGATTTCGCTGGTGTTTTCGCTGGCAATGGTGGCCCCTGCACAGGCGGCGCTGATCCTGCGAGTTGCAGTCCAAGAAGGGGCTGATCAGCTAAGAGTTGGTAGTTCTACTAAGGCTGCAATCCGTGATGGTAGTGGCCGCAATTTGGGCGAACTGACGGGAAATAGCGCTCAATCTGCTCAGTTGCGATCGGGCAAAGTGGCGATCGGTTCCTGGGCGGCAAATCAAATTTGGATCGAGCCTGCGGGGAATGGTTATGTTTGGATAGGCGATCGATGGTATCGTGGCCGCACGCTTCTAATTCCCCAAAAATCCGGGTTGACAGCCGTTAACTACGTCGATATCGAACAGTATCTCTACAGCGTCCTCGGCGCCGAAATGAGTGGCAATTGGCCTCAAGAGGCTTTAAAAGCCCAAGCAGTCGCCGCCCGTTCCTACGCTATTCACCAGCGCCTCAAAAGCGAAACCGATATTTATGATGTAGACAATACCCAATCTTCCCAAGTTTACAAAGGACTGCAAACAGAATCTTCGGGCACTTATGCCGCAGTAGACGCCACCGCCGGTCAAGTTCTTACCTACAACAGTCAAATTATCTTAGCGGTTTTCCATTCTGCTTCTGGCGGACATACTGAGAATGTTGAGGATGTTTGGACAGAACCTCTGCCTTACCTGCGCGCAGTTCCCGATTTTGACCAGGGTGCCCCGGTTTACCAGTGGAAAGAAAGTTTCACACGGGATCAACTTAGCAACAAAATTTCTGGTGTTGGGAATGTGATCTCAATGAAGCCTGAACGGACAACTCGTCATGGTAGCGTCCTGACTATGAAAGTTGTCGGAGATGGCGGTTCTAGAGTCATGAGCGGTGCGGATCTGCGTCGGGTTTTAAATTTGAGGAGCACGCGCTTTACCGTGATTCCTCAGTACGGAGGGATTTTTAGCCCCAGAAATAGCGGTCAGCCTCCTACGGGTTTTCAAGTTGCTGGTAAAGGTTTCGGTCACGCTGTGGGCATGAGTCAGTGGGGGGCCTACAATTTGGCTAGGCAGGGATACGGCTACCAGCAGATTTTGTTGCACTATTACCGGGGCGCTACTTTGGCTAGAATTGCCGTGCAGTAATTGGGCATGGGGCATTGGGCATTGGGCATTGGGCATGGCGCATTGCGCATTGGGCATTGGGCATTGCGCATTGGGCATGGGGCATGGGGCATTGGGCATTGGGCATGGGGCATGGGGCATGGGGCATTGGGCATGGGGCATTGGGCATTGGGCATTGGTAACCAATAACTAATAACAACAGTCAACAGTCAACGGCCAACTATCAACTATCAACTATCAACTATCAACTATCAACTGACTAATAACTAAATTAAGGATTGCTATGCAAAAGTGGGAGTATTTGTTTGTGGATGCTAATATGTATCCTTTTGGCAACAAATTGATTAGTTTATATGTCAATAGTGAAGAAAAACAAGATTGGAAGCAAAGATTTTTGCATTTGTTTGTGAATGAATTAGGGGAGGATGGATGGGAACTTGTCTCTCTCCGCCATGACTCGAAGTACGACCAGAATTGTTTGATTTTGAAACGTCCTAAAGTTGAAATCATTCCGGCGGTTGAAACCGCGATTAACTATAAAGAAAGTCCGGCGGTTGAAACCGCGATTAACTATAAAGAAAGTCCGGCGGTTGAAACCGCGACTACACAAGCAAAGTCCACCTTCGTGGACTAATAAGAAAGTCGGAAACGGCAATGCCGTTTCCCTTCTTCCTTCTTCCTGAAACGCTCCCTGAGCGAAGCGGCGCACTGAGCGTAGCGGCGCACTGAGCGTAGTCGAAGTGTCGAAGTGTCGAAGGGCCTTCTTCCTGAAGCGTTCCCTGAGCGAAGTCGAAGGGCCTTCTTCCTGAAGCGTTCCCTGAGCGAAGTCGAAGGGCCTTCTTCCTGAAGCGTTCCCTGAGCGAAGTCGAAGGGCCTTCTTCCTTCTTCCTTCTGATATATTAATTGTCCGATCGCCCAATCCGGTTTTGCCACTCCGCATCTATCTTAGCCGACTGTTCCAATTCTTGTTCAGTTAATTCCGTTTCTGTGCTATAAGCTAAATCTTCTCCACTCAAAACGTTTTCTCCTGCAAACTCGCGAGCATAGGCAAGTTTTTGGAGCAAATTAGCATCCGGTTGATTTAATAACATTGCTCGCTGCTGACGCTCTTCATTCCGGGCTTCGATGCTGCCATTTTTCCACTTCATCCAGAAGTAGCGAATTAAGGGAATTGTCAGAAATCCTACGCCGTATAGCAGTAGCAGTGGATAAATAGTGGCGACTAAACTGAGTAATCCACCTGCGATCGCACTTTTCGTCAATAAACTTCCCAAAAATAGGGCTCCAACCAAATTAACTCCTCCCAAACCCGCAGCCAGCATGATTTGTCCAGAACTAGCCTGACTGAAACGCCACACCATTTCTCGCAAATAAGCCGCTACTGGTTCAGCATTTCTCTCAGTCGCGGTGGTTTGCAATTGCGGGAAATGATAAACTATTTGCCCTTCGGGACTGACTTCGGGACGGCCATCAAAACGGGCTAGGGCGGGCAACATATACTCTTCATATTCTATGGCGTATCCCTGTCCGAGGTTGTCGAGATAGGGCGCAATTTGTTCAGCAGCGATCGCACCTTTGTTGTTCCGAATAGTCGCGGCAATACTGCTCCACTTGCGCTCTTCTAAATTAGCATTGGGATTCCCGTCTCCAAATATAAAGGAAAATACTGATTCCAGAAAATTCATTTCGGGTTTTTGGCCTGTTGAGCGCGATCGCTGCTGATAGGAAGGCTCATCGTGATTCCAGTAAAATAGCCAAATTAAGTCGTTCGAGAAGTAGGGAAAGAAGGAAAAGCCACCGCCGCTGTTGCCCCCTCCGCCTCCACCTCCATCATTGTTGTCGTTATTGCTCAAAAGCGAAATTGCGACGAATATCGCCACAAATATTAAGATGATAGAAGCTACTAAAACTATGCCAAAAGATATCCGAATCAGGTAAAATAGAACCCGCCAAATTTTTTGCCACCATTCCTGTAACTGCAATCGTAAAAATTTGTTTCGCAAAATATCTGAAAAGTTCTTGGGAAATAGGTAAGCAATGTCGCCAGATTCTGCTACTTGTAGGTGGCCACCTGCTTCGGAGGCGAGGGTTAGCAGTTCTCGCTGGGCAAAATTGACATCTAGTCCAGCTTTTGCCGCCACGTCTCCCACCGTAACGCGGTAGCCAAGTTCTTTGACAGCTTGCATAACCTTGGGATTTGGATCCATGTCTTTCTGTGTTGTGAAAATTACCCGGTTATTTTTAATTATAGGTTGCGAGCATTCAAGCTGGTTTAGACCTGGAGCATTTAGGCTTTTTTGAGGCTGGCATTGACTTTTGGGCAAAATAGTGAATTAGATTGTTTCTAAGAACTCAAACAAATAGTTTTCATCTTTTAAGTTAAGAAAATTTTCTTTCCCATTGACAACATCTTCATAAGTCATTTTATCCAATTCATCTTTGCTCAAGTTTAGATCGATATCAGGCTTTCCTTTCATAACTATGCCTAAGCCAAAATCGCAATC
>REAP01000222.1 GCA_004294385.1 Oscillatoriales cyanobacterium | reverse complement strand
GATAAATTCAAAGGCATAGCTCAACAAACCATCGCCAGCCAAAATTGCGATGTCTTCGCCGTAGACTTTGTGGTTAGTCAGTTTGCCGCGCCGATAGTCATCATTGTCCATTGCCGGCAAATCATCGTGGATCAGCGACATGGTGTGGATCATTTCCACAGCGCAAGCTGTTGGCATTGCCATGTGGGAAGTGCCACCGGCGATTTCGCACCCTGCCAGACACAGGATGGGACGTAGCCTTTTGCCACCTGCTAGGAGCGAGTAGCGCATGGCTTCGTAAATTTTCTTGAGACGAATCCATTTCTGTTGCTGCAAATACCATCCCTTGCTCTCTTGTACTGAATGTGACGAAAGGATACTGTGAGTTGTTTTGGTCGATCGCGCCGACTTTTCGGGGGGCGATCGATCGCAATCTGAGACTCAATTTAATCATTCTACGGGTGTTGTTGCACAGAAATTTATTGCAGTGTGAATGTCAACAATTTAGTTTTGCTTGAGGGTTGGGATATGAAGTTGTTGACACCGGAACAGATTCGGGACTGAATCTGCTTTTCTGAGCAGTCAAGAGATGTGCGATCGCCTCGCTCTGCTTCACCAACGTCGTATTTTGTTAAATTTTATTGAGTCGATCGCTACCGTGGATATGAACTAGCCTACAGTACAATCAAAAACAAACCACATATGGGACGTGGCTAGGGCAGCGAGAATGCTCGCCAACCGCAACAGATCAGCCGTTCGTCAGCAAAAAATAGCAAGAATACTCAGTAGAAGCTTACGGTAGATCATGCAACCCTTTAAACTGCCAGAATTTTATATGCCTTGGCCGGCGCGGCTGAACCCTAATCTGGAAGCCGCGCGAGTTCATTCCAAAGCATGGGCCTACGAGATGGGGATACTTGGCTCAAAAGAAGAAGCCCAAGGCCAGCCTATTTGGGACGAACGCAAATTCGATGCCCATGACTACGCCTTGCTGTGCTCCTATACCCATCCAGACGCACCAGCAACAGAACTAGACTTAGTAACCGACTGGTATGTGTGGGTATTCTTTTTTGACGACCACTTTCTGGAAATCTACAAGCGTAGTCAAGACATGGTTGGGGCGAAGGAATACCTCGATCGACTACCCGCATTTATGCCGATCTATCCTAACGACACCCCTCCCGTTCCCACCAACCCAGTAGAGCGGGGCTTGGCAAACCTGTGGTCTCGCACCGCCTTTACTAAGTCGGTGGAATGGCGGCGACGATTCTTTGAGAGTACCAAACACCTTTTAGATGAGTCGATGTGGGAACTTGACAATATCAACCAAAATCGAATTGCCAACCCCATCGAATACATTGAGATGCGGCGTAAAGTTGGCGGCGCACCCTGGTCTGCGGATCTGGTGGAACACGCCGCGTTTGTAGAAGTTCCGGCCAAAATTGCCGCAACTCGACCAATGCGGGTCTTGAAAGACACATTTGCCGATGGAGTACATCTACGCAACGACCTATTCTCCTATCAAAGAGAAGTAGAAGATGAAGGCGAGAACTCCAACTGTGTATTGGTCTTAGAACGCTTCCTCAATGTGAGTACCCAAGAGGCGGCTAACCTCACCAATGAACTGCTGAACTCACGGTTATATCAGTTTGATAATACTGCTGTCACCGAGTTACCTTCCCTGTTTGAGGAGTACGGAGTAGATCCAGTAGAGCGTGCCCATGTTCTCCTTTATATCAAAGGACTTCAGGATTGGCAGTCAGGCGGTCACGAGTGGCATATGCGATCGAGCCGCTATATGAACAAAGAGGAAGCGGATAATTCTGCGACACCAACGATTCTGGGTGGGCCTACTGGGCTAGGCACATCGGCGGCGCGGCTTGAATCGTTATACACAACCTTGGGTTTAGGAAGGTTCAAGAGCTTTACTCACGTTCCCTACCAGGCTGTAGGGCCAGTGAAACTGCCCAATTTTTATATGCCCTTCTCTACTACTTTGAATCCCAATCTGGATGCCGCGCGGAATCATTCTAAGGAATGGGCGCGCCGGATGGGGATGCTGGACTCACTACCTGGCATTCCTGATGCTTTCATCTGGAATGACCACAAGTTTGATGTTGCTGATGTAGCCCTATGCGGTGCGTGGATACATCCGAATGGGTCTGAGCATGAGCTAAATTTAACAGCTTGCTGGCTGGTTTGGGGAACCTATGCCGATGATTACTTCCCAGCACTCTACGGGAATAACCGCGACATGGCTGGCGCGAAAGTGTTCAACGCCCGACTGTCGGCGTTTATGCCTCTCGACGACTCCACCCCCCCAGCGGTGCCGACTAATCCGGTGGAACGTGGCTTGGCAGATATTTGGTCTCGAACTGCTGGCCCGATGTCTGCTAATGCGCGGACTGAGTTCCGCCGTGCGATCCAGGATATGACTGACAGTTGGGTGTGGGAACTGGCTAATCAAACTCAAAATCGGATTCCAGACCCGATCGATTATATTGAAATGCGCCGTAAGACGTTTGGTTCGGATTTGACAATGAGCTTGTCTCGACTAGCCCAGGGCGGCGAGATACCAATGGAGATTTACTACAGTCGGCCAATGCGATCGCTGGAAAATTCCGCGGCCGACTTTGCCTGTTTCACTAACGATATCTTCTCCTACCAGAAAGAAATCGAATTTGAAGGGGAAATCCATAATATCGTACTGGTTGTGCAGAATTTCCTCAACTGCGATATAATCCAGGCTGTCGAGATTGTGAACAATCTGATGACCGCGCGGGCGCAACAGTTTCAACACATTGTCGCCACCGAACTGCCAGCCCTTTTTGACGATTTCAACCTGGATGAAAGCACTCGCGAGAAACTGCTTGCATATGTCAAAAAACTAGAACAATGGATGTGTGGCGTAGTCAAGTGGCATACGAAAGTAGACCGCTATAAAGAGTTTGAATTGCGTAATAGTGCTTCGCCAATAGTGCGACTGCTCAACGGGCCCACAGGGTTTGGCACTTCGGCAGCACACATCAAATCTTTGGTCGGTGCAAGCAGTTTTTTGGCCAATAATCGGTAAATTTGAATCGAATTGTATCTTTTTGTCAAAGATACGATTTGATTGTCTCTTTTTACAAGATAATCTGTCTTGCTAACTTAGGTTTTTCTCGATCGCCCATTCGGTGAAGTAAAACCAAGTTGTTTTTTGAGTAACTAGAAAGTGAAGAATTAAGTTATGACCTATTCCAATGATTCGGGTTCAGATGTTGAGAATCAGCAGCCTCAGTTGAGTTTAAGTACAGCAGCAGCCCGTAATTTGGCGACGACCACCAAATCTGCACCGCAGATGCAGGAAATTACCTCGCGGTGGTTGTTGAAACTGTTGCCGTGGGTGCAAACAAAGGGTGGCGTATATCGAGTTAACCGTCGTTTAAGTTATACCGTAGGTGATGGAAGAGTCTCTTTCACCAACACTGGCGCAACTGTACAAGTAATTCCCCAAGAACTTACTGAGTTGCCATTGCTCAGAGGGTTTGAGGACACAGAAGTTTTAACTGCGTTGGCCAACCAGTTTGTGCAGGAAGAGTACGCTGCCGGGGACACGATCGTTGAAATAGGTCAAGCAGCCGATCGAGTATTATTGATCGCCCGTGGTAAAGTTAACAAGATTGGTCTTGGCAAGTATGACGAGCAGGTTGTTTTAGATGTACTCGCTGATGGCGATCATTTCGGCGATGAATCTCTAGTAGAGTCTCAAGACACCTGGCAGTATACCCTCAAAGCTCTTACCAGATGTATCGTATTAGCATTACCTCAAAGTGCGTTTGAGCAACTCCTTAACCAGTCCGAAGCTTTACAAACTCAGGTCGATCAGTTCCGCGCCCTCCTCAGCCAGCCACAAACTACTGAAGGTGAAGCTGCTATTAATGTATCTGCGGGACATCGCGGCGAGACTGAGTTGCCTGGTACTTTCGTTGATTACGATCTCTCACCCCGCCAATATGATTTGAGCATTGCCCAAACCGTGTTGCGGATCAGTACCAGGGTAGCCGATCTGTACAATGAACCAATGAATCAGACCGAGCAACAATTGCGTCTGACCGTTGAGGCATTACGGGAACGTCAAGAACACGAAATGATCAACAACCGCGAATTTGGGTTGCTGCATAACGCCGACCTCAAACAACGCATTTACAGTAGCACTGGCGCACCTACTCCAGACGACATGGACGAATTGCTGGCTACGGTATGGAAAGACCCAGGATTCTTCCTGGCTCATCCCCGCACGATCGCAGCCTTTGCTCGCGAGTGTAACCGCATAGGGATCTATCCACAAAGCATTGACATGGGCGGCCACCAAGTACCGGCTTGGCGTGGTGTACCGATCTTTCCCTGCAACAAGATCCCCATCACAAATACCCGCACCAGTTCTATCCTCTTACTCCGTACTGGTCTTGAAAAACAAGGCGTTATCGGTTTACATCAAACTGGTATCCCTGACGAATATCAACCTAGCTTGTCTGTCCGCTTCATGGGCATCAGCGAAAAGGCAATTATGTCTTATCTCGTCACAGCTTACTACTCCGCAGCCGTCCTAGTACCTGACGC
>REAP01000221.1 GCA_004294385.1 Oscillatoriales cyanobacterium | reverse complement strand
CCGATGAGGATGTGAATTTTTTCATTCAGAATTTTAGCTGTGCTAAAATTCGAGAATGAAACAGCCCTGGGTTTAAACCCCTGTCTAATAGCTAAAGTCAGTTGAAACTGACGGTCGATTTGCCCCAAATCAATACATATCAACTAATTCTTCAGTCCTCTTTGAGAGGACTTTCGCTTTGAGGCAGGGGTTTAAACCCCTGCCGGACTATGTATCCGATCGCAAGCCCCCGGATCGCTGCGTGGGGTCAATTCTTCAATCAACCAATTCTTCAATCTAAAATCGATTGACTGTGCTAAAACCGTAATCTATTGATCGCGCAAGCTATCTTAGACAAGGCCCTAGTGCAAACACTCTCATGGCATCTCCAAACAATCAAAATTCGGCGGATTTATCTGTGAAACAGTCTCTGGAGGCTGGTTTAACGGCTTTGAAAGCGCGAGATTACCCAAGGGCGATCGCGCTTTTGGAATCTGTTGCTGAAACTGCCGCCGATCAGCCACTGGGTACGCGAGCCCAAATGAGGCTGGTGGCTGCATACACAGCCACTGGTAATCTGCAAAAGGCGATCGCACTCTGCACTTCCCTCACCAAAAATCCCAACACTCAAATCAAAACTTGGGCCGATCGCACTTTAGCCGAATTGATCAACCGTCGCCACCCAAAACCACCAGAAACTCCACAAAAAATCCCAGAAACTCCCCCAGAAACCGGATTCGTCGCCTTTGAAATTGGCACTGAGTTGCCGAAAATATCGCCAACAGCCGACAAACCATCAGCCGACCCCAAAACAGAATTTGTACCTTTTGAGCAGACTAGCAGGCAAAAAAACGTCAAATCGCCACACATTCCGCCACTACCTGCACCCCCAAAACCACCGCAGGTCAAAACTGCTGAATCAGAAACATCAACACCGATCGCACCTGATCGAGATTCTGCAACAGATATCCCCGAAGTCGTGACTCCAGACACTTACGAACTCAGTTGGCGCAATTCGGGGCGAGCTAAGTCGGGCTGGCGCAAGCTCAAAGCCATGAAATTAGCGGGTTTTTGGGTAGAGGCGATCGCAAGTACGATCGCCCTATTCTTCCTAACCCGATTCATCCTGGAATTCCTGCTGACAAACATTAATAGTCTGTTAGTTCAGTTATACATATTTACGAGACTGCCTTTTTTCGCGCCAATTCAACTTTTTTATCGCGATCCAACTCAGTTTCTTCAATTCATTTTCGGATTGCTACTAGCCTCATCTCCCTGGCTGACAGACGCACTGCTGAAACTGATTTGCGGCATCGAACCTCTGGGAGGAATAACTTTATTGAAATCCAGCAAAGAAGCTAATCGGGTAATTCGCAGTTTTTGTAAACAGCAAAATATGCCAGCACCGATGCTCAAACTGTTACCAATTGATGTACCAGTAGCTTTCAGTTACGGCTGTTTACCCAGATTTGCTCGGATTGTTGTCAGTCAGGGACTTTTGGATCAATTGACGGAAGATGAAATTGCGACTATTGTGGCGCGGGAATTGGGCCACATCGCCCATTGGGATTTTGCGCCGATGTCGTTGGCGGTTTTAGTCATGCAGATTCCTTACATGATTTATTGGCAAGTCACTCACTGGGAAGAGCGATTATCTGCTTTAATTACGATCGAGCTTTTTCGTTCTATTGTCAAAGTTTTGGCGGCCTTGATTTCGGCTGGAAGTTACGGAATTTATAAGTTGCTGAGATGGCCGATGTTGTGGGTGTCGCGCCACAGGGTATATTTGAGCGATCGCACGGCTGCGGAAATTACCGGCAATCCCAACGGTTTGACGCGGGCTTTGACTAAAATTGCGATCGGGATGGCGAAAAATATTGAGCAGCAGCAGCAAACTAGCTTTTTTCTCGAAGGTTTCGATCTGCTTTTTCCCGTGGGAATCAGGGAAGCTGTCACCCTAGGTTCTGCTGGATTACACGCGCCTCTGGAACAAATTTTGCTGTGGGATGTCAGCAATCCTTTCCGCAATTGGTTGACGGTTAACAGCGCACATCCTTTGATGGGTGAGCGTTTGAAGTTGTTGGCTCTTTATGCTCAATTCTGGGAGTTGGAAACTGAGTTGGAATTGTCGAATCTGGGAACTTTGCCACCAACTAAGCACAAATTTTTCCTTTTTAACTTGTTTAACTCAATATTCAGGGCGGGTACGAATAATTCCAGGGCGGGTACGAATAATTCCAGGGCGGGTACGAATAATTCCAGGGCGGGCACGGGGGCACCGCCCCTACTGTTGCAAGGTGCGCCTTTTTTTGGGATTCCGATGGGTTTGGCGATTGTGGGGGTGCTTTGGCTGATTGGGGGGATGTTTTCGAGGACGAGTTTTTGGCAGTTGGATTGGCTTTGGGGCGATCGATCGATTCTTTGGGGCTGTTTGCCGATCGGCTTTTGTCTTGGTACTTTGCTCCGAATTAATGCTTTCTTCCCTGATATTCCGCCTAGAAACGTTGCTGAACCGAGTTTACCCCAAATCTTGTCAAATTCGGAGACTTTGCCCTTGGATGCTCAAGCAGTGCGCTTGGAGGGGATGCTTTTGGGGCGATCGGGTATGGCTAATTGGCTGGGACAGGATTTGATTTTGCAGACGGCGACGGGGTTGGTGAGATTACATTATGTTTCGAGGTTTGGCCCGATCGGCTCTCTTGTTCCGACACCTACTCGCCCTAGCGATTTGCTGGGAAAATCAGTCGTGGCGACAGGTTGGCTGCGTAGAGGTGCTAATGTGGCGATCGACCTCGAAACCCTCCGCAGTGAAGGTGGCAGAGTTAGTCACAGCGGACATCCTATCTGGTCTGCGATTTTGGCCTTTGCCGCAGCCTTCTGGGGAGCATACATCATTTTCCAAGGCGAAATGAATCGATTTTAGATTTCCAGGGAAGGAAGAAGGTTCGGCAACGGATTTTGTAACGGATTTAACGGATGTAACACCAATGCCCGATTCCCGATTCCCAATGCCAGATTCCCAATGGCCCATGCCCGATTCCCGATGGCCCATGCCCGATTCCCGATGCCCGATGCCCGATTCCCGATGCCCGATTCCCGATTCCCGATAAAAATGTTAGCAATTTTACCCATCACCGTATTAAACTAAATACTGGCATTCCGATCGCTGGCAATTGACATCCTGGGAAATAAATTTCTACACGGTACTGGCTAAAAACATTCTGAATCAAAACCGAAAGTAAATAATACAGAATAGCCAATAGCCTCAACATTTAAGTGATGACTAAAAGTTTACAGAACAACCTTAGATTTAAGACCTCTCTGCATAGGCGGCCAAGTTGCGGCTTCAGGAGAGAAAATTGTCTTGGTCTAAAAGGTGGCGAAAGCTGTCAAGGTTGGTCGGAGGAACGCGCAGATTCTGCGATTATGTCGTCTTTCCCTGAAGTGTCAAGAATCCCGCTCGTTTACGACGGGGAGTATGTCAATTCAGGTAATGCTGTTCGAGCAAGTTAATTAGAATCGAAATCAGGAGGAATTTTTCATGTCTATTCGTTTATATGTCGGCAATTTACCAAAAGAACTCGATCGCCAAGAACTGCAAGATGTTTTTGCGCCAGAGGGCGAATCGGTAACAACAAAGGTAATTACAGACCGCAAAACTGGTAAATGCAGAGGATTCGGTTTTGTGACGGTGTTGACTGATGAACAAGCAGACCAAGTTATTGAAAAATATAACGGCTTGATGTTCAAAGAAAACCCGCTGAAAATAGAAAAGGCTCTTCCTCGCTCTAAGGGTAAATCTGACAAGGGCGACGAAGATCAACAACAGTCACTGGAGTCGCCACAGTTGGCATCGGTATCGGCACCTACCCAGGGTCAACCGCAGCAACAGCGACGCGAGCCTTCCCCCAGTCAAGGTGGTGGAGGTTCTGGTAAAAGCAGTCGCCGTCGAGACAACAACAAGTCTCGCCGCAATCCAGCAGCCACAACTTCGTCAAACGTTGATTCCGGCTCGGTGCAGCCAGATCCACGCTGGGCGAACGCTCTGGAAGAACTCAAGCAAAGGTTGCAGGAAGCTCAGACTACTACCTAAGCTAATTGTTGCTGTCGATCGACTTTGGTTGATTGATTTATCTAAAAGTGCGATCGAGAACTGGTCTTTTAGCCAATTCTCGATCGTGTCAACTTAAGCTGTCAGCCCGCCCCGTGTCCGTTAGTCATCCGGCGAGTCCGCCAGGGACTGAAGTCCCTGTCTAATAGCTAAAGTCCTCTTGCATAGGACTAATGAGTTTAAAATTTTTCTGATCAGTCCTCGATCGAGGACTTTCGCTTTGAGACAGGGACTTCAGTCCCTGTCGGACTGCGGGTTTAACGTTAAGTTGACACTCCTTGGGCTCTTGCGCCGTGTCCCGATTAGAGCCGTTGATTCTGGGGTAGGGAAACGGCACTGCCGTGTCCTGATTAAAACAGTTGATTCTGGGGTAGGGAAACGGCACTGCCGTGTCCTGATTAGAGCAGTTAATTCTGGGGTAGGGAAACGGCACTGCCGTGTCCTAATTAGAGCAGTTAATTCTGGGGTAGGGAAACGGCACTGCCGTGTCCTGAATTGCTAATGCCCAATTCCCCATGCCCAATGCCCAATTCCCCATGCCCAATGCCCAATTCCCCATGCCCAATGCCCAATTCCAGTCAAGTTTATTCAGGCGCACCAAATTCGATAGTCTCAATAAACTCTAAAATTTTGTCCATCATTGTCTCTACTTCAGACTCCAGCGAACCCAGTTCATCCGCTTCCTGATAAACTTTCTGAGAGCTCACCGTATAACAAACATCCTCAGCGATAAAAGCCAGAAATCCCCGGTAGGCATCCAGCCGAGTCACAGTGTCCAAGTTCTCCTGAACGCTGATAGTCGCACCCCCAGGTAGATTGACAACCGCAAAATAAGCTTCCTCATCTTCCAAAGATTCAGTGTGGAGTAACTTGGAGTTAGGAAATTTAGCAAGAATTGCCCCATCAATAAAGTTGTTGAGAAATGAACTGAGATAAGCAGCTTCCCCAACAGACTCAACTAATTCTGCAACTTCACCTGCGATCGGGAAATAATCAATCTTCAGCAAAATGCCAAAGTCGTCAGAAAAAGCAACACAGCCTTCTTGCTCATCATCAATTCTACCGCCTTTTTGCTCCTCAACTGGAATTGGGACAGTAAAATAGCCTTTGGGACATTCATACAATTCCCCATCTTCTTCAGAAACTTCCCCATCTTCTTCAGAATATGCAGTCATTACCTCCTCGATAATTTCCTCAGCTTCCTCATCCTCCAAACCTAATGCTTGCTGAAACTCCTTCAGAAAACCCTGATGTTTGTCAGACACTTCGCCATCTACGACAAACATCGCTACCGTAATAGCAAAAGTATCTAAAACCAATTCATCTGGCATTGAACCCCAAGCGGTATTAAACAATGCTCCTAAACCGTCTTCGGTAGCAATACCTGCGAGTTTTTCGACCATTGCTGACATATCATCTTCCGAATATTCAGCAAAAATTTCTGATTCCCAAAGAATGCTTTCTAAGATATCTGCATCAGTGTCAGGAGAATTTGCCAGGGCTGCGACAAGTGCTACCGCGGCTAAGGATTCCTCTGAACTCAAGCTGGCTTCGGAGGTATTTTCTGAATTGAATATTTTATCGAACTTGCTCACAAATTTTGCTCCAATAGAGTTGACTTTTGCTATTCATAGCAAATTTATGACATCAACGGATAGTAGCCTGAGATACTAAATCCCAACTATTTTACCAAGGACTGCCAATTATTGTAAATCCCGCCCAAAAATGTGGGTGAGATAAATCTAAGTTAGGCAAGTCTTTTTTGTGAAGCATTGCCAGTTGCGCTTGTCTGAGTGCTTCAGCTTTAATTGGGGTCGATCGCAAATCGCCATAAAATTCAGTCATCAGTCGCAAACTGCCGACATCTTTAACTTTCCACAAACTCGCTAGCGCTGATTTGACACCACTGCCGACAGCTAATCCAGCAATTGCTTATCAATCTTTTTCACCATCGCCAAATCTCCCAAAGTTATATATCCATTTTTAAGATGAATTTAGGATTATCTTCAGAAATAATCGAGATATTATACCACAAAATTTTATGTGACGCTGATTGAGGCAACGATTTATGAATGGCATGAAAGCGCGATCGCAATTTATCGATCGTGCGATCGGGCTATCTCGCCATCCCGAAGTCCGGCCGGGGTTTAAACCCCGGCCTCAAAGCGAAAGTCCTCTCAAAGAGGACTGAAGAGGT
>REAP01000002.1 GCA_004294385.1 Oscillatoriales cyanobacterium | reverse complement strand
TAGTTTGGGATATCATTATGCTATCAATAATTTATCCTCATATCGAGAAAGTAGCGGGTCAACCCGCACGGTTGCAGCGGATACCCCGCGTGCGGGTTGCTCAGATTGTGATGGATTATCTAGCCTACGGTTGGTCAGTCGAAGAAATGTGCCGCCAGCATCCTTATTTGATGCAGTCGGAGGCTCATGCAGCGATGGGTTATTACTTCGACTTTCAAGCTGAAATTGAGCAGGAGATCCGTGCAGAATGGGAGCAGGTACAACAGGAAAAATTTCTGCTTTCGCCTTCACCATTTTTCGTAAAAATGCGAGCTAAGGGGTTGTTGTAAGTGGCAATTTCTCTATACATGGACGTTCATATTCCGCAAGCAATTACCGAGCAGTTGCGTCGTCGTGGTGTGGATGTTTTGACTGCGATGGAAGATGGTTCGACAGAATTGCCAGATGACGAACTTTTGGAACGTGCCAGTCAGTTAGGAAGAGTATTGTTTACTCACGATATCCTTTTTAAGGCAATGGCTCAAGACTGGCAGCGTCAGGAAAAACAGTTTTCTGGCTTGATATTTGGACATCAGCTAGGCGGTACAATCGGACAGTTTGTTAAGGATTTGGAACTGATTGCTTTAGCTTCGGAATCTGATGAATGGATGAATGCTGTTGAGTATATTCCTTTTTAGTCAGTTTTACTCTCGATCGCGCGATCGGCTATAATCAAACAAGATTGTACACTTTATCTTTGCCAAATGCCTTGAGAGCGCAGTTAGCAGAGAGGCTAGTTGAGAGTCTTGAATTTGATATAGACGGAACAGTTCAAAAGTTGTGGACTGTGGAAGCTAAGCAGCGTCGCGACGAAATCCGAAGCGGTATGGTTGAGCCAATTCCAGCAGAAGAAGCGTTAGCTCAGATTAGGCTAATTTTAGCACAATGATAGAATTAATCAGATCGCACTTCAGTGAGATTAGTTAGTTTACGGGCGATCTTTTCCATCCATGTCTTCTGTGATTGTTGGCTCTGAAAGCGAAGGTAATGTTAGTTGAAGGTGAATGTCAATTGTTATTGTATGAGTTTGATTATTTAAACCTATGTTAACTATATTTACTAATGGAACTTGGGGTGAATAATTGCTTGAGTGAGATTTCACAGAGGGCGTAGTTTTATATCCAGCTTCCTCTAGACAGTTGTGAATATTTCTCCAGTTGCTGACCTTTTCGTTAGGTACATCTGTAATTTTTTTAAAGTATTGATATAAAGTTTTAGATATATAAACCTCAACGCCTTTACGACTTTGATGGAGTTGGCTAGCTATTTCCGCAGGGCTGTGGCCGCAGAGCAAACCTCGGAGAAACAGCTTTTCCCGTTCTGTCAGTCCCTTTCTGGCACGGGGAGATACTTGCCATTTGGCTTCTGCCATAGCTTTGTAG
>REAP01000220.1 GCA_004294385.1 Oscillatoriales cyanobacterium | reverse complement strand
CAAGACGCGGTACGCTCCACAACCTGCCATTATCTGCTCTTTCCTGTCATACTGACACTCTTGACTTAAACCTAACCGTTGTTTCATAGGAGCCGGGATCTCTCCGATACTAGGATGCTTCAGCACGTAGATGTTTTTGTTCTTACTCACAATCCAATTCTAGCATAAATACCACGGCGGTTAAAACCGCACGAGTCGCTTCCCTCTCAGGTCTAAAGACTCTGAGTTTCCCGCATCCGGTATTGTTTTTATGATTTAGCTCCAAACGTTACAAGACAACGGCTTGGGGAAGTCGTAGTTAATCTGGTGTTTCAGCACCGGATTGACCGCGCATATCAAATCTTCCTTAGTTACTCACGATTACAGGTTTGCAGTTCCTTGTCAACAGAGGGGCTGTAAAGTTTTGTTTCAAATTATTCGGTGAGTAATTCCATCACTTCTTCGGGCGTAATCCCGTAAATAGAAGCCAATAAAATGACGCATTGTTCATTAGTTCCTATCTGTTTAAGTACCTGAATAGCGCTACTTAAAGGAATAGCTTCCTTTGTAAATCGAGTTAGCAAATCAATTGTTGTCTTGGTATTAGCTCGTTTCTTATAAGTGCCTTCATTCATCTGTGTTGAATGTCCTAAATTTTTGGCTCTTGTCTCCTGAGACATCCCCGCCATTTGACCATTAAGATTAGCCAAATGACGTAAAGCGTGAGACTGGGTAAAACCTTTATTCCATCTTTTTAAGGTAGTCCAAGCACGGCGACTATATATGCCAGCAATTGTTTTGGGACTATTAGACAACAAGCAGATTTTAGGTGGTTTACCCAACTTAATTCCTAAACGCTCTATTAAATCAGGATGAGTCGGTGCTAACATCGGCACACACAGTCGGTAGCCAGTCTTAGTTGTTGTATCTAGTGATGTTTTGTCACCTACTACAGCAATCATTCTCAGGTTGTCTGGCTCAGTCAGTGCCTGAATAATAATTCCATCCTCTGTCTTAAACGGTTTGTCAATGTTTTGAATGGCAAAGACTTCATGTACCCGAAAGCCATATACCACTTGCATTGAGAATACCCACAACCAACAGCGTCGCTGCTGTAAGTCGTACCGTTTATTATCAAGATGGACATCTAGAACGTCTTCACAGAATTTCAAAAATTCATCAATTGATATTGATTGTAGGTCTTTTCTGAACTCTGTTTGTGTCCCGTCAATCTCCTTAAGATGAGCAAGTATATCAGTATTGCCAATAATTTCAGCTAACTTTTTCATTGCACATAAACAGTTTTTAAAACATTTACTACCTTGTTGTTTACTGTTAACTAATGATAGAATATCCGTTAAATTGACAACCATGTTCCGTGGTAAAAGCTTGTAATCGTGACCGTAAACGGCATCCCAAGTATTCTGCTGACTAATACTACTTTTGTCACGCTGTTGACGGCGTTTAGTACGCCCATCCCAGTAATCTTTCTCTACTTTTGCTATCGCATCACCAAACGTTATCAAATCATTTTTGATGATGTTTCTTTCTAAAATCGTATCATCGTACCACGCTAAAAACTGAGACTCACTAGAGAACGAGTCTAGAGCATTAGAGACTAAATGAGCTTTTCTCGTAGCGTCAGTAATACCCTGCATCGTCAGATAGCACCCGCAGGTTTTGTTGATCCGCTTGTTACCTAACTTGAACTGAAGTGTTATATAACCCCCACTAGCTTTGCTGTCTCTTTTCAACCCTATTCCTTTAGGGCATTCCTTCTGGGCTTGTTTAAAATAGTCCAAAATCCGCTCGTAGCCAATAAGATAGTCGGCGGTGGTGTTTGTTGTGACTGAATTAGATTTTTCGCTCATCTTTCGCTCCCAGCTCTAACAGTGTTGAGTTTGCTTGCTGTATAGACTGTACACCAAGTAGCTCAGTCTTCGCTCAAACGTAAGACAGGACTTTCAGAGTGGGTCGAGAAAAGGGCTAGGACGGCGGAAAATCGTAAATTGAAAGCTAAGCGTTAATTCAAGTCCTTTTATCCGCATATAAAATCTAATTGTAAAAAACACAGTCTTACCAATTGGTAATGCGGTGTTTTTTATGTTGTGATGCGTAGGCAGTGGAGGAGACGGCAATGCTGAATTATTTTCCGATATTGTTCTACTCGATCCATTGTGTGATGACCTCATTAATAGGGTCATAAATTAGGCGTTTAATTTGGTAGCGTTCTACATTATAAATCTAATCACCAGATAACAGAGATTACATCTGAAGCCGTAATATTTCCATCGCACGTCAACAGCGCAACAGTTTCACCTTGATTTTGCAAAATCATTGCGGTTGCGACAATTTGGCGATCGTGCATTTCATGGATGCTCAATAAGCTGAGCGTTTGATTGATGATAGTTCGATCGAGTGGATAAACTGCGATTCTGGAATCGCTATTAATCGCATTGAACAAGGCATTTACAGATGGAATTGATGTTTTTCCTCGTTCTACAATCCATGCAGCTTCAGCCAGGGCGATCGCAGGTAGAACAAGCTGACTGTTAAAATTAGAGAGAATGGCTTGGGCTTGAGTCCCCAATCTTTTATTTCCTTCGAGAAACCAGATCAGCGCGTGGGTATCGATGACATATTTCATCGGCAGCTACGACCAATATAATTCATCGTCTGCATCCCCTTGAAACTGGGCAATCTCGAAATCAGCGTCGGTGGATTGCTGAGAACCTGAAAACATTCCAAACTGGATAAATGTAGGCGATTTAGGTATGGATGGCTCGGTCAAAAAAGTAATTAGTACGCGGCTTTCATAAATATTTTCAGGAAATTCTAAAAGTTCGATGACTCCATTTCTGTAAATCCCTTCAAATGCTTGGAGCATAATTCACCTCGCGTGCAAAGTATGGTCGATCGACTCGCTAGCTAACAATCCAAGTCTAACAAATATTCCGCATTCCAAGCTTTTTTCCTCCCCAGATTATGGACAGGTGGCCAGAAACCGGGTTTTTGCGAGAATTATTGATGACAGCCAGAGACATCGGAAAAAACCCGGTTTCTACGGGTGGTGATGCGTAGGCCACGGAGGAGACGGCAATGCCGTTTCCCTACGATAATTTTAGGGTAGGGAAACGGCACTGCCGTGTCCTCTTTTGGGCCGTGTTGTGATTCCCCCCCCACCAACCAAAAAATCCTGTCACAATCAAATGAAGACTACGGGGAGACAAAAGATATGACGCGAGAAGAGTTGTTGCAGTTAATCGACAAAGCCGCTGATGAGGGCTCCACAGAATTGGATTTGGCGGGGTTGGGGTTGGAGGAATTGCCGCCGGAGATTGGCAAGTGTACGCAGCTTGAGTCGTTGGTGTTGGGGAAGATGGATAAACGGGAATTTGTTGATGGTAAAGTGACTCCGAAACTAATCACTAATCAATTAAGCACACTGCCGGAAGAATTGAGATCGCTGGAAAATTTGCGATCGATTAACCTCAGTGGCAATCCATTCGGAAAAATGCCAGAATTGCTGATGGAAATGAAGCAATTAGAGAGTTTAGATTTAACCAGTATTGGTTTAACAGAAATTCCAGATGCGATCTGCCAATTGTCAAATCTGAAAAAGCTTTTCCTTAATAACAATCAGATTACCCCAATCCCAGAAGCGATCTGCCAACTGTCGAATCTGACAGGGCTTGTCCTTGGTAGCAATCAGATTACTCAAATCCCAGAGGTGATCGGGCAACTGTCAAATTTGACATGGCTTGGCCTCGGTGACAATCAGATTACAAAAATTCCCGATGCGATCGGGCAACTGTCAAATTTGACATGGCTTCAGATATGGAAGAATCAGATCACCCAAATCCCAGAAGCGATTAGCCAACTGTCCAATCTGACACGGCTTGACCTCAGTAACAATCAGATTACCGAAATCCCAGAGGCTGTAGGCCAACTTTCGAGTCTGACAATGATTTTCCTTTATAGCAATCAGATCGCAAAAATCCCAGAAGCAATTGGTCAACTGTCGGATCTGACATGGCTTTTTCTCTGGGAAAATCAGATTACCAAAATCCCCGATGCCATCGCTCAATTATCTAATCTGACAGTGCTTTACCTCAATAACAATCAGATTACCGTCATCCCAGAATTCATCGCCCAACTTTCCAATCTGACAGATCTTTCCCTTAGCAACAATCAGATTGAAAAGATTCCCGAATGCTTAGAAACACTCTCAAAACTTGAAAACCTCGACCTCCGCAACAATTCCCTACCCATTTTCAACTACCTGCGCCAACTCCGCAGCGGCGAAGTCCTCCCCCTCAACGAAGCCAAAGTCCTCCTCGTCGGCCAAGGAAGCGTCGGCAAAACCTCCCTGATCAACCGCCTCACCCACAACCAATACAACCCCAACCAGCCCCAAACCGACGGACTCAACATCACAAACTGGAAAATTACAGTCAACACCAAACCAGTCAAGCTCAACGTCTGGGACTTCGGCGGACAAGAAATCTACCACGCCACCCACCAATTTTTCCTCACCAAACGCAGCCTCTACCTCCTCGTCTCCAACTGTCGCACCAGCGAAGACGAAAACCGCCTCGAATACTGGCTGAAACTGATCGAAAGCTTCGGCGACGCATCCCCCGTCATCCTCATTGGCAACAAGTGCGACGAACAACCCCTGGATCTCAACCGCAAAGCCTTGCGCGACAAATATCCCAACATCAAAGCGATTATCGAAACCTCCTGCCAAAACGGCACCGGCATCGACGAACTCCGCAGCGCCATCCACACCGAAATCTCCCAGCTCAAAGAAGTTTACGATCTTTTGCCCCTAAGCTGGTTCCAAGTCAAGCAGCGCCTGGAAAACCTCGACAAAGACTTCATCAGCATCAGCGAATACGCCACCATCTGCGCCACAGAAAACATCCTC
>REAP01000001.1 GCA_004294385.1 Oscillatoriales cyanobacterium | reverse complement strand
TCTTAGATATTGGATCGACAATCAGGGAGTTAAGCTACTTGACCTCTACAAACAATGTGCCATCATGGCAAAAGAGTTTGAGTGGGCCCGAAAACTTAATTCAATGGCACGTCAAGCGATGGCCCAACGTGCCATTTTTGCTATTCAACGTTTCTTTTCTAATTGTAAAGCTAAGAAGCTAAGACATCAGGTTGGAAGCTTTCTACCGATAAAAGATGTCTGACTTTTACGGACGGTTTTGCTGCGGGAACATTCAGGTTGCTCGGTAGTCGAGACTTACACTTTTATGCACCCAAGGAAATCAAGCGAGTCAGGATTGTGCGTCGCGCCGACGGCTACTACGCTCAGTTCTGTATCAATGTGGAACGAGCAGAGGAATTAGTTCCTACGGGGAAAACGATTGGAATAGATGTGGGATTAAACCATTTCTACACCGACAGTAACGGTGAAACCATGACGAATCCTCGACATCTCCGTAAAACTGAAAAAGCTTTAAAGCGGTTGCAGAAACGAGTTTCTCGGAAAAAGAAAGGTTCTAGTAATCGCCAGAAAGCTATCAATAAGTTAGGCAGAAAACACTTGAAAGTTAGTAGGCAGCGCAAAGACTTCGCCATTAAGACGGCGTTGTACGTGGTGAAATCTAGCGATTTCGTAGCTTACGAAGAACTTCAAGTGAGAAATATGGTGAAAAACCACAAACTTGCTAAATCAATTAGCGATGCAGCATGGTCACAGTTTGCTGAATGGTTGCAATATTTTGGGAAAGTGTACGGTAAAACAGTGGTTGCTGTTGCCCCTCAGTATACTTCCCAGGATTGCTCAAGTTGTGGCAATCGTGTCCAAAAAACACTATCTATTAGGACTCATATTTGCCTGTGTGGCACAGTATTAGATCGCGACCATAATGCAGCTTTGAATATTCTGGCTAAAGGATTGAAGGAAGCTGGAATTAATCTAAATACGGTGGGGCACACCGGAATTAACGCTTGGGGACAGACCGACCTCTACTCGTTGGTGGTGACATCAACAAGCAAGCCGACTGATTGATCCAAGAATCCCTGTGCCTTTAGGCCAGGGAGTGTCAA
>REAP01000219.1 GCA_004294385.1 Oscillatoriales cyanobacterium | reverse complement strand
TGATTTTCTGGCTGTAGCTTCTGAGACCGTGCATTCGGCAACTAAAGACGTGAAGGATGGCAAGAAGATCGGCTCAGGGTTCGGATTCGCTCGCGTGAACAGGATTTGAGAGAACCACGATTTCTCCACCGTTTTGTTTTGCCATGAACTCGAAAACTTCAAATCCGAATCTACACAATCTGTCCCTACAGGCAACAACAATCGTGAGCTGATCTGGGCGCATAAATCTGACCAGTAAGGCTTGCAGTCCTTTTCTTTGGAAATTGAGTCCAGAGCCGATGTCTTGGATGATTTCCGAGTCGGGGTATCGCTGTCGCATGAATTCGACTTGTCTAGCAAGATCGTCTTTTTGCTTGGCACTACTGACTCGGCAGTAGCAGATGATTGAGCGGATGCTTCCATCTTTTTGGTATGAGTCAACGTCGTAAAGGCGCTGCCCTGCTCCATTTTTGATTGATTTAATCTGCCCTTCATCTGCGTACTTCCTTAACGTGTTTGGATGCAAGCCTAGAAATTCGACTGATGAGTCTAAGTGGTATGTATGCCATTCACCAAAGATCACCCATCTAGTAGCGTATGTCAATGATTGCGCCGAAAAGTTGACACTGTGCGTCAACCTTGGTACTGACAGATAGACAAACAAATTAAAAATCCCCACCTTTGCTAATTGCACATAGGCTGGGGATTTTGTACTCTGTTCACTATTTGTTAAATTAAGCCAAACCGATCGCACAATAAAGCAACTCCCGTGGCAAAAACAGTAATTCCCAAAGCTACCAGAGGATTTTGACCTCTGCTGACAGCAAAAGATGTGACAACTCCTGCTCCCAAAGCCGCAGTTACAGCAGCAGTAGCCCAATCTCGATCGGGACGTTTATCGTACATATTTTTTTATCCTAGATAGCTGTTAATTTCAAAGCCAACTTGAATCGTGTAATTAAAACTACCATTCTTGTCCTTGCTGCGGTGACAAAGGGTGGGTTTTTGCAATCAACCTTAAAGTTTTGCTAAATTTCTTAACATATTCTCATTAATTACATAAGTTTTGGTTATCAAATTTTGAGTTTTGCTGTTTGGCAATCGGGATTCAAACCTTTTGTCAGCTAGACTTTTATCTGAAAATCGGGTTGTATTAAGGGCGATCGCACCCACAGTCTCAGCTTCTCAGAATAGGCTGCCGAATATACTTAAATAAATTTAACTTGACTTATTTGTCAAACTGTGATAAACAACAAAAAAACAAACAGACTCAAAACGAGTTGGCTGTCTTTAATCCAAAATCCCAAATCCAAAATCCAAAATCTAAAATCTAAAATCGACTTATTCGCCTTCGACTTTTTCAGTATTACCGCCCTTCACCCAACCATCACGACTGCCATCCTCAACCCGAATTCGTTGCCACTCTTTATCGGGCGAATCTTCCAAAACCACTACTTTCTCCTTGTAACCAACACCGCCAATACGGTTCGCGTCTCGGTTAGCACTATCTCGGAGAATCAAGCCGATCGGCTGAGTAATCAGAGCCCGGTAGGTTCCCGGTTCCAGTGGCTTTGGTGAAGGGGTATCGCTAGAAGAGTCAGAAACAGGGCTAGCTTTTGCTGTAGCGGTAGGCTTCGCACCGGCAATCTGAACGGCTGTTTTGTCGTTAGGAAAAACAGGTCTTTCGGGTATTGTAGTTAACTTGGCAGCAAAGTAAAGTGCAGCAGCCACGCTAGCACCTGTCATTAGCACGATCGCTAACAGAAAACCGACTAAAAATTTGAAAACACTATATAAACTGTTCATTATTGATTGACTAATGTTGACTGTTGACTGTTGACTGTTAACTGTTGACTGTTAACTGTTGACTGTTGACTGTTAACTGCCAATTGCCAATTGCCAACTGCCAACTGACAACTGACTTCAAAAGTCTATCCTTGAATTCGGCGACTTAAACTGCCGTATCGAGAAGCAAGACGAGCTTTCCCCGCAGCAGCCCAATCTTGGAGAAACTGGATTTGTTCTTGAGCAGTTCTCGCCAAGGGAACCATTTGACTAGCTGATTCTAAAATATCATCTGTAGTGAAATCTCGATTTTGACTAAACCCAATGTGCATCGCCTCAATTAAAGTTTGCTCGATTTCTGCGCCTGAAAAATCGGGAGTTTCGTAAGCTAAGCGATCCATATCGTAATTTTTGATGTTGTGCGATCGCAACCGCAACAAATGTACCTCAAAAATCGCCCGCCGTTCCTCCTGACTGGGCAAACCCACAAAAAATATTTCGTCAAACCTACCTTTTCTAAGCATTTCTGGCGGCAAAGACTGAATGTTGTTCGCCGTTGCTACTACAAATACCGGGGAAGTTTTTTCGGCCAACCAAGTGATAAAAGTCCCGAACACCCGGCTGGTGGTTCCAGAATCGCCTTTACCGTCCAATCCCCCAAAACCCTTGTCAATCTCGTCAATCCAGAGCACACAAGGCGCTAAAGCTTCTGCTAGTTGAATCATTTGTCTGGTGCGAGATTCCGATTCGCCGACTAATCCGGCAAATAAGCGGCCGACATCCAGCCGAAGTAGGGGTAAATGCCAGTGATGGGCGATCGCCTTTGCAGTTAAAGATTTGCCGGTGCCTTGAATTCCGACTAACAACAAACCTCTGGGATGGGGTAAACCGTATTGGCGCGCGCGATCGGAAAAAGCACCACCGCGACGCAACAGCCATTCCTTGAGATTGTCCAAACCGCCGATATCGGAGATATTTTCGCGGGCTGGGTAAAAGTCGAGAATTTGAGTTTGGCGGATAGTTTGGCGTTTTTCTTCTAAAATCAGTTCTGCGTCGTCAGCATGGAGTTCGCCTCTAGTGGCGATCGCCTTTGCTAGAACTCGCCGAATTCGTTCGATCGACAATCCTTGACAGGAGCGCACCATTTCATCCAGCAAACGGCCTTCTATGGCTTGTCCGATCGCCCCTAACAGCTTTTCCACCTCAATTTTGATTTCCGCCGCCGCAGGCAGGGGAAACTCCAAAACAGTCATCACTTCGCTGAGGTCTTCGGGGATGGAAATGATTGGAGATACGATGACAATATTTTTGGGTTGAGATTTGAGGAGTCTTGCCAAATTCCGCAGCTTCCGGGAAATTGCGACATCTTCTAAAAACCGCTGAAAGTCCCGCAGAATAAAGATTGCCGGTGCGGATGTGGGCAGTTTTTCGAGGAATTCTAAAGCTTGTAGGGGGTTGCGTTTACCAAAACCTGTATCGTTGGGATTTCCTTGGTAGCCATCGACAAAATCCCAGGTGTAGACGGCGCGAGCACCTTGTTTTTTGGCACTTTGGGCGATCGCCACTTCTACCCGTTCTTCCTCCCGTGTGGGAATGTAGATTAGGGGGTAGCGCGATCGTAGCAGTAGTTCAAACTCATCACTAAAATTAGTCATTAGTTATTAGTCATTAGTTATTAGTTATTGGTTATTTGCGGTGCCCTGAGCGTAGTCGAAGGGTTATTGGTTATTTGCGGTGCCCTGAGCGTAGTCGAAGGGTTATTGGTTACTTGTTATTGGTTATTGCTTATTTGTTTTAGTGCTGAAATATCGCTTTTATTTCTTAGTCCGCGGAGGCGGACTTTGTTCGTGTAGTAGCGGTTTCAACCGCCGAGTTATCCGAGTCAACTAAGGCAATTGTTGTTTCAGTGCTGCCAGAGATGCCCAACGACTGTCAGATATAGTTTCCGAACTTTCTGTATTGGCATTATCATCATCATTTATAATGATTCCCACGCATTTAGCATCACATATTTGTTTGTGCGGTTCTGCCAGACACAGTTGCTCGTACAGCCAATCACTGGGAGAGAATGAGCCCGTTGGCGACAAAGTTTCCGCCAAATCTTCAAAATCAACCTTCATTTCGATCGGATGTGTCTCTGGGCGATCGGCTGTTTTATCGAGCCAAATTAGTTCCGATGAGTTGAGTTTCAATCGGTGATTATATTGTTTTAGACATCTATGACAAGTGAGAGTAACAATTGTTTCTGCTTTCGCCTTCACCTCAAGATAAGTCCCTTGGTGAGTAACTTGCAATCGCCCTCGCACAGGAGTGAGAGATGCTAAATCGGGAATAAATTCGTCAAAATCAATTACCTCTGTCTGCTCTGATTTTGAGAGTATACGAGGAATATAAATTGTCTCCATAATCATCCTCCACCTTCTGAACCTCAGCCTATTTTAGATTTTAGATTTTAGATTTTAGATTGAAGATTGAAGATTGAAGAATTATAGAAAAGTACCCGACTGATGAATCCGGGGGACTGTAGAAAGTGAAAAGGAATAGTTAATCTTCCTTCTTCCTTCTTCCTTCTTCCTTCTTCCTTCTTCCTTCTTCTTTCTATCCGCGATATCCGTTAAATCCGTTACAGAATCCGTTGCCGAACTTCCTTCTATCCGCGATATCCGTTAAATCCGTTACAGAATCCGTTGCCGAA
>REAP01000218.1 GCA_004294385.1 Oscillatoriales cyanobacterium | reverse complement strand
TTCCACAAGACAATTCATCTATTGTGGAACGGGCTTCTAGCCCGTGCTCAGCAACAGGCAAGATGCCTGTTCCACAAGACAATTCATCTATTGTGGAACAGGCTTCTAGCCCGTTGCTGACATCTGCATCATTTCCAGTCAGCAGCCAGCGGGGAACTGGTTGCTGAAAAAATCGCCAGTTGGGGTCAAATTCGCGATCGCGCGAACACACAATTTGCACCGGTTGTGGGGGCTTTCCTTGCTCTTCCCTCTGTTTGACCAAATCGGGGGAAATTACTCTCATAGTGGTTCCATAGGCGCGTAAAGTGCCATTTCCGAAGAGAACTGCGTCACTGGCGGCGACTTGTTGTTCGAGGTGGGATTTGTCGTTGGCTGAACCGAATCTCGCGGGGGTGAGGGCGCAATCTGTAATTTTGCCATCGGCACTCATCGCGAGTATTACTGTTGTGTGAGGCATTATATTCAATCAGAGTATGTTATTTTAGCATTAGACCTAGTTACAGGACGATCGCAGTTAATTTATTTTAGTAATTAATTGATGAGTGGAATTAATCGCCAAATCACTCTTGACAGCAAGCACATTGCTAAACATTTGCCAGACACGCCACAAATGAGAAGATTGCTTAATAAAGGACGTGCTGCTCATGTTTTCAACAATGAGGCTACTATGAATCAGGTAGCTCAAGCTATCATAGAAGATGGAGAATTTACAGGTACAATTCGTGGCTACGATCGTTATGGTATGTTCTTTGTTGAATCAATTGGTTATAGAGTTGACCCGGATGGTAGCCATCTTTTACTTTATTATGGAGAGATAAAAGTTGATGCTGAAAACCGATACCACGTTACCCCTCGAAGCCGATTTAGTTAAGAATAATTGGGAGTTTACAGAGGTATGGATCGATCCAAATCTTTCACCTCCTTATCTGCTTTTGTTACTCAGTGATGCTGAGGGAAATTGTCGGATCTACGATCCGGCTGAGGGTTATAAAGTTGTGTTTTCTAGTCAGAGTTATGATGAGGCACAGTATTGGCTTTTGGAGGATGAGTATGAACCTATGGAAGGGCGGCTAAGAGTGTCAGAGTTAGTTTGAATAATTGACGGTGAAAGGCGATCGCACATTTCTCTCAAATTCCATATTTCTTAGTCCGCGTAGGCGGACATCGTTTGTGTAGACGCGGTTTCCAACCGCCGGGGATTTAAATCGCCGAGGATTTATTTTTTAAGGTAAGTAACCCAAGGTAAATAATACGATATTTTCTAATTGTATCAGTATCTCCGGATTGACTTCACCAATTTTATTTCGCAATCTTGTTTTATCCAAAACTCGCAGTTGATGGCACAATGCAACAGAATCTTGAGTCAATCCTCCTTCACCAGCGGGAATCAAAACACAGGAAGGAAGAGATGCGCGACGCAGATTTGTGGTGAGAGGAATACTGATAACAGTAGTCGTGTATCTCGAAATTGTATCGTTTTGAAAAATGATTGTGGGACGCACACCTGCTTGTTCGGAACCTTGTGTGGGATCGAGGTTTGCAATCCAGATTTCACCTCGTCTGATTGTCATGCCAAATCCTCATGTTTGAGGAGTTCTGCATATTCGCTCATTCCGAGTTCTGCAAGTTGTCGGTCTTCTTCGGCAAATTCGCTGTAGAGTGCAGCTAAGTTAGTTTCATCGATCGCAGGAATAGTCACTAATCTGGCACGGAATTTCAGGAAGGCAATAAATTCAAATACTTGTTGGAGTTGTTCTCGATCGAACTTTTCTAATTCTTGTTGGATTAACTCTCTCATGACAGTCATTTTTGTTGTCAAGTTTTCTGTATTATAGCCCGATCGCCCATCAATCCAAAAACCCGATCGCCCATCCATCAAAAAACCCGATCGCACATCCACCAAAAACCCGATCGCCCATCCACCCAAAAACCCGATCGCCCATCCACAAAAAAACCGATCGCGGGGCCCCAGAAACCGGGTTTTTTCCGAAATACTTCGGTACAACCCATAGATTCGGGCAAAAACCCGGTTTCTTGGATCGCGGGTGGCGGGGGCCCCAGAAACCGGGTTTTTACCGAAATACTTCGGTACAACCCACAGATTCGGGCAAAAACCCGGTTTCTTGGATTATCCCCCGCCGCTAACTCCCTCCAGTCGCAGGAAATGCACCCGGCCCGATCGATCGCCCGCTACAACTGTCACTCCATCAGGGGCGATCGCACAACACTCAAACCCATACTCTCCGCTGAAGCTAGCAACCTCTTTACCACTAAGCAAATCCCAGACTTTTAGGGTGTTATCCGATGAACCGGAAACCGCTATGAGGCCGTTAGGGGCGATCGCAACGGATGTTACCCCGCTAGTATGACCGGTAAGAGTTCTGGAAAAAATCTCACTTGCCCAATCAGTATCACCGATGAGAATTCTAGAAAAAATCTCACTGTTTATGTCCCACTCACTGTTTATGTCCCAGACTTTTAGGGTGCCATCAGATGAAGCCGAAATCGCTATGAGGCCGTCTGGTGGAATCGCGACTGCTGTTACCGAGTCAGTATGACCAGTGAGAGTTCTGAGTTCATTGCCCGTGTTTATGTCCCAGATTTTGAGGGTATCATCCGATGAAGCCGAAATCACTGTCTTGCCGTCTGGTGCGATCGCCACTGCTGTTACAGCACCAGTATGACCGGTAAGAGTTTTTAACACCCTGTCGCTGTCTGTGTCCCAGACCTTTAAGGTTCCACTATTTAAAGCCGAAACTGCTGTCTTTCCGTCGGGTGCGATCGCGACTGCATTCACCTGAGCCTGATAATAGAGAGTTTTGAGGGCAATCCCGGTGTCAATCTGCCAGACCGTTAGGGTGCGATCTCCCGAACACGAAACCGCGATTTCGCCAGACGGTGAAATCGCGACTTTATTTACAACGCCAGTATTATCGTCGAGAGTTCTGAGCGATTTGCCACTATCGATATCCCAAACTGTTAGGCAATCTGAATTTGAAGCGGAAATCGCTGTCTTACCGTTGGGTGCGATCGCGACTGCTCCTACTGGATAATCATAACAAGTAACAGTTCTGAGTTGACCTTCGCTACAAATGTCCCAGATTCTTAGGGTGTTATCAGATGAAGCTGAAATCGCTATTTTGCCAGACGGTGCGATCGCCACTGCATTTACCGAGCCACTATGACCCTTGAGAGCTTGGATCAAAGTGCCTCTATGTATGTTCCAAACTGTTAGGGCGTTATCCTCAGCCCAAACTGCTGTCTTGCCATCGAGTGCGATCGCCACTGTACTTATCTCCCAAGTATGACAAATGAGAGTTCTGATTTTGGTGCCACTGTCAATGTGCCAAACTTCTAGGGTGCGATTTCCTGAATCCAAAATCACTGTTTTGCTAGACGGTGCGATCGCCATTGCTATACCGAAATCATCGAACTCAGTAAGATCGGTGAGAGTTCTGAGGGTTCTGCCACTGCTGATGTCCCAGATTTTAAGGGTATCCGCTGAACCGTAAATCACCGTTTTGCCATCCGGTGCGATCGCCACTCCTGTTACCCAGTTAGTAAGATCGGTGAGAGCTCTGACGGTTCTGCCACTGGTGATATCCCAGATTCTCAAAGTATACTTTGAAGCTGAGATCGCGGTTTTTCCGTCTGGTCCGATCACCACTGCTGTTACTGAGTCACTATGACCAATGAGAGTTCTCAGTTCCCTCCCACTGTCAATGTCCCAGATTTTCAGGGTTTGATCCGATGAACCAGAAATCGCGGTTTTGCCGTCTGGTGCGATCGCCACGGCTGTTACTGAGCTAGTATGACCAATGAGAGTTCTCAGTTCCCTCCCACTGTCAATGTCCCAGATTTTCAGGGTTTGATCCGATGAACCAGAAATCGCGGTTTTGCCATCCGGTGCGATCGCCACTGCTGTTACCGAGTCAGTATGACCGAAAAGAGTTCGCAAACATCCTTCTTCTGGTCGTTCTAAATTACCCCTCAAAGGTCGCAGCCAAACACTATTTTTCAAATGCTTAGCCTGTTCCAACATCCTCTGAATCTCAGGCAATTCAAAATCCAGCAACCTTCCCAACAAATGCCCTGCCAATTGGGTTTTATCCTCATCTAAAACGTGCGCCGAATCGCAAATAGCCCCTTGAATCAACCGCAAAGTTTGAGTTTGCCCCTCCGACAACAAAACATCAGAAACCCTCGCCAAATCGTAATCCTCAATTAACGCTTGAACCCCGATCGCATCCAACTTCGCCTCAATAAAATCAAAATCAGTCAACAACTGATGCAGCCGTTCCCCTTGTTTCCCCAACCGTTCTTTAAACTTACTCATCGCCGTACAAATCCTCCCACAAATTATCAGAAATCGCCGTTTCAATATCCCGCAGCGACACCCCAGCTTTCTGCACTACATCAATACGATGCAGAAATCTTTGGAAACTCGCGTGATAGATACTGTAATCGGGAGGACTATCACCGCTACGCCGCAGAAACTGTTCCCAATCATCGAGAACTTCCTGCACATCCAAAGCATCTTCCTCAGCAAAATCCGCCAAAATATCGCAACAAACTGGCTTGCGAGTTTTCGTCAACAAATAAATCACCTTCAACTTCCGGCGGCGCAATTCCTTATCTTTAACCGCCATTTCCATCCGCGCCCAATGCTTGTCATAATATCCTTCCAACTCCCTCGGCAAATCTTGCAAATTCACATCGCTATACTTGCCGCTATCGATATCATTCAGCACATAGCGCAGGTACATAAAATTATTCTGGCTTTTTTCCGCCACCGCCACCACAAACTGTTCCCGCTGCAAATTTTGACGGTTAATCCAATTCTGAATAGACGCGCTGTTCCCCGTGCGTTTGTCAATATAAACCTTGACATCCGCCAAACTTTCTGCACTGTACTGCATCAAATCAAAAACGTCATGGTTTGGCAAAGGCAGAGTTTTTGGCTGCTTGGAAACAATAAAATAAACATTATCCGGCAAAGCATCCCGCCCAATTTAGCGCTGACTTCCCCCAACAATCGACTCAGAAAATTGCCATCTCTCGTCGCATTTTCCGGCAGTTGCGGATAATTTAGTTGATAGCGTCGAATTAACTGAGTGCAGGCATTTTCCAGAAATTGTTCCGCCCGGACAATGCCTTGAGATTGCGAGTTAAAATGGGCTACGCAGCGCCGCTTCAGCAGCAGCACTAACTTCGCCATAATTGAACTTTTCCCGACACCCGGATCTGCTTCTAAAACAAAATAGCCTTTGCGATTATTCTGCAAGAATTCGGCAATCGCTGCAAACACAAATTGGCGTCCGGTAAAGTCTTGAGTCCGGTCTGCAATAATCGTTTCGCACTCGTAGGGAAGCGGCAATTTGGGCGCTGAAGTATCAACAAATCGTTCCAGCAAATTCTGAATCTGCGCCAAATCGTCGCGGATGCCAATTTCGATCGCCTCCAACTTCACCATCACTTGACAAATCTGCTGCTGCGTCGCCACGGCTTCCAATTTTTGCAGAATCTCCCCATTTTGCAGCCCCAAATCTCTCAATTCCGTCAAAGCAATTTGGTGGAGATTCAACAGCATCGCCGCAAACTTTTCGCCTCCCTTCGCTGCATCCAGTTTCAGCACTTCGCGGTACGCTTTCGGGAAAGTTGTGTGCAGTTTGTCCGCCACAAATTCCACGATTTCCGCATCGAAGGATTTGCCCTCACTGGCGGCGAATTCCCCCAGAAAAGTTGCCCAATCTGCTGGTGTCAATCCGGTAACGCGATCGAACTCTTCGACATCCGCAGAAAAAATCTGGGTTAACTGCTCTTCTGAAATCTGTAAACCCCTTGACAAATCGGCTGTACTCGTGTTAATATCCAGCCAGTATTGCGGAGTTTTCTCGGCTAATTCGTCTAAGGCCTGTTCTGGATAAGGCAATTTTTTGGTTTCGGCGATCGCAATTAATTCATCCGACTTCGCAACCTCTCTCAAAATATAGCCGATCGCCTCACCCGCCGCCTTAGTCAAATCATGATTGTCGAGAATCCTCGGATTTTTTGCCAATTTTTCCGTCATCCGATTTCCCAAGTCATTCGCCGCGATACCTTCCGCGACACTACCGGCGATCGCTGCTAAGATAGAAACTCCCCCAAGTGCGATCGGGCCACCGATCATCCCCGCTGCTGCTTGAGTTCCCGGATTGGCGATCGCACTTGAAATAATCTGCCCGACAGCCATCACCGCACTGCATCCAATTACCCGAATTTTCGTATTAGCTAAATCTACTAACGACATAATTTAAATACTTCTCACACTTTGCAATAGTTTAGCGCGGGAAGATCATTAAATACAAGGTTAATTAATTTTACCTCTTGCCTCATTTTTTAGAACAGGCAAGATGCCTGTTCCACAAAAAACTAAATCTTCTTGTGACACCATTTTTTAGAACAGGCAAGATGCCTGTTCCACAAAAAACT
>REAP01000217.1 GCA_004294385.1 Oscillatoriales cyanobacterium | reverse complement strand
TCGGCAGCGGATTTTGTAACGGATTTAACGGATGTCAGGAAGTTCGGCAGCGGATTTTGTAACGGATTTAACGGATGTCAGGAAGTTCGGCAGCGGATTCTGTAATGGATTTAACGGATGTCAGGAAGTTCGGCAGCGGATTCTGTAATGGATTTAACGGATGTCAGGAAGAAGTTTGATATGTGAAATTTGCAGTGGCTTCGGCGCGCCAGAATCTAGCTGCTTTCAGAACCTACCTTCGCCACAACATAACCTCGCCCGCTAGCGAGGTCAAGTTTTTTTACAACTAATTTTTGATGGTTTGTCGGGTGTTGTAGGGACTGCTGTTGTGCGCCCCTACTCTGCTGGATGGATTTCTCGTCTCATACCATGCCCGATGCCCGATGCCCGATGCCCGATGCCCGATGCCCGATGCCCGATGCTCGTACATGATCGATCGGCAATTAGATTAGAGTTGGTATTATTCCATGTCTCTGCGGTTGGGGTTCCGAGCTGGGTCATTGGACAAAAATCCAAATATGAACAGGGAAACAAAGAATAGCACAATTACATTAACTACGATTTTAAGGGTTAGCACTGTGGGAGTCTCCAAGAATGCGATCGGACTGAATGATTTGCTGCTAGTGCAGCCTTTTTATCATATGCC
This sequence comes from Oscillatoriales cyanobacterium, assembly GCA_004294385.1. Lineage (GTDB taxonomy): Bacteria > Cyanobacteriota > Cyanobacteriia > Cyanobacteriales > Microcoleaceae > Microcoleus. The sequence goes on along the minus strand of REAP01000217.1, from coordinate 3,879 downwards.
AAAGATTAGCGAATTTTATCTTTGCTGTTGATGATTTTTGGCAAGTTGATTTTTGCCCATTCCCAGAGTTGTACGGCGATTGTTTCCAGCCGCAGCATAATTCGATCGAGCCATTCGAGCACTTGTTCTAGGGGGTGCTTGATGTATCCGATTGATTCTGCTTTTGTTTCTAAGTATTCGCCTGGTACTTCGTCTGGGCGCTTATTTTCTGATGCTGTGGCGATGCTGACGAATTTGCTGGTTTGTCCGATGATTTCTGGGGCTGCTGGTTGGGCTGGTTGAGTTTCCTCTGCGTCGGTTGGGCTTGATTGTTCTACGGTAGGAACCAAGTTATTTTTTTGACTAACTTCTAAATTTGATGCTTTTTGGGGTTGACTTTTTGACACTTTTGTGAATAGGCTGGTTTTGAGCTCTGCGATCAGGTTGTGAATTGCCTCTGGGTAAGGGGATGTTGATGGGAGTGTCGATCGCCTTTCGGGCAGTTTTTCTATTTCATCAATTTTTTGCTTGACATTTGTACCAATTTGTGACAGTAAAATTGGAGACGAAGTTGCTAGTGGCGGTGGTACATTCTCGACAGATGGTGGTGCTGGTTCTCCAAATAAGTCTTGCCACTTTAGCCAAGGTCGATCGCCATTACCGATATTTTTCTCCGTATCCTCTAATTCTCGTTGTTTTAAAGCATACTTAATCGCGACAGATTTCTCCGTATTTTCACTAGCTGCTGTTTCTTTGCCGAGGAGGTAGTCTACTGACGACCAAATCATTTCTTCGATGTTTCGGGCGTAGTTTTCGACAATTTCGCGGGTTTTCGGGCTTGAATCGATGCCGGGGCTGGTTGTATCAATTATTGTAGCTGGCTGGCTGGCTGTTAATTCATCTGTGATTTTTGATACTTGGGGCAAGCTGAATTCTTCGAGCTGAACGGCCGCGCGATCGAGTAATGTGACAAAGGATCGAGAATTGTTGACTCGATCGAACTTAGGATGAAAATTACTGGTCAATTCTGACGTATTGTAGTCGATCGCATTGGAAGAAGCAATTGCCCTGCCATCGGTTTTGACTCCAGTGATTTGTTGAGATATGATTAAATGGCGATCGGCACTAGCATCAATTGCTTTTTTGACCGCGAGGATAGATTCTCCAAACTGATTTCTTTTCACCGCCAACGGACTCGTCTGCACCCAAGCCATCAATTGCCAAAAAGCTTTAACTGGCGGAAGTTGCGATTTTGCGACAGCCGCCTCTAAACCCCGATTAAACTTTAATTCTTTTTTCGCAATTTCCCGCCGTTGGAGCCCGGAGTTAGCAACTTCCCAAGTAATGCGACTTTCCAGAAGTTCCTGATGTTCGACAGTTAAAACATCTAAAATCTGATTGTCGTCTCCCACTAATACTAAACTGCGGGCTGGCAGAAAAGTCGCAATTCCCCGAACTTGCGGTTGCGCTTCCATCGTGGAGACACTATTTATTGAAATTTCGGCTACTTTAGTTTTGGCTTGATTTTCTAAGACTAAATTTCTGGGCGTATTGGTGGCTTTTTCGCTAAACTGTGTTTCCCGCAGAAAAGTATTTGGTACAACTTTTGCTGCGGGATTTCCGCCATTGATTAAAAACGACACAGGATCAGAATTTGTCCTGGTTTGCGATGGGAGGAGTAAATTTTCAGCAAGGTGTACAATTTCGACAATCGCGTTTTCGACTCCCATTTCCTGATTCCACGAATTTGGGGATGAATTCTGCGAAAACTTGAAATCTTCCCCCTCGACAAATTCCTGCAATTCCGGCAAATCTAATCTTTGGCTGGATTCCCGCAGTTGTCTCGCCAGCATCCGCGAACTTTGCACCAACAAATACGCTGGATAAAGTAGAATTTGGGTAGCGTTGAGCGTTGCAGATTGAACTTGTCGCCAAGTGCGATCGCAATTATCGGCAACTTGGCGGGACTGTTTGGATATAAAATTTAATAATCGGCTTTTGTATGGGCCGTAGTTACTGGAAGACATAATTTAATTTGAGGTCGATCAAACCTTGTTTCTATACTAATTCTAAATTTTAGCCAAATATGAGTGCTTCTGTGTCACCGATTAGCAATAATATTTCTGAAGCTATCGAAAAGTTGCGTCGTCTCAGTCGATGGGATGTTCAGTCCGCCTGGAAATATTGCTACTCAGACTCTGCTTTGGTTCCTACAGTAAATATTTGTAACTGGCCTCTGGCGGAACTTAACGATAAATTACATATTCCTTGGCCCTCTGGTAAACAAGTTTTGTATTTGGGACAACTATTTATAGTTCCTGACAATTTATCAGGCTATCCTATAACTGGTTTGCGTTTGCTGTTGAGCTTGACTTGGTGGGCCGAAGATGCTCAGCTTTTTGTGAATGGCGAGTTAGTCGGAGTCGGAGATTTATTTGATTGTTCAGTTCGACTTTTGCTGAGTCCGTCCGCAATTCCTGGAGACGAATTTTCAGTAATTTTGCGTTTCGTTAGTCCCGGTCATGATGCTGGTGCTTTGGTGCGGTCAATTTGCTTGTATGAATCTGCTAACTCTGCTTGTTTTGACCCCGGTTTTGTGGCTGATGAATTGGAGATTTTGCAAAATTTACTTTCAGGTAATTTCCAAAATTTAAATTCCCAATACGTCCCCACTCAAAATATAGTCGATGACAGGTTTGTTGTCAAGGGGGAAAGGCTAAAGTCTGAGATTGAATTGGCGGTTGGTTTGATTGATTGGTCTGTGGTGTGCGATCGACAAAAGTTCGATCGCTCGCTTTCTACTTTACGGCAAAACTTACTTGAATGTCTACGAGATTTTCAGGATGTTTTAACCGCAGAGGGCGCAGAGGGCGCAGAGGGAGAAAAAGAGAAGATTTTTTTGGGTATTGGCAAAATAGATGACTGTATAGCTGTTACCCAATTCCCAATTCCCAATTCCCAATTCCCAGAAGAATCTCACTTATCAGATAAAGCTTATACATCTATATATATAGGAGAAGGTAGTGAAAAATCTTCTATATATCAAGGTAAAATTTATTTACTAGGTCATGCACATTTAGACTTGGCTTGGCTGTGGCCAGTGGAGGAAACCTGGGAAGCGGCACAACGGACTTTTGAGTCAGCATTGAAATTGCAATCAGAGTTTCCCGATTTGATTTTCTGCCATTCAACTCCCGCACTTTATGCTTGGATAGAAGAGCATCGGCCGGACTTATTTGCAGCAATCAAAAAACAGGTGGCCGCCGGACGTTGGGAAGTTGTAGGTGGGATGTGGGTGGAACCGGATTTAAACTTGATTTCGGCCGAATCAATGGTGCGACAAGTTTTTTACGGACAGCGTTATACCCAAGAAAAGTTTGGGGAATTAATGCGGGTAGTTTGGCTACCGGATACTTTCGGATTTGGGTGGCAATTACCTCAGATTTTGCGCGACGGTGGAGTAGACTATTTTGTGACGCAAAAGTTGCGCTGGAATGATACAACGGAATTTCCCCACGGTGTGTTTTTGTGGGAAGGCTTGGATGGTACTAAAATATTTAGCATGATGTCTGGCCCGATCGGCGAAAATATAGAATCGGTGAAAATGGCGAATCATTGTTTTGATTGGCAAGTTAAAACGGGTTTGCGATCGGCTTTTTGGCTACCGGGAGTTGGCGACCACGGTGGTGGCCCGACTCGTGATATGCTGGAAGTGGCGAAACGCTGGGAAATGTCGCCTTTCTTCCCGAATTTGCAGTTTGCAAAGGCGGTGGATTATTTGTCTTTGATTGAGAGTCAGTTTTTCCCTGAAATCTCCAAGTTCGAGTCTCAAGTCAATGCTTCGATTCCAGAAAGTCATCCGATTTTAGGACAAGACGAAGTTATCGGAAATCTGGATGA
>REAP01000216.1 GCA_004294385.1 Oscillatoriales cyanobacterium | reverse complement strand
GATATGCCAACTTCTGAAGAACCTTTACCCATGTTGCCCGATCCAGAACTTGCGCCAAAACTTGCGCCTCCTGCACTCAATTGATATTGCATGATATCGCAGATGTGATAGCTAACTGGCTTCTGAGAATGGGCGATGGATGAATGAACAAACCATTCAAGTGAATGGTGGCATTTTGTAGGCATTTGATCATTTAGGAGAAATCGAAATCATGGACGTTGCAAATTCAATTGCTCTTGTAACCGGGGCGAATGGAGGATTGGGTCAATATTATGTTGAAGCGTTGCGATCGCACGGTGCTTCCAAAATTTATGCTGCTGCCCGTAATCTCAATTCGTTAGACGATCTTGTTGCCACCGATCCCAAAATCATTATTCCGATCGCTCTTGACATTACAAATGAGCAATCAGTTAACCAAGTGGCATCACAGTGTCAAGATGTAACAATTTTAGTCAATAATGCTGGGGTTGGATTTAATCAGGGCTTAATTGCGGCATCAGATTTATCCCAGGCTCGCATGGAAATAGAAGTGAACTACTTTGGAACCTTGATGATGTGTCGTGCCTTTGCGCCCGTGCTGAAGCAAAATGGCGGTGGGGCAATTGTCAACATGGTTTCAATGGTGGCACGAGTCAATCTTCCTTTCAATGGGAGCTACAGTGCATCCAAAGCAGCTACTCTGTCACTCACCCAAGGGGTACGAGCAGAGCTGGCAGCGCAAGGAACATTGGTCATTGCGGTCTTGCCTGGAACGATTGATATCGGTATGGGTAAATCCTATCCTGACCCGAAGGTGTCGCCGGAGGAAGTGGTTAGTGATGCCCTAAAAGCCCTACTAGATAACCTTGAAGATGTCTATCCTGGTGAACAAGCTAAGCAAATGGCGGCAGAGTTGCTCAGAGATCCCAAGGCACTTGAAAAAGCTGTGGCAATGATGTTACCCAGTTCAACTTAATAAAACAAAGATTTACCGGGTAGTAATTACTCTCGTGGCTATCCGGTGATTGATAGAGCTTATATCTCTCAGGGAAATGGTTTCAGCGATTCCACCTCTGAATATTTTGTGCCGATCGATACAGTTTCCACCACAAATCCCAGAGATCCATAGCGATCGCACGCCCGCAACAGTCCTGAAATTGACACCAACGCCCACGGCCCACTCGCTACACAGAGGGTCAGTTAGAAAAGCGGCAAGCCTTTTTCCCGAAGATCCCCCTTTCGGATAAGATCAGATACGCAGCAACCAATGCCGTGTTTCACCCTTAGTCTGAAGACACAGGGTTTTTATACTTATCTGGAGTTTTTTATGAGTCAAGAAGACATTTTTGCTAGAGTCAAGAAAATCGTGGCCGATCAACTCGAAGTTGACGCCAGCGAAGTCAAACCCGAAGCCAACTTTGCTAACGATTTAGGAGCAGACTCCTTAGATACAGTAGAGCTGGTCATGGCCTTGGAAGAAGAGTTTGATATTGAAATTCCCGACGAAGCAGCCGAAGCAATTACCACGGTTCAAGCCTCTGTAGATTTCATCAGCAGTAAACTTGCCGCTCCAAAAGCATAAAATACCTGCTTTTTCCCTTAAGAGGAGAGATGTTAGACAACTAAAAACTCCTCTTTTGTTCTGCGTTCTGGGTGTTTAATTTTTTTGAAACTGAAATCGTCACTAACCTCAGCCTAAAGGCATGAGGCTTGTAGGGAAACTTTCGCCATAGGTAGACTCCCCGCAGCGCAAGTAGGACTAGACGCAGGTTGAGAAACCTAATTAGGTAACTGGGAATGGCATCCCGAACAACGTAGCAGACGCCTCCCTAATCCGCTACCTCTTGGTTACTGAATGTCGAAGGGATTTATACAGCTAGGCTTACCGCCAAATTTAGACAATGCAATTTGTTCCAGTGGTCGATAGCAATCAACGCCTATTGATGCCAACAATACCCGCAAGAGCAGAACGTTGGATTAAGTCTGGCAAAGCTACACCATTCTTTCGTAAAGGGATTTTCTGTGTTCGCTTAAACGTTGAGCCTTCAAATCGTTATACACAACCCGTAGCTGTTGGAATCGATCCCGGTTCTAAGCGTGAAGGGTACACGGTCAAGTCCAAGTCTCACACATTCCTAAATCAACAATTTCATGCTGTTGATTGGGTGAAAGATGCTGAAGAGTCTAGTACCAATGCGCGACGTGCAAGGCGTAATCGAAAAACGCCCTATCGACTGAATCGACAAAATCGCAAACGAGGGGGAATTCCTCCTAGCACTCTTGCACGTTGGCAGTTCAAGATTCGAGTAGTCAAAGTTTTCGCCACTATTTTTCCCATCTCTAGTATTGGAATTGAAGACGTAAAAGCGATCGCAAAAAAAGGCTGTACAAAGTGGAATACGTCATTTTCGCCCTTAGAAGTTGGCAAGAAATGGTGTTATTCAGAGCTAGAAAGAATTGCACCTGTTACCAGATTTGACGGCTACAACACCTATCTAACTCGTCAAGAATTGGGTCTGAAGAAGTCCAAGGCTAAGTTATCCAATAGTTTTAACGCCCATTGTGTTGATTCTTGGGTGATGGCTTATCTCATGGTAGGTGGTGATTCTGGGCCGGAAAATACAGCGGTAATGGAATGCAAGCCCATCCGTATTTACCGCAGGCAATTACACGTTTTCAATCCGGGTAAAGATGGATATCGCCGTCCTTACGGTGGCTCTATGTCTCAAGGATTGAAGCGTGGGGGGATTGTCAAGCATCCTAAGTATGGCAAGTGTTATGTAGGTGGCGAAGATGCTAAAAAATCTCGCATTAGCCTGCACAGTCTTGGCACGGGAAAACGCCTGTGTCAAAACGCAAAGAAACAGGATTGTAAGTTTTTGGCTTACAACTCATGGCGAACTGTAAAGCCGTCCTAAAAAGACGGGGTTTCTACCCAATATTCTGATGACAAATTTAGAGCGTAAGCGCGTTGTTATTACGGGTCTGGGCGCGATTACACCGATCGGCAATACCTTGTCTGAATATTGGGACGGGTTGCTTGCTGGGAAAAATGGCATCGGCCCGATCACCTTATTCGACCCGTCGCGGCATGACTGTCGCATTGCCGCAGAGGTGAAGGGTTACGACCCTCACGACTATTTAGAGCGCAAGGAAGCAAAGCGAATGGATCGCTTTGCTCAATTTGGGGTGTCAGCCAGCAAACAAGCTTTGGCTGATGCGAAATTTGAGATTAATGACCTGAACGCAGAACAGGTGGGTGTCATTCTTGGCACTGGCATTGGCGGGCTGAAGGTTTTGGAAGACCAACAAGAGATCTATCTGAATCGTGGCCCCGATCGATGCAGCCCGTTTATGATTCCGATGATGATTGCGAATATGGCTGCTGGCCTGACGGCAATTCAAACGGGCGCTAAGGGGCCGAACTCTTGCACAGTGACGGCTTGTGCTGCTGGGTCAAATGCCGTGGGCGATGCGTTTCGCCTAGTGCAGGGCGGTTATGCCCAAGCCATGATTTGTGGCGGTACGGAAGCTGCGGTGACACCTCTGTGCGTGGCGGGTTTTGCTGCGGCGAGGGCGCTTTCGACTCGCAATGATGACCCGACTCATGCTTGCCGTCCGTTCGATCGCGATCGGGACGGTTTTGTGGTTGGCGAAGGTGCGGGCATTCTGATTCTCGAAGAAATGGAATATGCGATCGCCCGTGGAGCCAGAATTTACGCCGAAATCGTCGGCTACGGCTTAACTTGCGATGCCTACCACATGACTTCCCCAGTACCGGGGGGTAACGGTGCATCACGAGCCATGGCTTTAGCGCTCAAGGACGGGGGTTTGACACCAGATATGGTGAGCTATATCAACGCTCACGGTACTAGCACGCTTCCGAATGATTCCACGGAAACGAAAGCGATTAAAAAGACTTTGGGAGATCATGCTTACAAAGTAGCCATTAGTTCTACCAAGTCAATGACCGGTCATCTTTTGGGTGGTTCTGGGGGAATTGAGGCGGTAGCTGCGGTAATGGCGATCGCCAACGACAAAATCCCGCCGACAATCAATCTGGAGAATCCCGATCCTGAGTGCGATTTGGACTATGTTCCGCATCACAGTCGCGATCTAAAAGTTGATGTGGCGCTGTCGAATTCCTTTGGATTTGGCGGCCACAACGTGACGCTGGCCTTCAAGAAGTTTGTGAAGTAACAGACAATTTGAAAGTCGAGAGTCGAGAGTTAAAAGGTGAAACATTAATTTTTCACCTTTTAATTTTTTAGATTAATTTTAGATTGGGCGAGCGGCTATTAAGTAGGTCAACCTAATTCAACGTAAAATCCGATCGCGCGTTAGAACCCCGCAGCACTTTAAGTGCTGCGGGGTTCTGGCTATTCTGTTTTTTTAGCCATTGCTCTAAAAATATATTTTCCCAAACAAAAAGCGCCCCTATTTCTAGGAGCGCTTTTTGTCAATCAAGAGTTAAAAATTAACCGTTGATAGAAGGAGCAACCAAAGCAACTGGTGTGGTTTCGCCAGCAGCCAAGTCAAGTGGGAAGTTGTGAGCGTTGCGCTCGTGC
>REAP01000027.1 GCA_004294385.1 Oscillatoriales cyanobacterium | reverse complement strand
GAGGACTAAAGAGTTCTTCAGTCCTCTTTGAGAGGACTTGCGCTTTGAGGCAGGGGTTTAAACCCCTGCCGGACTATTGGTTCTACCTTAAGTTGACACCTATGGGCTTTTGGAGTGTCCCTACGGGGATTTAATGAATCTGAGGGCTGATGACCCAATTGCTTGCCGTCAATTGTACACTGGAGAACACAGTAAAGATAATAGTTATTGCGCGATGGTATTAACTCAATCTATCGAAAAAGTGGAATCTGGACTTCAGTATCTGTCTGAGTCAAAAGAAGCCCTGGAAAGTCGATCGCCCAATCAAGAGCTTTTACCACTGACAGCCAGTGTTAACAGTCGCGATCGTTTGGAAATAGGAGGCTGCGAGGTGACAGCTTTGGTGGAGCAATTTGGCTCGCCACTGTACATCTTAGATGAAGAAACGCTGCGGGCGACCAGCAGCCAGTACCGAGATGCTTTTTTGCGGTACTATCCGGGTTCTTCTCAAGTGCTCTATGCTTCTAAAGCTTGGAGTTGTTTGGCGGTTTGCGCGATCGCAGCGGACGAAGGCTTAGGCATAGATGTGGTATCTGCTGGAGAAATTAAGACAGCACAAAAAGCTGGTGTGAATCCAGACAAAATCTACTTTCACGGGAATAACAAGTCCCGCCAGGAAATTCAGCTAGCTGTCGAAAGTGGTTGTGCGATCGTCGCAGACAATTGGCTGGATTTGGAGACTCTAGCAGAGTTTGGAAAATTGGGTATTAGCAACCCGAAAGGTGGGCCGACACGGGTGATGGTGCGGTTTACACCTGGAATTGAGTGTCACACTCACGACTACATTAAAACTGGTCAAATCGACAGTAAGTTTGGCTTCGATCCCAACTCCCTCAAGCAGGTTTTTAGTTTCCTGAGCCAGCAGCCGTCGTTATCTTGCGTGGGAGTACACGCTCACATTGGCTCTCAGATTTTTGAACTGCAACCCCATCATGATTTAGCGGATGTTATCGTTGAGACTTTCGCAGAAGCAATTCGCCACGGGTTGAAGCCGACAGAAATTAATATTGGCGGTGGGTTGGGTATTCGCTATACTGAAGCGGACGATCCTCACAGCATAAACGATTGGGCTAAGACAGTTTGCTACGCAATGGTAGCAGCTTGCAACAAGCAGAATTTGCCATTGCCCAAATTGCTTTGCGAACCGGGGCGATCGCTCGTGGGTACAGCCTGCGTCACGGCTTACACCGTTGGCTCTAAAAAAGTCATTCCCGGAATCCGCACATATTTATCAGTGGATGGCGGTATGTCCGACAATCCTCGTCCAATCACCTATCAATCACTTTATCGAATTCTCACAGCCGGTAAAATGTCTGCTGCCTTAACCGAAACAGTCACAGTTGCCGGCAAACACTGCGAATCAGGAGATATTCTGATTAAAGATGCTAAGTTGCCAGAGTGCCACGCCGGAGATGTCCTGGTCGTAACGGCTACAGGGGCATACAATTACAGCATGGCTTCTAACTACAACCGAGTTCCAAGACCGGCGGCGGTTTTGGTGAAAAATGGGAAAGTTAACATCATCATACAGCGGGAAACTGACGATGATTTGCTGAGGTTCGATCTTCTTCCTGAAGGACTCGGTGTTAAAGAGTAAGAAGCAAAAAGCCAAAAGTAAAAAGAAAGATAATTCATTGGGAATTCTTGATGATTGTCTTTCAAATTTTTACTTTTGGCTTGTTCAGTCACGCGATTGGATTGACACTCCTCGGCAGTCAAGGCACGAGGATTCTTAAGACATTTCAGTCTTAATATCCCTATTGCTAGGGTTCCCAGGCTGACTACGTTTGCACTTTACGTGCGTAGTCATGTCTCCTCTGTGAATGTTTTGGGCGTAGACTTTCCCCCAGTCCGGGGGTAGGTTTTTAAATCTTGTCTGATCCCTTTAGTATATCACAGGCTTATGAATGGATATGTTTACCCAAATACATGAGGATTTCTTGGTACACACTTTCGGAGAAAAAGCCGTCCTAAAAGGACGGGGTTTTAAACCCAATTTTCTGATAACAACTGTTCATGGTTCACGTTTGGCCTCATTCAGTCCTTATTGATTCAGGCGATCGATATTGGACTGGTATTTGCCCTTGCGTATTTGGTGCTCGTCATTGTCGGGGAGCGCCGGACGTTGTGGATGGTAAGGGGATTTATTATTTTAATGCTGGCGGCGGCGGTGAGCAATTGGGCTGGATTGAGACTATTGCACGTCGCCCTCAATAGTTTGGTGACTGGTTCGGCTGTAGCAATGGCGGTAATATTACAGTCGGAGTTTCGCCGATTTCTGGAACAATTGGGTCGGGGGGAAATTGTACAATTGTTTGGACGCGATCGCCGACCAACTCCCGAACCGGATAGTGTAATAGATGAAATTGTGGACGCAGTAAAAGAACTTTCGCAAAACCGCACGGGCGCTTTACTAATTATAGAAACAGATTCTCCGATCGACGATCGGGATTTTTCAGTTCCGGGAGTGAAGCTGAATGCTGAAGTATCTAAGGAATTGTTACAGACTATTTTTCAACCACAAACTTTGCTCCATGACGGGGCTGTTTTGATTCGAGCTTCGCGGATCGTGTCGGCTGGGGTGATTTTGCCTTTGTCCGATCGCAGCGCGTCGCGGCAGTTGGGAACCCGCCACCGGGCGGCGATGGGAATTACGGAACGGGTGCAAGCTTGCGTGTGCGTGGTGGTGTCTGAGGAAACGGGTTCTATTTCTTTAGCCCAAATGGGAACTCTAAATCGACCTTTGACAAGCAATAAATTGAAAGAGTTGCTGGAAGCAAAGTTATTTCCATCGGAGGGAGAAAGAGCCGTCGCCCCAATTCCTATAGGTAATTTCGGACGGCAGATAGGATTGAAGGTATGGACACTATTAAAGCGGATACTGCGTCGTCCGTCGTCGGCCAATCGGGAGAAACCATGACTCAAGGAATTTGCTTGGAAAAGTTGCCTGCTGATCTCGAACAAGAACGGCTACCTCGGCACGTAGCGGTGATTATGGACGGGAACGGGCGCTGGGCTAAGGATAAGGGGTTGCCCAGGATTATGGGCCACCGCCGAGGGGCAAGCGTTCTGAAGGAACTGCTTAGATGTTGTAAAGATTGGGGTATTCCAGCTTTAACAGTTTATGCTTTTTCGACGGAGAATTGGGGCCGACCGGAGGGCGAGGTGGATTTTTTGATGAGTCTATTCGAGGGAAAATTGCGGGAAGAATTGCGGGAGATGGTGGCAGAGGATGTGCAAATTCAGTTTGTGGGGAATTTGCAGGCTTTACCGAAGTCTTTGCAGGCGGAAATTGAACGTTCTGTGTCCGCAACTCAGCATAACCGGGGAATTCGGCTGACGGTGGCGACGAATTATGGGGGGCGTCAGGAGATTGTACAGGCTTGTCGGGCGATCGCGACTCAGGTGCAGGAGGGCAAGTTGCAGCCTTCTGATATTGATGAGACTTTATTTAAACGCTATTTGTATACTGCGGATGTTTGCGATCCAGATTTGTTGATTCGGACGAGTGGGGAAATGCGATTGAGCAATTTTCTCCTTTGGCAAATGGCTTATTCGGAAATTTACATTACTGAGACGCTGTGGCCGGATTTTGACCGATCGGAGTTTCACCGCGCTTTGTCTACTTATCAGAAACGCAGCCGTCGTTTTGGCAAAGTCTGACGATTTTAGATTTTAGATTTTGGATTTTAGATTGATTAGTAATCTCCCAAAAAGCCAGTTTGGAACAGGCAAGATGCCTGTTCCACAAGCATTATGGGAAAGGTGAATGTACAGAATAAATGCACCTTTTTGTCTGTATTTCCCAAGCTAAAATCGCCAATCCCAAATCTAAAATCGCCAATCTAAAATCAAATCATGGCCCAGAAAAAACTGCTGCTTCGATATCCTGACGCGAGAGGGAGTATTTGAAGAAGCGCTGAATGTCTTGGCCATCGTTTCCAGCATTAATGTAGCGGATGGTGAGTTGGTCAATTTCGAGGGCGAGTTCTGCTTTCCATGCAGGTCGATCGATGTTCCAGCAGTGGAGTTCTCGCAGGTTTTGCTCGCAGCCACGGCTTTTTAGCCACTTCTCGATTTCTGGGAGTGGATGGTTGTATAAAGGGGTGTCAGAGGAGGGAAGTGTCATAAGGAATGGGGAATGGGGAATGGGGAATGGGGAATTGGGAAGACTGTGGTTAATTTTTAATTTAGCTAGTTCGGCGGGAATCCCCACATCATATCGTTTACAGATTGGTGTGGGATGAAAGCCAGGTTTGTTGAGATGGGATGGTTGACCGATTCCTCTATGACAGGAAGACCATCACCGCCGAAACAAACAATCTTTGATATAATTGAACTACAGACAGCATAAACGCTACAGCGATTGTGAAAACCAAGCAGTCAAGTCCGCGATCACCAAGCGGGCAAAGTAGCTAGTAATGATTGTCACCGATAAATTGGGTCTTGGGAACCAGGACTCCTGCCCTTGGAGGGAATGTAAGTCCAACAGAATTACGGAGTTCTAGTGGCGATTCCCGATGAATTGGGAAGCCTAGACCATACCGCTTTGCGGTTGGTGTAGGTAGTTCACTTGTCAATTACCACGAATTAGCCCGATCGCGATCGCCAGCATCAAACATCCGATTAAAGTAGCCCCCAGGATAAACAGGGCGAATATTTCTCCGGGAGAAAGCGGCCTATCCGTGGGATCGAGGTAAGCCGAGTTGAAATTTTTTGCCCGCGATTGGGAAACCGGAGTATCGAAGCCAGGGGGCTGCTGAATCACGTTCATGCGAGAATAGCCGATTTTGAGGTCGTAGGCGAGACGACGTTCTGGGTTGCTGAGGGTAGCGTAGGCGTTGTTAAGCTGCTGAAACTTGGTGGTAGCGATTGCGGTTGGCAAGTCGGTGGTATCGGGATGATAGAGTTTGCTGAGTTCGCGGTACGATCGCCTAATTGCGATCGGCGATGCGGAAGGATGCAGCCCTAACAAGCCGTAATAACTAGAACCCAAGGGGGCTTTTCCTGGCATTTTCTGACTTTGGTTTTGTGCAGTTGCCTCGTTAGAAGTCACCTAAGCGCCTCTGGGCTGATTGTGAATAGTTTTTGATTATTTTAGCCCAAATTTGAGGGTAGCGCCACTGTTATAGCAGTCGCCAAGCCGCTTTGGTCATTGAGCGGAGTCGAAATGTCCACTTCGACGTAGTTTATCCTGAGCGTAGTCGAAGGGCTCTGTTACCGAAATATCCTAATCGCCTTGGCGGTTGCTATAAATTTTTAAACATTGGTGTTTGCTTAATGTTCGTACAGACTAAAGTTACGATCTAACCAGATAACGAAGAAAGTAGCACGTTCACGATAGCCAACCATTGGGGCTTTAGCACAAAAACGAAAAGCTATTAAATTAACATCTGGTGTAATATGTCTAGGGATAGAAGCTTTGATTGAGGTTTGTGCGATTCTTTCGTAACCTGAGCCATGACGAGCCGAACTATTTATTTGACTCCAAGTCATTTGGCTGAGTTTATAAAGTGTGTCGGCAAAAGCTGCCTTTTCCTCTTTTGTGCAGTCCAAAATACAGAAATCCTTGCTCATGTATCGTAGAGAAAATATTGGATATTGCTGTTCAGGAGATTCTTCAGTTGTGACGGGTGGAGAAATATTTTTTCCTCGCTCCACCCGCTTACCAATATCCCGCTTACCAATATGCTTAGCCATGAGTCATCAGAGCTCTAAAAAACGTTTTTAGAGATTCATGAGAAATTTCACCGCTATCTTCTGCCGCTTCCCTCCAAGGCTCCTCTTCGTGGGTCATATTGGCCAGTTTCCAAGCTGAGAACTGTCCAAATACAGAGTAAACTTCATCTAAAATGCTTCTGGTTGCATCATCATAGTTGGAGAAGTCCATGTTCTCCGGCTTTGGTAATGGCCCTGAACCGAAATCTTTTTTGGCATCATACAAGTCCGGTACAACAGGGCCATGACACCAAGCTTCAATACGCTCAGGAAAAATAGGTGTATCATGAACTGCTAAATGCAAACCCTGAGCGTAATACATCAGTTTTTGAAGCTTGAGATTAGAAATTAGATCGCCTTCGTCCTCATTCGTTAGAGCCAGAAAGTAATCAGCGACATGGTAACAGTCAAGCATTGGTTTCACCTCCACAAGTGAGACTTCCATAATTATACAATACCGGGTTCAAAATATATATTTGCTCCCTGTCTCTGTTTGGATCGCGTTTGTTCAACTTGTAATATCACTGGTGATTATGGGGCCATTCAATCGCCCGATCGCAAATTCTGCACATCCTCAACGCTAAGCCCGGTAACTTGGGCGATCGTAGCATTATCTAGCTGAGAAAGTAATTGTTGGGCGATCGCCAACTTTTCTTCTCGCTTTCCTTCTTCTCGTCCTTCTTCTCGTCCTTCCTGAACCGCCTTAAGAATAGCCCCCTGTTGGTCATAAATAAACTGTTCTCTTCTGTCCAAATCTTCCACTTCCTCGCGACTTAACTTGACTTGATTCGCAATATCAAAAGCTTGATGTATTTCCGGTACGCTATCCATTGTTTCTGGGACTGATGTCAGACTTCTGGCATTTTTCATGAAATAAATCCATTTATCTGCCAAAGTTTCAAGCTCCTCCAGTTCTTTGGTGAATTTCGGCAACTCTACAAACACTAAATCCAGATCATTTTCGGGATAAGTAAAGTTTTTATCTACTTCTTTCAACACAAATCTCGAAATAAAATCTTCATTCTCAGGAAACATTTCAAAATCAGTAATAGTCAAAGCAATCACTGATTTCAACAGTCGATAACCTTGGGCTGCTTGCAATTGAAAACCATAAGTCTTGGCTGCATTATAAAAAACTCGCTTACCAAAAGACTGGACGTTGAGTACCTGCATTTCAATGATGACTAAAGTTCCGTCGCTGAGTTTGGCTTTCACATCCAGATAACTATCTTTTAAGCCTTCCACTTTGGGTGGTAGATTTGGGTTGATTATTTCTAAGTCTTTGATGGTAGAATTGCCTGTATAAATCAAGGCGTTGAGAAAGCTAATCAGAATGTCTTTGCTTTCCGAGGAACCGAAGATTTTTTTAAAGGCGTAATCTGTTTTTGGGTTGATGAATATCATGGTTTTAATTTGGTAGTAGGGTTAAATCAGTATTTTACTGCTGATTTTGTTTCAGATAGTGGTTTGACATTTTCCGGCAAATGTGCATTAGCCATTGCCAACACAGGCTCATCACCATGCTGTTCCTCATCGATCGGCAGTTGGCAAGAAATCAACTCTGTGACAATGCGATCGCCCAAAGCATCTTCCCAATCCTGCAATTGTTCCCTTGCCTTAATCGGCTCATTAACAGCCACATCTACGCCCATTTGCTGAAGGTTGAGGCTGTGAGCCTGCGATCGACGGTTAACCCACTCCACCAGCCAAACACTCAATCCCACCGCCGCCATCAAAGGCAAAACAATCCGGTAATCTCTAGTCAATTCAAACATCAACAGAATTGCCGTCAGCGGTGCTCTAGCACTACCCGCCAGCACAGCAGCCATTCCCACCATTGCATAGGCTGGAGGGCCAGCAACATGATCCCCCAAAGCTGGCACCATTGCCAAAAAGATGCCGTAAGCTGAACCCAGGGAAGCGCCCAAAAACATCGCCGGGGCGAAAATACCGCCGACTAAACCGCTACCGAGGCTGATTGCTGTCATTGCTAGTTTGACGAAGAGGAGAACTAGCAGCAAAGGCAAAGAAAACTTGACATCTTGGAGGATTGATTGGACTGTTTCGTAGCCGACGCCCAAAACTTGAGGCAATTGCAGAGCCACTAAGCCGACGCAAGCCCCGCCGACGATCGGGTGAACCGGCCGGGGCAGTCGTCCAAGCCAAGCAAATCCTCGGACTTTTCCTTGAAAACAGCGATCGGCCAATTGAATTGCTTCTGTATAAGCTAGAGAAACTCCGCTAGCCAAAAGCCCCAATCCCATGTAAAAAGGCAATTCCCAAGGGCTGCGGACATCGTAGATTGGCAGAGCAAAGGCCGGCTGAGCTCCCAAACAAATTTGAGCTATCAGCGCTGAAACGACGGCTGATAGCAAGAGAACGCTGACTGACGAAGTGGCGAAGGTGCTACCGAGCACCACTTCTAAGGCAAAGAAGACTCCGGCGATGGGAGCATTAAACCCGGCAGATAAGCCTGCTGCTGCTCCCGCGCCGAGGAGCAAGTGTTGCCTTTCTGGGGATAGCTGCAAGACTTGAGCGAGCAACATCCCAAAGTTGGCGCCGATTTCGACGCTGGGGGCTTCCGGGCCGAGGGAAGCGCCGGTGCCGAGGGAAACAGAGGCCGCCACCATTTTGGCGATCGGTTTGAGCGGGGAAAGTTCTTGTAGCCCACGGGTGGCTGCAATTAATGAAGACATATTTGGGCCAAAGTCCCGAAACCGCCAGCGCATTAACCCAATGACGACTCCGCCGAGGGTGGGAATGCACGCTAGTGTCCAAGAGCCTTTCGAGGCGATCGCCCCCATGAAGTCTTGCAACATCAGGCTGTGGATCAAGTTGATCAGATAGTGAAAGGTGACGACGCCTGCGCCCGTAACTCCCCCGATGACTAGGGAGAGGATGAGTAGCAGGGTTTCAGGGCTCGGATGCAGGCGGTTAAATAGCGGGCTTAGGCGGGAGGCTTCGGAAGTTGCTGCGGTTGAGCTGGGTGGCCGCAGATCCACAGGATGGGTGGCTCTCATTTAGCGGTTAATTCTTCTGTGAGAAGTTAGATAATATTATATTTTATTTCTTATTTTAATTTTGAGTGATTTTAGGGGAATTGACAAGTTAATTAAGGCGTATTTTAGGGCGATTTTTTTGGGCGGGAGGCTGGGCTACCAAGGTACTTAAGTGAAGGTCAGCAAATTTGAGGTGGAGTTTGTATGCCAAGCTACATTTAATCTTTCGGGAATTTAGCAAGAATGCTGATTGAGTATATTTACGCATCCATCCGATTTTAGATTTTACACTTTAGATTTTAGCTAGTTCAAATACTCAACTTTCTGAATTTCAGAGCTAAACATTTTCCACTGTCCATTAGATTTGTTGAATTGGTGCATTAACACCATTCTATTATTTCTGAACTGCGGGCCTCGAACTTTTGTTGTCGTTTGATCTACTTTAACTATGGCTGTATTGCCTGATATAGTTGCCAGATCAAAATTGTTCATCACATACTTTAAATCATAGATCGAAAAACTTTGTGCGATCGCATTTTTTGTTAGTTCAAACCCAGGAGATTTTGGGTCTATTGTCGCCATATAAGCTTCTATATTTTCTTCATTCAAAGCTTTCAGATTTAATGTGACAACTGATTTAATTGCTGCTTTTTCACTGTTGACATCAGCTATGACTAAATTTGGTTTTTGTTTTCTAGGTAAGGTAGTTGTCTGAGAGTTGGTAAATTGAAATAGATTTTTAGGTGCTAGAGAAGGATTTGTGCTGGTAGCGTAACTGCTGAGCAATAATGATAAAGCTCCGAAGGGGAATGCTATTTTTAACATTTTGATATTTAAAGGTAGCATGGGTATTGAAATTCACAATTAATTACGCCATTTATAGCCTGAATTAGAATTAATGTCAATCTGTTAACTTCGCTCTGTTTTTTTATGGGATCTAGCTTTTAATAGATTCCGGGAATTAGCTTTTTTACTCGCTGGCGGTAGTCTGAATAGTCGGGATGTTTTTCGCTGAGCCAAGTTTCTTCGCGGCTGGATTTTATGTCAAAAAATATGAGTAAAATGGCAGTGGCTATTAAATGGGACAAGCTGAATTGAAAGATTGTCCAGCCGAGGGCGGTCAAGATTCCGCCACTGTATAAGGGATGCCGCACTATTCCATAAACTCCTGTTTGGACTAATTCTCCGTCTTCTCTGGGATAGGGTAGTGGTGTGAGGTTTTTTCCTAAGTCTATCAATCCTTTGATGATGAAAATTAATCCGCTTAAGCTGAGGACACTTGCTACAATCCAGGTAAAATTAAGTAGTTGGGTTGATTGAATTTTAAATCCAGGCAGTTGATAAACTGGTAAGATGGCAAATCCTGCGAGCAATGCTCCTTGAAGCAAAACTAAATATTCGCCGTGGCTGTTGTTGCGCCAGCCTTCGCGCGTGAAACCCCAGTCAGTTAATATTTTCATAATCGAAGAAGGAAGAAGGAAGAACGAAGAAGGAAGAACGAAGAAGGAAGAAGGAAGTGAATTTTAGGTTGGGTAGACTGAAGTAAGATCCAACCTAGGGCGAACAGTCAACAGTCAACAGTTAACAGTCAACAGTCAACAGTTAACAGTCAACAGTTAACAGTCAACAGTTAACAGTCAACAGATTTATTCTCGCCAAGGACGTGTCATTAGTTCTAGTTGGTTGACTTCATCTTGGCTCAAACTCCAACCTAATGCGCCTGCGTTTTCTTCGGCTTGTTTGGCGGTTTTGGCGCCGGGAATGGGGATTACTCCATTTTGAGCCATTAGCCAGTTGAGGGCTACTTGGGCGGGGGTTCGATCGCGCTTTTTGCCCATTTTCCGCAGAGTCGACATCACTAATTCAATTTTATCGATGCCGGTTTTGCTAAAGCGGGCATCAAATTTACGAGCTCCGGCTGGTTGTTCTTGGGCGCTATATTTGCCTGTCAGCAATCCTTGGGCTAAGGGGCTATAAGCTAAAATTGTTACTCCTAATTCGCGGGCTGCACTGATAATTCCTTGTTTTTCTACTTGTCGCGATAGCATGGAATAACGGACTTGATTTGTTGCTAGTGGAACGCCTCTGGCTGCTAATATTTTGTGGGCTTCGCGCATCTGTTCTTCTGAATAGTTGCTGACTCCTACTGCTTGAATTCTGCCTTGTTTTACTTCGTCCGCTAAGGCGTTCATCAAAGTTTCTTGACTCAGTAAAAAAGCGAAAGGCCAATGTACTTGATAGAGGGCAATTTGTTCTACTTGCAAGCGTTTTAAGCTGGCATTCAAGGCTTCGGAAACTGATTTTCCGGTGATACGCCAAGGTACGGGGCCGAATTTGGTAGCTATTTGGACAGGTTGGCTGGTTTTTTTGATGAATTTTCCCAGCAATTCTTCTGATAAGCCGTTACCATAGACTTCGGCTGTGTCAAAAAAGTTGACTCCGTTGTCTAGGGATGTTTTGAATGCTGTTTCTACTTCGGCGGCGCCATAGTTGCTGCCGTAATTCCAAAATAGCTTATCTCCCCACGCCCAAGTTCCTACGCACAGGGGTATGACGGCTGGGCCATTTTTTCCTAGGGTAATGGTTGTCACGGTTGCTAAATCCATAATTCTTTTCTTTATTGTTACAGATAATTGCTTTTGAGGTGCTGACTGGGGAAAGAATGCAGGTGGGTTGCGGTATCTCAGTTACTATGAATGGAAATGTTGTGTTTATTTGAAAAATTATGCCGATCGACCCTTTGCCAGATTCAAGATTAACAGATTCCGAGGTGCCTACTATCAAGAAAATCAACCTGCTGACCATGTTCCGCCTCGGCTTGTTTCAGATGGGCTTGGGCATGATGTCGATTTTGACCCTGGGGGTGCTCAATCGCGTCATGATTAAGGAGTTGGCGATTCCGGCTACTGTGGTGGCTGGTACTCTGGCTATGCACCAGTTTGTCGCGCCGGCTAGGGTGTGGTTCGGACAGATGTCTGATGCTAAGCCTTTGTTTGGCCATCACCGCACGGGTTATGTGTGGATGGGCGGGGTTTTGTTTGTGATTTCGGCTTTTTTGGCGGTGCAGGTGATGTGGCGCTTAGGTGACAGTTTGGATGCTGTGGGGTGGACGACTCCTACTTACGGTTGGGTGGGTTTGTTGGGTTTGATTTTTGCGGTTTATGGTATTGCTATTTGTTCGAGTTCGACTCCTTTTGCTGCTTTGTTGGTGGATGTTTCGGATGAGGAAGATCGATCGAAGTTGATTGGTGTTGTGTGGTCGATGTTGATGGTTGGCATTATTATAGGCGCAATTGTCAGCAGCGGTTTGCTCAAACAAATTGATGGGGATGTGCCGCGCGAAGTTTTACGGGAGTCGATTAATGCTTTGTTTGTGAAGGTGCCGGCGGTGGTTTTGTTGCTGGTGGGAGTTGCAACTTTTGGGGTTGAGAAAAAGTATTCGCGTTATGGAGTGCGATCGATCGCAGTTAATCGAGAAGATAAAATTACCTTGGGAAGGGCTTTACGAATTTTGACTGCTAGCCGCCAAACAGGTTTATTTTTTACTTTCCTGCTGATTATGACAATTTGTTTGTTTATGCAGGATGCGGTTTTGGAACCTTACGGCGGGGAAATTTTCAAGATGCCGATTTCGGAAAGTACGCGGTTGAATGCTATTTATGGTACTGGTGTACTTTTTGGTTTAAGCGCAACCGGCTTTTTAATTGTACCACGAATTGGTAAGCAAAATACGATTAGGTTGGGCTGTTTGTCGGTGGCGGTTTGTTTTGGTTTGATTATTGCATCGGGATTTACTGGGAATCCAATTTTGTTTAAGTCGGCTTTACTGTTGTTTGGGCTAGCTTCGGGAATTACAACGACGGGGGCGCTGAGTTTGATGTTGGATTTGACTGCTGCGGAAACTGCGGGTACTTTTATTGGGGCTTGGGGTTTGTCGCAGGCGATGGCGCGGGGCATAGCGACGGTTAGCGGTGGTGCTATTTTGGATTTTGGCAGGAGTTTGTTTGGGGTGCCGATGCTGGCTTATGGGTTGGTTTTTACGGTGCCTGCGGTGGGTATGGTGGTGGCTGTTTGGCTGTTGAGTAGGGTGGATGTTCAGGAGTTTCAGGATAATGCTAAAAGTGCGATCGCCACTATCCTGGAAAATGAACTAGACTGATGTTTTGGCAGTTGACGGTTGACAGTTGACCCTTCGACCCTTCGACTACGCTCAGGGCGACGCTCCGCTCAGGGCGACGCAGTTGACAGTTGTTCGTTGTTATTTCCATAACCAGTAACCAATAACCAATAACCAATAACCAATAACCAATAACCAATAACCAATAACCAATAACCAATAACCAATAACCAATGAAAGATTTTTGGGATTCTATTTTAAGTTTTTCTCAGACTACTGTCAAGAAAGTTGGACAGCAGTTTTTGAAAGATTTCGGTTCTGCACAAGCGAAGGAGAAAGATGACGGCACTTTGGTTACGCAATCTGACAATTGGGCAGATGCTACAATTAGAAGTGCGATCGCATCTACTTTTCCCAGTCACGGGATTTTGAGCGAGGAAGGAGAGCACGTTTTCCCCGATACTGAATGGTGTTGGGTTGTCGATCCTCTGGATGCTACCACTAATTTTGCCAGGGGCATTCCGATTTGGGGTATTTCTTTGGGTTTATTGTATCGCGGAACTCCGGTTTTTGGCTGCGTGCATTTGCCACCGTTGAATCAAACTTTTCATGGCTTTTTTGCGGGAGATTTTTTAGAAAAAAATGTATTGACAGATATTCCACAAGGTGCATTTTTAAATGGAAAGCTGATTCGCCCAACTGCTGATAAAATGAGTGGAAATCATATTTTTAATTTGTGTTCTCGAAGTGTGGGCATTGGGCCTCATCTTCCGAGTAAAATTCGGATGTTAGGAATGGCTAGTTATAATTTTTTGACTGTGGCTTCTGGTGTGTCTATGGGAGGCGTGGAAGCGACTCCGAAAATTTGGGATATTGCGGGGAGTTGGGTAATTGTGAAAGCTGCTGGTGCGGTTTGGCTACCGTTGGATTCCCAGGCAATTTTCCCCTTGGAAGTGGGGAAAAATTATGCGAGAATTTCTTATCCAACTTTGGTGATGAATCGGCAGGAGTTGGTGTCGGTATTTTTGCCGTTTGTAGAGGCTTGGAAGCAGAAAAAATTGGGAAATTAAATACTCTTTCTTTAAATTGTTGGGTGGGGCGGGTTTATTCAGATTGTTGATACTTGTTAGATATTGTTTGTGAACCCGCCCCTACAGCAATATGTCACTTACGCGCTGAGTTTTGCCAATATTCCAGCAAGTTTAGCACCAAGATATTGTACTGCTTCCTGTTGCTTGACATCTTGCAACGTACCATCAGGATTAAATGCTTGAAAAGCTTGGGAAATTGCTTTTTGATCGGGAATAACCATCACGTTAATATTTCCCAAAATAGATCGCAAATGCACTAATCCCCGCATACCTCCTAAACCTCCGGGAGAAGCGCTCATAATTGCTGCTACTTTATTGTTGAAAGCTGCCAGCCCTGCTTCCCCTGGCGCTGGGCGAGATGCCCAATCGATCGCATTTTTGAGCACTGGGGTAATTGAACTGTTGTATTCTGGGGAAGCGATCAAAATTCCCTGATGAGCGATCATCAATTCTTTGAACTTCCGAACGTTTTCGGGAATTCCTTCTGCTGCTTCTAAGTCTTCATCAAATAGGGGCATTGGCAAATCTCGCAAATCTATATACGTGACTTCAGCCCCAGCGTTTTCAGCCCCAGACGCAGCTATTTTTACCAGCATTTTGTTATAAGATGCTGTGCGTGTACTTCCGGCAAATGCGAGAATTTTTGGTGTATTGCTCACGGTACTTTCTCATAGTTGGTCATGCTGATTTTAGCATTATTTTTCAGGTTTTGATATGGCATTATCAGGAATATTTAATGGATCAAATTCAGCTTAAGCAACACCAAAATAATCCTTGAGAAAATATAAAACCGCTTTACAAAAAGGCTGGTATCGCCCTTGTGCATCCATTTTATGACAAACTTGAGCTAATAATTCTGCCTCTTCCTGTGTCATGATTCCTTGGAGTGCTTCAAGTGCTTGAATTCGTCCCTGCGTTAAGTCATAATGATTGAGTCCCAAAACTTCAATAGTTGTTTGAGCATTTTTTTGATGACCTAAATTATTTATAGTTGCCACTATCTCACCAGTGCTAGAGTAACTAAAAAAATCTTCACAGTTGGCTTGTAGTGGCGAAATTCCGATCGAAAGATTCTGCTTCTTATGGCCACAATACTCAGGCCAATTTGGATCTCTACCACAAGAGCCTAGCATATTTGTGTAATCAAGAGATAATTCTGAACCTGTCTTACTCTGCGGGGCTAAATGTTCAATATGGCTATTACTTTGTTCAACTCTCATACAGCAGTAGCAGCAAATATAGCCTTGTTCATTTAGCAAAGAACTGTGTACCGATCCTTTCTCAGGGTTGGAAAGATATTTGTAATTATAGTTGACACCTAAAGACTTCTGTGTTGTCTTCCAGTCGGAGAAATTTTCAGGTTCTTTCCCCTTTTGAATATATTTCATTTATTGAGAATTTCCTTGCGTTGAATTAGCCAATCTGCTCTCACAAATTCTGGATCTTCTTCTCCCATTCTGCGTGCTAATTCTTGGCGCAATTGCCGTGCATTTCCGAGTTCGCCTTTATCTATAAAGCGAAACAATTCATGTAAAGATTCCAGAATTTCCTGGGGACGTTCTGGAGTTCCCATCAGCGTTTCTAAAATTCGATTGCTATCTTTCCCATAGGATGGTACTCGATCGATCGCAATTCCTTCAGATGTTGACCTCAAAAGATGAACCCATTTGAGATCGCTGATTACCTGTGGCGAATGAGTCGTAATGATAAACTGGCAATTTGGGAAGGTTTTTGCCAGATTCGGAATAATCGCCCGTTGCCATTTTGGGTGTAAGTGGAGCTCAATTTCGTCAATCAAAACCACGCCGTAACCATGCAGTGGATTGTCTAAACTCGGATTTGCGATCGCCAAACGCCTTGCTAAATCTCCCGCCAGTGCTAGCAAGCATTTCTCACCATCTGAGAGTTGATTGACGATCAGCTCATCACCTTGTTTGTCCACAGTCATTCGCAAAGGCGATCGCCTAACCCGTAAATTGGAAAAACCATCTAGTAAATTAGCGATCGCATCTCTGACTGCTTCTAATTCGTGATCGCGATACTTATTATAATCATTTAATCGCATTTCATTTTCTAAATCTTCCCGGTCTCTAAACCATTCAAAAAAGCGTCTAAAATCAATCTGCCCTCCTGTGAGAACCTCATCATAAGCAGTTATCTGCTCAAAGGAATGTTTCGTCCTAATCTTCAAAGGAATATCAAGTACAGCACGATTAGTTGGGTAGTAAATTGCTAGAGGTAATTCTACATAAGAAGTAGAATCCAACTGACGATGTATGTTATCAACAACTGTTTTTAACTCCCCAAGGTTGCTGCTAGTCTCCTTACTTCGCCCTTTACTTGCCTTAGTTAAAGACCATACCAATTCCTGCTCGTCGTCCATTGAAATTGTAATTTCATTATGAGTTTCTTTGCATCCTTTTTTAATGTCATCTTCATTGAAAGAGCGCCCAGAACTATTGGGATTTTGAATTCGTTTTGTCAGCCAGGAGAGAAGAATAGCCAAACACTCAAGTATGCTGGATTTTCCCACACCGTTGACGCCGATGAACACAGTCGGCTCATCTTTGTCAAACTCCAGGGTCAAATCGCTGATGCCTCGGAATGAGTTAATTTTTAGACGCTTGACTTTCACGATTGGTTCTCGTTCTGGCTGAATAGGTTATATTTTTAATATCATATCAAATCAATGGCGCCAAATATAATCAGCAATGGGTTTGTCCGCCGATGAAGGACTATCTGTAGGAAAATTAAATAAGACCGATCGCATTTTGACCTTCCCAACCCCCAAACGCCTTTCCACACGGCTAGGAATCCCATAACCATAAACAAGATGTCCTTGTCCCGCCAACACTACAACTTGATAATCGGGATGAGCTTTCACAAATTCAGCTATTTTTTCAGCCATCGTTTCGTCCCACAAAACTTGAGCTTGCAAAAATCTTTCAAAAGCCGTACTATTTCCCTGTGCAGCCTTTTGATGTTGTTGGTAAACTTCTAGTAACATCTGCCGATATGCGGCGTTATCGCTGCGGATTTCTGACAATGGCGGAATGTGTGTTTTTTCGTTGTCGGTGAGGCTTTCCAAGCCTTGGGTAGCAACTTTTATGGTAACTTCCGTTGGTGTATTTAAGGCTAGAATTCGCAGTTTATTTAATGCGGCAAATCGCACAATCGGCGCGTAATATTCCCAGGGAAAGCGCCATCTCTGATTATATTCTGTTTGCTCAATCAATTGCTCTTCTGTGATTTTACCTGCTAAATATTGGTCTAGTACGCCTTGAAAAGGGCGCTGAAACATTTCTAGGGCGATCGCAATTTTCCGATTTTGCCGCTGCATTTCCTGGATAATCGCCAGTTGAGCTTGATGGTCTTCAATGCTATCATGGGTTTCTCCCAGATAAACGATTCTTGCCTTTACCAACTGTTGTAGAATCTCTTGATTAGTATAAACCTGCTGTGGTTGAGAGTTGGCTATCGGTTGAGCTGTAGCTGCGCTGCTACACAATAGAAAAATACTGAGCGATAAGGCGCACAGTTTGATGAGTTTGGTTTTTTTCATAAAAATATTATCCCTCTTTCCCCAGTAACTGACACAGCCAAACTCTACTATTTTAACTAGATGCTCAAAAACTCCATAATTTTAAATCCGTTAAATCCGTTACATAATCCGTTGCCGAACTTCCTTCTTTTGTAAAGTTTAGTTGCAGGTACTTGCACTTCAAAAACAAGGTGCTATATTAATCATATGAAGCCAAAGAAAAGCTTCTCCGACAGATGCCACAGCGAAGTTCAAAATTGAATCTTAAGGAGTAAAAACGCTGTTTAATCTCAAATCTGTCCCATCAAAAACCAGCAGCAGCATCCGCCAACACAACTGATATTTCCTCAACTAATTAGAGGGGAGCAATGCAAGTTAATTTACGAATTTATTGCAACTCCACATCGAAGTTAAAATAAGAGGAAATCACTCGGTACATATGGCTAGGGTGCTGTTGTTGTGAAAACAGCTTTTTTGTCTTGTGATGTTTTTTTCAAGAGACGCAGAGCCTCTAGATATGCGTTACCGGGCAGAGCCTGGTAATGAGATAAACAGGCAAGATGCCTGTTCCACAAACAGTTAATCTTCTTGTGGAACGGGCCGGAGAGCCCGTTCAATGAAAACCAGATACAATGTGCCGGATTTTTTAACCCCAAGTTCGGGAATGCGATCGATAATCAGGACAGTCGATCGCATCTTCAGACAAAGCTATTGTAGGCTGAACCGGACACTTGAGGTGGTAGTCACCGGTGAAAAATACACAATTAGCACAAGGGATTTGGTGCATCCGTTGGGCTCGCCGCACACAGTCAGTGACAGTAGCGCCAATACTTGAAAACAGCAGAAACATTAAGCCCCAGGCGGAAACCAAACACAGGGGAACTAAAATAGGCTGTATTGTCTTAATCAGCAAGTAAAGCATAGAAACATTACGAGCGTGGTAGAAACAGACCACATATAAATTATCAGAGTAGTACAATTGCCGATCGCACGCCCCAAAAAAATAAAATCATGTAAAGCTCGATCGACAAACCGGCAATTATGGGATGATAGAGAGTCATCCTTAAATAAAATTAGAGGAAATCAGTTATGACTCTGCGACTAGGCGACACAGTACCCAACTTTACCCAAGCCTCCTCCGAAGGCGAAATCAACTTCTACGACTGGGCTGGTGATAGCTGGGTCGTATTGTTTTCCCATCCCAAGGATTATACTCCAGTGTGTACCACAGAACTAGGTGCTGTCGCCCGTCTGAAGTCTGAATTTGACAAGCGTGGGGTCAAAACTATCGCCCTCAGCGTCGATGATGTCGATTCTCACATGGGCTGGATTAAAGACATTGAGGAAACTCAAAATGTCACCCTCAATTATCCAATTTTAGCAGATGGCGATCGCAAAGTCTCCGACATTTACGATATGATCCATCCCAACTCGTTAAACAACTTAACAATCCGCACTGTTTTTGTAATTGATCCCGAAAAGAAATTGCGTTTGAGCATTACTTACCCGGCGAGCACGGGACGGAATTTCAACGAAATCCTGCGGGTAATCGATTCGCTGCAACTTACAGACAAATACAGCGTTGCTACTCCAGTAGATTGGAAAGACGGCGACGATTGCGTAATTGTACCTTCAATTACCGATCCTCAAGAGTTGGCAGAGAAGTTTCCCAAAGGTTATACGCCGATTAAGCCGTATTTACGGATGACTCCTCAGCCAAATAAATAGGTTCAACTATAGCCTTTCTCAGTTAGGTGAGGTACAGGGTAAGGGCATCGGGCATCGGGCATCGGCCAAACAGGGCATTGGGCATCGGCCAAACAGGGCATCGGCCAAACAGGGCATTACCAATTGCCTATTACCTATTACTAATTGCTTATTCCCAATCCTCTATCATACCTCATCTTTGTGAGAAAGGCTATACTTATCAAGTCACTTTCAGAGTTACAAAAAAGGAAAATACCTAAATAATATGGATATTAAAAACGGTTTTATAGGCACTATCGGCAACACACCACTAATTAGATTAAACAGCTTTAGCGATGAAACTGGCTGCGAAATCTTGGGGAAAGCAGAATTTCTCAATCCCGGCGGTTCCGTCAAAGATCGGGCTGCTTTATACATCATCAAAGACGCAGAAGAAAAAGGCTTGCTCAAACCGGGTGGAACTATAGTAGAAGGTACTGCCGGCAATACTGGCATCGGTTTAGCCCACATTTGCAACGCCAAAGGTTACAAGTGTTTAATCGTAATTCCCGATACCCAATCCCAAGAAAAAATAGATGCTTTGAGAACCTTGGGTGCGGAAGTTCGGACTGTTCCCGCTGTCCCCTATACAGACCCAAATAATTATGTTAAATTATCGGGAAGATTGGCAGCAGAAATGGAGAATGCAGTCTGGGCAAATCAGTTTGACAATTTAGCAAATCGCCGATCGCACTACGAGACAACTGGGCCAGAAATTTGGGAACAAACCGACGGAAAAGTTGATGCTTGGGTGGCTGCGACTGGTACTGGCGGGACTTTTGCTGGAGTGGCGATGTTTCTAAAATCAAAAAATCCTGCGATTAAAACTGTCTTGGCCGATCCAATGGGTAGCGGGCTTTATAGTTATTTCAAAACTGGGGAAATTCAGACTAAAGGTAGTTCGATTACTGAGGGAATTGGCACCAGTCGCGTTACTGCGAATATGGAAAATGCTCCGGTAGATGATGCGATCCAAATTGATGATGCTGAAGCTGTCCGGGTGGTTTACCAATTGTTGAGGAAAGAAGGGCTGTTTATGGGGGGTTCTGTGGGAATTAATGTGGGCGCTGCTGTGGCTTTAGCGAAGCAAATGGGGCCCGGACATACGATTGTGACGGTACTCTGCGATGGTGGTGCTCGGTATCAGTCACGATTGTTCGATCGACAATGGTTGACTTCCAAAGGTTTGTCACCAAATTAAAAGTAAGGGAGTCCAAGGCAATGCCGTTTCCGTACCGGGATTAATTGTAGGGACACGGCATTGCCCATAGGTGTCAACTTAAGCTGTCAGCCCGCCCCGTGTCTGTTAGTCATCCCACGAGTCCGACAGGGGTTAAAACCCCTGTCTCATAGCTAAAGTCGGTTGAAAACTGAGATCTTGCACCATTCTCAATTAGCCTTTTATGAACAGGCTTTCCGGCCTGTTCCACAAGAAATTTACTCTTTGTGGAACGGGCTTCTAGCCCGTTGCTGACAATGGTGCAAGATCTGAGTTGAAACCGACGGTCGATTTGTCTGAAATCAATACACATCAACTAACTCTTCAGTCCTCTTTGAGAGGACTTTCGCTTTGAGACGGGGGTTGAAACCCCCGGCGGACTATCGGTTGTACCTTAAGTTGACACCAATGGGCATTGTCGTCTCCTAAGTGTAGGTAATATTAATTCCGATGCTACCGGACTTGATATCACAATTTATAATTAGAGTATATATGCGCGCACCTATTCCCATGATATAAAAATAGCATATCTTGGGCTAATTGTCAAGTAAAAACTATGCAAAATATCGAATCTTCTAGGCGAGTTCTGGTTTGTCAAAACCGCACTTGTCGCAAGCAAGGTGCAGCAAAGGTACTCACAGCTTTTCAGCAGTTATCAGGTTCAGAAGTGGCGGTAGTTGCTAGTAGTTGTTTGGGACAATGTGGCAGTGGCCCGATGGTGTTAGTGATGCCAGAACAGGTTTGGTACTCCGGTATTCGTCCTGAAGAAGTAGTCTCCGTTACAGAGCAACATTTGCAGGGAGGAAAGCCGGTGAAGGCGATGCTTTACCGCAAGTTTCATGGATCTGCTAATTAGTCGATCGCCCCTGTTTAAAATTATTCTGCAAAACCCTGCTTACTTTTTTTTCCTCTGCCACCCCTATTTATTGATCCGATACGAATTAAGTTTATGTAACTTTTCATGATATGATATGCCGTGGTATAAATAATGTAAAATTTAGTACCTATAGGGGCGGGCGATGTTCTGCCCTTCGACTACGCTCAAGAACCGTGTAGTCGAAGGGTTCATCAAAATCTTAAAAAAGTATAGATAGGTGAAACAAACCCGCCTCACCGCATAATCAAATTAGCTCTTTGTGGAACAGGCATCTTGCCTGTTCTTGAGAATGATGCAATATCTGAGTTTCACCCGAATTAATATGAAATACTGGTATGAAACCCTGGCTGTAGCCCAGCGGATTTTAATTGAACTGTTCCGGCGAAAACGTAGCTTAATCCTCTGGAGTATCTTCCCAGT
Source organism: Oscillatoriales cyanobacterium (assembly GCA_004294385.1). Classification (GTDB taxonomy): domain Bacteria; phylum Cyanobacteriota; class Cyanobacteriia; order Cyanobacteriales; family Microcoleaceae; genus Microcoleus. The sequence continues at coordinate 8,235 of REAP01000027.1, read as the reverse complement.
TTCCATCCTACTAATTAACGGAGCAATATTGCAAGAACGCGCTAACCTGACAACAGCAAAAGCCTTTGAGAGTGCCGCACCTGCAAGCTTAGTGGGAGCCGCTCTATTTTTTAGCTGTCTCGGAGGAAGTGTCGCCACAGTGGTTGCAGAGCGAGAACAACACACTCTCAAACGCCTATTTATTTCTCCCCTAAGTGGCACTTCCTACTTTTTAGGGATTTTTCTAGCTCATAGTGCGATCGGCATCGGTCAAGTAATTCTAGTATATACCATCGCCTCTTTTTTGGGAGCACAATTTCAAGGCTCTGTGCTGCTAGGAAGTGTGATTATTCTCCTCAGTATTATATCTTATGTGGGAGTTGGCTTCATTCTCGGCACCCAATTCGCGCGGCGCACCGAAGATGTCAACTCCCTAGTCGCGGCTTTCGGAGTTCCGTTATTGATTTTAGGCGGTGCATTTTTGCCGACAGCGCTGTTTCCCAAAAACCTGCTCGAACTTGCGAAATACAATCCGATTTACCACATGAATGAAGCACTAATCCAAGTTTGGGCTAACGGCAAAAACTTCGATGACATTTCCGAACACTTCTGGTTCTTATTCATATTTTCTATAGCCATGATAGCAGGTGGATGGCTCTCTTACCGCAGGATGTTGAGAGTAGAAAGAAGACTTTAGAACCATCTCTTCTCCTCCTCTGCGCTCTCTGCGCTCTCTGCGGTTAAAAAAATCCGAAAAAATCGTAAATTATCCAACTCCTATTATACAAAAAACCACGGAGAATTCAAGCAGTGCTGCAAATAGAAAAGCTAAATAAGTCCTATGGCGAACGTTCAGTGCTGAAAGATTTAACACTGCACATTAAATCTGGAGAAATTTACGGTTTGCTTGGACAAAACGGTGCCGGCAAAACTACCACAATCAATATTTTATGCAATTTGCTCAATGCAGATAGTGGGAAAGTCACCCTGAATGGTGAACCAGTTTCCGACTTGACAAAAGCATTAATCGGTGTAGCACCCCAAGAAAATTTGCTCTACAAAAGCCTTAGTTGTGAAGAAAACCTCAACTTTTTTGCTCAGATTTATGGGATGAATCGCAAGCAGCGTCTTTATCAAATAGAACAATGTTTAAAAGCCGTAAACTTAACAGATAGAGCGAAAAGTCCCGTAGAAACTTTGAGCGGGGGAATGCAGCGCCGATTGAATATTGCTGTAGCTTTGGTACACCAACCTAAATTAGTGATTTTAGATGAACCGACAACGGGTTTGGATATTGAAGCGCGCTACGAAATTTGGGATTTAATTCAGCAATTACAATCTCAAGGAATTACAATATTGCTGACAACACACTTGTTGGATGAAGCGGAACGTCTTTGTCAGAGAATTGGGATTTTAAAGAGTGGGAGTATTGTCGCAGAAGGTAGTTTGGAAGAGTTGCGAAAACTGATTCCGGCTCAAGAAATCATTGTTGTCAAAACCTCAGAAGAAGCTGAAGTCATCGCCCGCGCCGAAAAGTACAATTTCATTCCCCGTCGTTACGGTAGCGATTTAGCTTTTTGGTTGCCGGAAGCTTTAGAATTAAAAGAGATTATTTTGCGATTTGATGGGATTTCGATTGACTCAATTGCTCGGTATCCAGTCCGGTTAGAACATATCTATGTCGAGGTGACAAAACAAAACCAGATTTCGTAGATAGTGTCTTGACCTGTCAAGGGGTAGCAGTCAAATAATTAGAATCGAAAGGCTTTTGGGATTTTAAAATCCCAAAAGCCAAGAAGAAAGTACGACAGGAATTGGGGTTTAATGTTCCTTAGTCAAAAGCTGAAATTCCTCCGTATCAATCCGATTTGCTTGATACAAGATCTGAGCAATTTCTGAAAGTGCTAACACAGAATGTGCTCGATAACCATTCACCTGCAATTTATCTTTCACCCCCTGTTCGTGGTCAATCAAAACCACAATATCTTCCACCTTCAACCCAGCAGATTGCAACTTAGCTGCACCTTCCATCACACTCTTGCCGCTAATCAAAATATCATCCACTACCACAATAGTTTCTCCAGCCTGAAAATGCCCCTCAATTAACTTCCCCGCACCATAAGTTTTCACCTCCTTGCGTGGGAAAATCATCGGGCGTTCCATCCGCAAAGCTAAACCCGTTGCTGTGGGTAAAGAACCGTAGGGAATTCCCGCAATGCGATCGAATTTTAAGTCTTTGAGAATATCTGCATAGGCGCTGACTATTTGGTGGAAAATTTGCGGAATTGAGATGATTTTTCGCAAATCAATGTAATATGGAAATACCGCCCCCGATGCTTGTACATGATCGCCAAAAACCACGCAGCCAATATCATAAAGTTGCAAGATTAAATCGCGGTGAGGTTCCGGTTGCAAAAAGCAAACATCCGGTAGCCACAAGTCGCAAGTAGGACTACCTGCGATCGCCTTTAAACGCTCTTCGTTAATATTATCTCGCAATTTTTGAACTCCGGCGCGGGGATTTGATTCGGCGAATAAGCTGGTAGGGATTGGCAGCAATAAATCCTCACCATTCTTGCTTAAACCAGCCGCTAGCAGTTGAGCGAGGTCATTTGCTTCTGCGAGGTCATTTTCTGCTGCGATGTCTCCTTCAACTAAAATTAGGCGTTCTGGAGCAGTTTGGCGGATGCGCGCCAACACATCCGGCATTACTCCTACTTCTAAACCGAGTTTTTCGGGAGTTCCCCAAGTCTGAGAAACGCGGACTAATTGCAAGTAAAAAGGGTTTTCTGATGTTGGGTATTGTTGCAAAGTGGCGGCGGAGGAATTGGCCGTGGCACAGAGGACAAAAACTGTTTTGCCGGGATATAATAAAAATGGCGCTACTTGGTCGAATCCGGCATAGGGACTTAAAGTCACAGCATCAACTTGCCAGTCTTCAAATATGGTTTTGGCAAATACTGTACTCGTACTTAAATCGCAGTGTTTGGCATCTAAAATTACAGGAATATGAGGAGGGATAATTGCGAATATTTGTTGCAGCAGTTGCAAACCGGGAATGCCTAAAGATTGGTAAAAACCGAGGGTGATTTTGTAGGCACAAATCAAGTCGGCAGTTTGGTCGATCGCAAATTTAACCTTTGCCAACAAATCCGTGGTTATTGACAGCGAACTAATCAAATTTTCAGGATCTGGATCAAGGGCTAAATACAGCAAGCTTTGATTATTTTCAATAGCCGTCAACAATTTATCGCTAAAGTTTGTTTGATCGATCATGGGTATTTGGGGATGACAATTTAAGAATCAGAATTGGCTGTTAAAATTGGGATGGGAGTTTTGCCGGAACAGACAAATTGCCATTGAAGTTTGAATTTAGAATCTTTTAAGATTGTAGAAGGTAAAGGCTGTAAATTGTCATGATAAATACGATCGCATTTAAGACTTGGGACAATTTGCTACACACCTATGTTGACGATTTCGGGCGTGTGAATTATCGGCGCTGGAAAGCTGAGTCGGCGGATGTTTTGAGACAGTGGCTGGAAAGTTTGGCTGATGTGGACTTGGCTGCTGTGACGGATGCGGATGTGCGGCTGGCTTTGTGGCTGAATGTGTATAATGCGATCGCCATTTCTCAAGTTATTGAAGTATATCCGATCGCATCAATTCGTCCCAAAGTTTTGGGAATTCCCAACTGGCTGAGCTTTTTGGAATTTTTCACCCGTTCAACTTATACAATTGCAGGCAAAAAGTACAGTCTCAATCAAATCGAACACGGGATTTTACGCCAGGAATTTGCCGAACCTCGAATCCATTTTGCCTTGGTTTGCGCTGCTGTGGGATGTCCGATGTTGCGTCGCGGGGCTTATTTCCCGGAGTCGGTACGAACTCAACTGGAAATAGACGCGAACCGTTTTATTCAGAATCCCGATAAAGTGCGGTATGATACGGGGAAAAAGACTCTTTATTTGAGCAAAATTTTTAAGTGGTATGGTGAGGATTTTGTGAAGGTGGCGGGTTCGGTGGCTGGATATGTCGGTGGTTATTTGGGTGCGGATGTGGTTGTCGGGGATGAATGTGCGATCGTTTTTTTGCCCTATGATTGGAATTTGAATCGGGTTGAGGATGGATTAAGATTAAATGAACCGCGAAGACGCTAAGGACGCGAAGGAAGAACCCCCCTGCCGCAAGGGGGGAAAGAAGGAGATGTCTAGTTCTGACTTCGCGCTCTTTGCGTCTTCGCGGTTATTTCAAATAATTAAAAAGCACTATAATTATTGATATCAAATGGGAGCATCTCGATTTGGTAAGGGCGAAGCATGACCGCAGACAATTTATTAGTGATAACCAGAGATTTACAGCGGTCATGCTTCGCCCCTACGAATATATTTGCCAAACACAGATGCACCCTATCAAATCTACTGTGCAACTTAGACAGGTGTCCTACCTTCCACCTACAATTGCCATACAAGTGAGATATTAAAAACTATCACGGCTCAAATCCTCTGGAATATAAACAATGATTTCAGATCAATTTCGACGAGAATTGCGATCGCAAGCTAAACTCTGGGAAGCAGAAGGACTCATTGATACTTCATTGTACCAACAACTTGCCGATCGCTACCAATTCAACACCCTCGAAACCGCTTCCCGCAACCGCTTCCTCAGCATTCTCATCAGTCTCGGTAGCATCCTCCTGGCGATAGGAGTCATCACCTTTGTCGCAGCAAACTGGCAAGTTTGGTCGCGATTCGCCAGAGTTACGCTACTATTGAGCTTATTCGTAGCAGTGAATATCGCAGGTTTCTATCTGTGGCGAATTCCCCCATCCCGCAGCACAAACTCCCATCAAAATATGCCCCCAACCAAAGGGCGAAATAAACTCCTAGGTGAAGGATTGTTGCTATTAGGAGCTCTGATTTTAGGAGCAAATATGGCTTTGATGGCGCAGATGTTTCATATTGGCGGTTCTTCCTACGGACTTTTCCTGGCTTGGGGAGTCGGCGTGCTCGGAATGGCTTACAGTTTGCGGATGACTTCCTTGGGCGTTTTGTCAGCACTTTTAGTCGGTTTAGGCTATTGGCTGGCTGTGCTAGATTGGTCTTCCAAAGTCGAGTTTTCTTGGCTGGAAGTTTTGGTGCGACAAATGCCGATCGCAGCTAGTATCATGTTTATACCACTGGCTTATTGGTGTCGATCGCGTGCTATATTTGCCCTAGGTGCGATCGTCCTAATTTTTTCCCTACAAGTTTCTATCGCCCAAGGGTTAAATCCAAATTGGGGTGTCACAATCTTTTGTGCCCTACCACCCGCTTTGTTGTGGGGGTACGACGATGCAATGTGGCCGAATATCGACAGCAGGCTGTTTCAACCTACCGCCCGCAGTTTAGCATTAGTGTTTTTGGCTGGTCTTTTTTATTTTCTTTCCTTCCACTGGCTGTGGCAAGATTCACCCGCTCCTTCGCAAATTCCACTGGATTGGAGTGTTTTGGCAAATGTGACTGTTTTGGGTGCTTTGACGGTGTTTGAATGGCTGCATCTGGGACGTTTGGAACTGCGGCGACCAAAGCGAAAAGGTGTGGATTTGACTACCGGTGCGATCGCAATTTTCATAGTCATCGGCGCTTTCATACCTTTCTACCACATCAATTTTAGTCCCCTCCCGCAATTAGCGACTTTTCTGTTTAACGTTTTATTATTTCTGCTAGCTGTCGGTTTAATCCGAGAAGGTTTAGGACTAGGAAAACGCCAGACTTTTTGGGGCGGGATGGTATTGATAACTTTGCAAATTATCAGCCGCTTGTTTGAATACAATACTGAATTATTGTTCAAATCTTTTGTATTTGTGTTGTGTGGAATTGGTGTGATTGCTGCTGGCTTGTGGTTCGAGCGACACTTTGCCACAATCAAAGATGAATAGAAGGAAGAAGATTGGCAGCGGATTTTGTAACGGATTTAGCGGATGTTTGGCAGCGGATTTTGTAACGGATTTAACGGATGTAAGGAAGATTGGCAGCGGATTCTGTAACGGATTTAGCGGATTGAAGAAATAAATACCCGATGCCCAATTCCCAATTCCCAATTCCCAATTCCCAATTCCCAATTCCCAATTCCCAATTCCCAATTCCCAATTCCCAATTCCCAATTAGTAATATGAACACAAAAAACATTGATTTATTAGTCGAAAATCCAGATACAGCAAATCTGTTTCAGCTTCCCCCGGAGGCGAAACGCATTCCTGCGTGGCGATTATGGATTCCTTTGTTACTACAAGTTGGACTAATAGCCGCCGTACCCGCTCCCGCAGTTTACACTTTTGTCACTGGCAAAACAGTGGTTTTGCAAACAGTACCAGTAGATCCTTACGATTTGCTGCGCGGATATTACCAAGTTTTGAGTTATGATATTTCCCAGAATAACAATCTTGAGAAATTACCAGGCTGGAAAGATTTACCCAGTGACAAAATACCTTGTCCTCCCGGCATTTCTTGCTCAGACAAAAAGACACACAATGTTAAGACAGGAACCAGTTTTTATGTTATTCTGGAATCACCAAAAGAACTAACTAATGCTGGTAGTCCGAAAGCTTGGAAACCCGTGCGCGTTAGTTTACAAAATCCCCCTAATTTACCCGCGAATCAAATCGCAATTCAAGGTAAATATAATGGCTGGCGGATGGAATATGGTTTAGAAACCTATTATATGCCGGAGAATGAAAGGGAAAAGGTCAATAATGACATTGGTGAAGCTCAAAGGGGAAAACAGCAATCTTTTGTGGTAGAAGTGAAGGTAGACAAAACAGGCCATGCAGTGCCTGTGAGCTTGTGGGTGCGCGATCGCAATTATCGATTTTAGTGATTTTTGTGTGAATTGTGGGCGATCGCCCCTTGAATTGCCGTAAGATATATAAACTTGTGCAAATCTTGAAAATTCAACAACAGCACAAGTTCTGACTCTACTGGAGCTTCTCATGTTAGCCGAGCTAATTTCTTCCAGGCGTATACTCAAAGCCCAACTCCTCGAATTTTTAGGACTTCCCGAAAATTGCCAAGACAAAACAGACCACCTCGTTAGCACAATTGTATCCGTGCTGGAAATCAACCCAGCCGAAGAGGAAAGATTTTGGGATAAATTCAAAAGTGAATTAGCCGTCGAGCCAGTAGAATTAGAAAAACTGCTCAAATGTTCCCCAAAAGAACGTCAGCAATGGATTGAACAAGGCAAACTCCCTATTTTGGAATACCGCACATTCCTCAAATCAGGACTTCACTTAGAATATCCCGTCCACGAGAGAAGATTTGTCTTGAGTCTATCACAAACCGATATCAATAGTTGGCGAAAAGAACCAAAAGGGCAGATTCAAAATAAGGGCAAAACAGCAACTCCAATCAGTAAGGAAAGCCATCAAGAAAAGGAAGACTCCCGATTAGCTTTTAGTTCCGCTTGGTCAAAAATTATTGCAGACTGGGAAGAACAAGGTTCAGCAGAAATTTCTGCAACTTTCCAACTAGCTTACTGGACAGTTTGGGCTTCGCGGTGGGCCAAAGAAAATCAGCTTAACGGTGCTAAAGCGATCGAAGATCACGAAATTTATGAAATTCACCGCCAGGAATGGTATCACCGAAAAAATCAAGCAGTCAAGGTACTGATTGAGATGCCCTACGCTATGCTCTACTTCTATCGTCCCAACGATGCTGACAAATTGTATCTCGAACTTTGCGACGATCATCAGGAAATGATGAAAGATGATTACTATTGGGATAAGTGGGATTTTTTCTATCAGAATCGCAGACAGGTAAGTAAGTGTCGTGACTGCGTGTACTCCGAAACTAAAGATTATTATTCACTCTATTACCTTGAAATCAAGAGTGACAAATTTCCAGATTTTAGTTTTTCTTACCACACGCCGTACACGATCGGCAGAAAGTTTTTGCCACATCCAGAAACTCTACCTGCTGTAGAGCATTTAGAACAGGATGGCATTTTTAGGTTCGGTAGGCCACTACTGGAACAGGAGAAAGCTATTCACACACAAGAGGATGTAGCGATCAAGTTTGAGGCGGCTTTGGCCTACGCGAGAAAGTTTGTTTAGTTGACGGTTCACGGTTGACAGTTGACAGTTGACTGTTGACTGTTGACCGAAAGTAATTTGGTTACAACTGAGATTTTGCACTATTGTCAGCAACAGGCAAGATGCCTGTTCCACCAGAAAATTCACTCTTGAGATTTTGCACTATTGTCAGCAACAGGCAAGATGCC
>REAP01000215.1 GCA_004294385.1 Oscillatoriales cyanobacterium | reverse complement strand
TGTTGAGAAATCAAGTTCTTCACAAACCACAGGACATTCAAATTCCGTGGCTTTTACAGCTAGTTGCAGACAGGCATCAACAATTTGAGCCTGTTGTTTGCCGGAGGGTAAACCCATCTGCAATGGGATCTGCCCTTTGGCTTTGAGGTTCCCTTCAGAATCAACATACGCCCACCCAATAGAACCGGGATTCATGTCGATACCAATGCAACCGTATATTCTCTCTCTAGAAACCTGCTTCACGGGATTTGGGGTAAACTGCACAGCAGCAACCCACTTTCCATTCTTACGGTAGAAATGCCAGGTTTTAGCCCCACATTCTGGCAGTCTGTTTATGTTGTGGCTAAAATCACCAATCTCAGAGGACACGGTTTTTCCAAATCGCGAGTCTAAGCACTTGGGGACTCGAAAAGTTATTTTATTCCCATTCCACTGGCAGACTTGATTGCCAAAAGACTCATCCTTAGAGCCGACGACAAAAATATCACATCGAGGCACGAAAACCTTGATTGGCTTAAGTTTTAAGTCTTCAGTTTTCTTCGTTACTAGAGTTAGTTTTCGTTTCTTATTGTGAATTTGAAAGCGTAAATTCTGCCAGTTTGTAGACTTGTATTGAAGTGAGCAGGCTATGGGAAAATTGCAACCTGTTTTTGATTTCTGCCATTTTCTCTTAGCATAAAACTTACGAGCTAATACCAGCTTGCGCTCGGCTTTCTTGAGCCATGTACTAATAGATTTAATTTTTCCTTCAAGAGCTTTCAGGTGTAAAATCCTGTGTTCTTTAGCGCTGTCTACACGACCTTTGGCAGAACTGATTACACCATTTGCGTGGCGCTTGTTGATGCCGTAGGTTTGCTGTAAGTGCGTGTTCCAATCGGATTTCTTGAATTCTGTACCTGAAAGTAAGTGGTCAACTGTTTCAATGCTTGCAGCCCTAAAAATCGGGGCGTAAGCTTCTAGGAACATCTCGAAATTTGTAAATCCTAGTTCGTTGAGTTCATGTACTGGTGTGGGCAAGCCTTTGCAATAAGTTAGAGTGGCCATTGATTCGACCTCTCAATGTGTTTAGATCTTTGTATGTTAACTGTCTTGAACAGATTCCGCAAGCTATCGTGACTGGAGACCCTCGCGTCAGCGATTGTTTTCCCAGCTTTTTCCTCAACAAAGTCTGAAAGACGGTATCGCCTATGCCCACTGTCTGTCCGAACTGACTCCAGCTTCCCCTCTTTTTCCCAACGCCTTATTGTGTCAACACTGATTCCCTTCAGTTCCGCCAACTCACCGATACTGATTAATCGGTTCATACTTTACCCAGAATTCGTCTCCCTAATCCTAGGTAAATCCAGATATATTGTCAACAGCTATCAATCCCACCCAAGGCGTGGTTCAATTACCAAAAACCATTGTCAATCCCGATGCGATCGCCCAAATTTGCCCCAATCAGCGACAATCAAGAACCGACAAAACCTTTACTAGAATTGGTCGTGGCTTGCCAGCAAATCCGGGAGAAACAGTCAACAATGGTTCAACCGCAGTCGGTTTAGCCGATGCCGTAGCACCCGTACAACAACGAACCAGAACTGCTCCAGCCCAACAAGTCGGAGCCCCTAATCGACCCATCCTATCGGCTCAAGGTTGGGCAATTAACAGCAAAGGAGAAGTGATTTTCACTGCTAATCCTGCCACTGTTACCCTTCAGAGTCCCGTTCAACCTATCGGTGGTTGCTATGGCCAATAAAGGAAATCAGAAAAAGGGCGATTTAGTCCTACAAATAGCTGTGGGAGTGTTAGCAAGTAATTGGATAGTTTTGCCGCTGAAAGCACAAACCGTTCCCCTATTTCCAGGAGAATTTACAGCACAAACACCGATCGAAACTCAAACTCCTAACCTCTCAGAACCCTTAGCACCGCAAACAGTCCCTTCCGAGCCAAATATACCCCAGCCTCAACCAACTCCTAGCCTAGAAGAGAGAAGACAAGACAGGAAAACTGAACCTAATTCGGATACCAGTGAGGTTTATGAATGTCCGATCGCGCGATCGGACGAACCGCAATCTCCCACAACCCAAACACCGGAAGATAACAAAACTGATGAAGTAATCGAAGCCATCTCCGTTACTAACTTTCGCTTCCTTGGCAATACAGTTTTCAGTCAAAAAACCCTAGAACGAGAAATCACTAACAAATTCCTAAAATTAGATAACAATACTAACCGAATCACCTTTGCCCAATTACAGCAAATTATTTCCGAAGTAACAAAACTCTATAACGACAAAGGATATATAAATTCTTTTGCATACATTCCCACCACTAGCGAAGAACCAAATCAAAGGTTGCAGAACCGAGGCGCGGCTGGGGAAGTTATCATTAAAATTGTCGAAGGTGGTTTAGAATCAATTCGAGTTAGAAGAAGGAAGGGAAAAAATCGACTCAATCTCAATTATATATGTAGCCGTTTAGCGATCGCCTCCCAGCCATTACAAACATCGCGCCTCTTAGATGCCCTGAGATTACTCCAACTAGATCCCTTGATTAAAAATATTTCTGCTGAATTAATACCCGGTTCCCAGTCCCACAAAAGCGCTCTCGAAGTTAAATTCGAGGAGGAAAAAACATTTAGTGCTGCTTTACTACTAGATAATCGACGGGCTCCTAGCATCGGCAGTTTCCGCCGCCAACTACAACTAACCGAAGCTAATTTATTAGGAAAAGGAGATGGTTTGAGTCTTGCTTATACCAACACTGACGGTAGCAACGCCTTTGATCTCAGCTATACTTTGCCCTTAAATCCTCACAATGGGACAATTAATTTATCAGCAGGTATTACCGGAAATCGCGTCATCGAAAAACCCTTTGAAAAAGTTGATATCAGAGCAGCCGCCCAATATTTTGACCTAACTTTGCGCCAACCTATATTGAGAAATCCCAGACAAGAATTTGCCCTAGGAGTAACAGCAACTAGGCGGGAAAGTGGCACTTCCATTTTAGGGGAAGATTTCCCGCTTTCTGCGGGGGCGGATGCCAAAGGGCGCACGGGAATATCGGCTGTCAGGTTTTTTCAAGATTGGACTGTGCGGAACAATGATCAATTGTTGGCTTTGCGCTCTCAATTTAGTTTGGGATTGGGAGTGTTTAATGCTACTGTTAATAGCGAAGCTCCTGACAGCCGATTTTTGGCATGGCGGGGCCAGGGACAGTGGATTCGCCGCTTGAGGAGAGATACTTTTTTGGTGGCAAAAACTGATGTACAATTGGCGAATAGGACGCTTTTACCTCTGGAACAATTTGGGATTGGGGGTGGCAATAGTGTCAGAGGTTATCGGCAGGATATCCTGTTGGGTGATAATGGGATTTCTGCATCGGCGGAGTTGAGGTTTCCGATTGTTGGTAGGTCCGATCGAGGGTTAGGAGTTTTACAAATCGCCCCTTTTGTTGATGCTGGCACGGTTTGGAATAGTTCGAGTAGAGATAGCTTAGATAGTCAATTTTTGCTGTCGGTTGGTACGGGTTTGCGGTGGGAATTGGGTGATAGTATGTCGGCCAATTTTTATTGGGGTATTCCTTTAGTTGATATGAATTCGAGGGGGAGAACATGGCAAGAAAAAGGTTTACATTTTTCGGTTCTATCCAGGTTCTCTTTTTGAGACCATTTCGTCAGAGATTCCGGCGAAGTCTGAGGCTACTTACTATTGTATTTGTTGTTGGATTGACAGCATTTTTTGCAGTCAATGTCAAGGCTATGCGGTCACTGAGCGTAGTCGAAGTGGACCCTGCGACTACGCCCAGGATAAACTACGTCGAAGTGGACATTTCGACTACGCTCAATGACCAGAATTGTCCTAACAATCTTGGTAGTTGCCATACATCAAATTTGCCAAAAAGTGGGGTATCAAATTATCCGGTAAGTTGGCAACAGGTGGATGAGTTTGCAGTAATTGCTGGAAATACAGGGATTGGGAATGAGTCGCGATCGCCCCAAGCATGGGAGAATTTAGCTAGAAGCAGTTATGCTGCTGGGGAGTTTGCAGAGGCTGCGAAGTATTGGCGGCAAGCTGTTGCGGGTTTTGAGGTAGGGGGAGATTGGTTGAATCAGGCGATCGCGCTGAGCAATCTTTCCTTGACTTATCAACAGTTGGGGGATTGGAAAGAGGCAAATAGTGCGATCGCGAAAAGTCGCAGTTTGTTACCGGAGGAGTCTAAGGTAAAGTCATTAGTGGAATTAAAGGCGATCGGGCAAATTCTCGATATTCAATCCAATGGCCAATGGGAACAAGGACAAATCAATCTTGCTTTGAAAACCGGGCAGCAAGCAACGAAAATTTATGTTAAATTAAAGGATGATTTAGGCTGGAAACGTAGTTTAATTGCTCAAGTTAAAACCCTGCAAGAATTAGGTTTATATCAGCAAGCTTGCCAAGCAGTTATCCCAGTTATCGCATCAAACAATCCCGAAAATTTCACCATTCCTAGTCAGGATTGTCAACAGTTAATTACTGAAAAATTAGAACCAATTAAAAAAAATATATCAAAACGGTCACTGAGCGAAGTCGAAGTGGACAATTCAAAACGGTCACTGAGCGAAGTCGAAGTGGACAATTCAAAACGGTCACTGAGCGAAGTCGAA
>REAP01000214.1 GCA_004294385.1 Oscillatoriales cyanobacterium | reverse complement strand
CGACTTCGCTCAATGAACGGAATTTGGTTATTGCGACTTCGCTCAATGAACGGAATTTGCTCATTTCGACTTCGCTCAATGAACGGAATTTGGTTATTGAGCGGAGTCGAAATAACCAGCTAAAATGTGCTAACTAATTTGTCTATTGCTATATTCAATATTTGTGCAGTAATTAGAGGATGAGATAATGACATATTCTAATGATTCGAGTTTGGAAGTTGAAGGTCAACAACCTCAACTGAGTTTAGGTACAGCCGCAGCCCGTAATTTGGCGACGACAACCAAATCTGCACCACAGATGCAGGAAATTACCTCGCGGTGGTTGTTGAAGATGTTGCCGTGGGTGCAGATCAAAGGTGGTAATTATCGGGTGAACCGTCGGTTAACCTATACCCTAGGTGATGGGAGAATTACTTTCACCAATACAGGCGCGACTGTGCAGGTAATTCCCCAAGAACTTTGTGAATTACCCTTGCTGCGAGGGTTTGATGATGTTGAAGTGTTGACGGCTTTGGCCAGTCGATTTGTGCAACAGGAGTTTGCACCTGATGACATCATCGTACAGTCAGGTCAACCAGCCGATCGGCTTTTCCTGATCGCTCATGGTAAAGTTAATAAATTTGGTCTTCCCAAATATGAAGAAGAACCTTTATTGGGCGCGTTAGCCGATGGCGATCATTTTGGCGATGAAGCTTTAGTAGCATCTCAAAGCAATTGGAAGTTTACGGTTAAAGCTGTGACTCGATGCACAGTATTAAGCTTACCACAACAAGCGTTTAGGGAAATTCTGAACCAGTCGGAGGCTTTACAGACTCATATCGATCGAGCCGTAACTCGCGCACAATTACCACAGAATAAGCAGGGTGAAGCCGCCATTGCTTTATCTTCAGGACATACTGGAGAAACTCAATTACCAGGGACTTTCGTTGACTACGAACTTTCTCCCCGCGAATATGAGTTAAGTATTGCCCAAACTGTGTTAAAGATCAATACTCGCGTCGCTGATTTGTATAATGAACCAATGAACCAGACGGAACAACAATTACGTCTGACGATTGAGGCATTACGGGAACGTCAAGAATATGAGTTGATCAACAACCGTGAATTTGGTTTACTGCACAATGCTGACCTTAAACAGCGTCTTCACCCCCGCACTGGTGCGCCTACTCCTGATGACCTCGATGAACTGCTGACCCGTCGGAGAAAGTCGAAGTTCTTTCTGGCTCATCCCCGCACTATTGCAGCCTTCGGTCGCCAGTGTAACCGCCTTGGTATCTATCCACAAAACATCAACATGGACGGAAGTAAAGTTATTGCGTGGCGCGGTGTACCTCTTCTTCCTTGTAATAAGATACCCATCACCAAAAACCAAACCAGTTCTATCCTTGTGCTGCGTACTGGTGAGGAAGATCAGGGCGTGATCGGTTTACAGCAAACGGGGATACCTGACGAATACCAACCAGGCCTATCTGTGAGATTTATGGGTATTAGTGAAAAGGCGATTATGTCTTACCTTGTTACTGCATATTACTCCGCAGCCGTGCTAGTACCTGACGCACTTGGTATCGTTGAAGATGTTGAAATCGGGCGCTAGGAGGGATTCCGGTTGGGACTAATCGATCGATATCATGATGGTAATTGGATTGCAGATTACCGCAGAATTCGCATTGTTGCTACTATCCCATTAACCGGATAAATATCGTGGCTTTGCGAATTCCTGCTGTCTCTCCGGTGCTAGTAATTGTGAGCGATCGCAAATGGTCGAAAAATGGCCTCGCCGAAAGTTCAATTAACCTCAACAGCGGGATTTGTTTTTCCCAAATTCCTCTGCTTGAGGGCCAATCTAAATAAAAGTAGCCATCGTTAGATGTTGGTAAGGGTTCGATGCTGGTTTGAAAGTCTTGATTCGCGACTAAAGAACCTGTTTCGGCGGCTTTGAGTGCTTCGTCCATTGCTTCTACTGAGGTGGTAAAAATTTCGTATTTACCGACTGTGGCTCGAACTCCTTTTGCTTCAGTTTCGATCGCACTTTTGCGCTTATTCTCATTACCATAATTCGGGTTCGTTGTCAACTGCGTCCAAGCGGTAATTTTATGGTTTCTGAGGGTGAAACTGCCGATGCTGTATTCTTTGCTGCGGGCAATTTCGTCCAAGCGGGCGATCGCCTTTTGGGAATCAGCAGATGTTTCGGCTGCAAAAATCCAATCGCTACTATTTGACAAACCAGGAATCACTGCTAAAGCGTATTCTCCTTTCACCCAGTTAAATATATCTTGTGGTAAGTTGAGGCCCCAAGCTGTCTGAATATCTGCCAGGGTGCGATCGGCTAATTTTGACACTTCTGCATTGGTGGCGATCGCAGATGATAAATCAGTCCAAAAATTGCTTAAATCGGTACTGGCGACGGCGAAAGGGCTAGCTGAGGGAATGTATTGTAAGGCTTGGACTGGTTCCGAGAGTTTGGGAATTGCTGTGTTTTCTCGCGATGTCACTAAAGCAGTTTGAGCGACTAATCCCCGTCGATTTACTCCGACAGCAACTGCTAGGGAATTCAAGGAAAGTTGTGGCTTTTTATCTGTTTCTGGCTGCGGGATATTCACAAACGCTAAACCAATTCTGCCTTGAGTTAGCTGCTGTAAGGCTTTTTGATATTCGGGAGTATTCTGGAGATTGAGGTTTGCGACTTGGACGTTATCAATCGCATCTCGCAGCACCTTTGGATTGTTGGCAAATAAAACGAAATTGTGGTTATTTTCGGAATCGGAACTGTCACTAATTAATGTAGTGGCGAAGCTTGATGGTAAACTTGAACTTGGCAGATTCAGCGGATTGAAGGGTGAAACAGGTTGAGACTTTTGATTGATTTTGGGTGATTCTTTGTAAGTAAGTTTAACACCTTTATATTGTTCAAACTGTACTGATTTAGTAGCAAGAGATTGTTTTTTCCAATAGGAGTCTAGAAATTGTTGGCTGCGATCGCTATTTTGCGAAGAAAGGGCTAGCAGAAACCCGGTTTGTTGTCCGTTTTTGCGATCGCGATCGAAATCCGGCGCAGTAATGGCTAAGGTAATTTCGTCACCTATCCAAGGTTGGATATCTCGACTGTAATCGAGTCCTGTATTGGCGAGGAGGCTTTTTTTGATTTGCTCAAATTCGGCGTGCGATCGACTTCTTTCTGCGGGAGTGGCAAAAACTTGTCGTAGGGATTCGATGCGATCGGGATTTACCAACATTGACACCAATAAAGGTGCTTGTTTCGAGACAAACACAGCCGCCGCCGGATTAGTTGTGGGCCCGCCGTTGAGTAAGTTGAGGGGAGTGTGAGTTGTCAGCCAGTAAAAACCACCTGTACTCAGCGCTAACAGTGCTAAGACACCCGCAATTAGGAAAGAAAAGAGCGATCGCAACTTCATCGGCAAATGACAAATTACCACAGTCTCCCATTATACACCAGAACCCGGACTTGTTTCAGAAGTAGGGATTCTGGGTGTATGATTAATTTTTAAGTCGATCGTTCTGGCAATCTAGCCATCAGATTTTCCAGGGATAATTGAGGCAATTCTGACAACAGTAATGATAAGTCTTCTGGGGATAAGCCGAGCAAATTGGGGATGAGAGTAACCGGGAGTTCTGGTTCTGATTGTCCTGATTTATTGAAGCGGTTGTTTAAAATACTTGCTGCTAGCAGATTTTGGACTGGTTGGCGATCGATTTGTGCGATCGGCAGCATAGATAATTGAACTAATTGAAGCATCAATGGGAAATGCAGTTAATTCGGCATTTCTTGTGGAACAGGCATCTTGCCTGTTCTTCAAAGGCTTTTTAGGAGATGTCTATTAATTTTAACAGCTTATTTACCAATCGCAACCTCGCGCATCAGAAAAATCAGCATTCAGCATAGCAGACTCCTCAAATATAGCATCAGTCACATCCGCTTTTCTAAACGAAGTCACCGACAACTTTTCTATCTCTTCAACAGCTATAAAAAACCCGATCGCAGTCAAGCCAAGTATTACCCCAGAAACCAAAAATAACACAATTCCCCTAATCGCATCACCCCCAAAAAATGTCACAATACCACTAGCGCCGATCGCAGCAGCAGCCCCAGCCACAGCCCCAGCCACAATCCCAGCCTCAGCCCTAGTCGCCGCAATCGCAGTCGCCGCCACCGCCACCACCGCCGCCGCACCCGCATCCGCGCCCCCAATCAGCCCCGTCACAGCCCCAGCCAGAGTGACACTCACCGCAGTCACCCCAGCCCTAGCAATCAAAGTTCTCACCCGTCTGCGGCTTTGTCCCATTCTTGCGCCCTGAAAATTTGCCCCCCTCAAAATCGCCCCAGTGAAATTGCAGCCTCTGATGTCGCAACCACTGAAATTAGCCCCTGACAAATCCAGGCCTTTAAAAGAACGATTTCGTAAATTTTGGTTAGCAAAATTGAGATTTCGAGATTGAATCATTCGATTTTATATTTTAGATTTTATATTTTAGATTGACTCACAGAATAATACCATTCTCAACAAGCATTCTATGAACAGGCAAGATGCCTGTTCCACAAGAAAACTGATCTTTTGTGGAACAGGCATCTTGCCTGTTGCTGACAATAGTACCACAAGAAAACCGATCTTTTGTGGAACAGGCATCTTGCCTGTTGCTGACAATAG
>REAP01000026.1 GCA_004294385.1 Oscillatoriales cyanobacterium | reverse complement strand
GTTGCGGGGGCGGCTTCTTTGGTTTGGGCGGCAAATCCTGCTTTGAACTATCGCCAAGTGATGGAGATTTTGAAGTCTACGGCGAGGGATTTGGGGCCGTCTGGGTGGGATGATGAGACGGGTTTTGGATTTTTGAATACGTTGGCGGCGGTGGATTTGGCGAAGAAGACGAAGCCGGAAGTTTATCGGCCAACTCCGTGGGTGACTCCTGGAACTTGGAGTGGTGAAGGGAAAGTTACGCCGGAGGAACGGGCTGCTAAAGGTGGAAATTCGATCGCGGCGGCTACTGTACAAGCATCAACTAATTTCTCGGATAGCAATCGGGTTGATGGGAATCAGCCTGATAAATATTATCAGTTTACGGTGAACGAACCTGGTTATGTCAAGTGGAATTTGACCAGTCTCAACCCTGTTTCAGGATTTCCCACTCCCCCAAATGTAACTATTATCAAAGCTGACGGCAAGCCTGGATCTCATATCTTCAGTAAAGGGATTTCTCTTGGTTCTTCTATGATCAGGGAAGGACAGACTTCTTTTTCAGGTGGCAATTTTTACGATCCGGGGACGTACTATCTCAAGGTCGGTGGCGGTGCTTGGTCTACTTTCAAAGATTACAACATATCAACTCAGTTTACTGCCGATCGAGTTTCGAGTTTTGCTGGGAATGTGCAGTACAGAACTCAGCCCTATTATTCCTTACAAGACAGCCCCCAAAGTGCGGTTTTCTCAGGGCCTGCTGTCTCTGAGTTGAAGAATTTAGCAGGTGTGGTCACTTATGACAATACACAAGTCAACAACCGGATTGCTAAGTATGGGATTGAAGTGAATGAGTCGGGAAAATTCAGGATAAATTTGAATTCTCCCAATGGCAAAATGGAACTAAGCGTTAATAAATTTATCGGTTCTGAAGATAGACCCGTACAACTTTCTGGCCTTGGGGTTGCTGCTAATTCCGATGGATGGTTGGAACTCGATCTGAATAAAGGGCGCTATGACATTGAGGTGAAAACTCCCAGCAATTTCTGGCAAGAACCTGATTGGAATTCGACTCAGCAAAGACTGGTACGACCTTATACATTGAATGCTACTTTTACTCCGAATGCGCCACAACCCGGACAAGGGAAAGTTCCTGCGTCTGCTGGGGCATTTGATAAGACTGTGGTGAGTAGTGGGGTGGTTAATCACTATTACAAGAATGGGTATTTGACGGTGCAGCCTTCGGGTCAAGCAAGTTGGTATGGCTATCCTTCGCTAGTGATATCAGGTTCAGCACAAGTAATTAGCAAACCAGTTCCTCTGACCGATCCTGATGGTAATTACTCAATCCAGACTGCCAAAGATTTATTTTTGATTTCTGGTGGTGCTGACTTAGGGGATGGGGTTAATAAGGATCAGGTTGCATCAGGGCGTATTCTTAGTTCAATAGGTGGTAAGGATTTAAACGACTTTTACAAATTCAGCTTAAACAGCTCTAAATTAGTAAATCTTGAATTATCTCAATTAGGTTCTGGTGCTGAGTGGTCGTTGATTAAAGACCGAAATGGTAATGGTCAAGTAGATCCGGGCGAGGTAATTAAGCTTGGTAATATTGTAACGGAATCTCAAAGTTTCGATTTAATATTAGGGGCTGGAAACTATTACTTACAAATAGGTTCGGCGGCCCCTAATGCAGCAAGTCAATATGTAGTGAATGTAGTAGCGACTCCTCCAGAGAATGAAGTTATCTCAAGCTATAATTCGGATTACTATTTAGTCCAAAATGGTCAATTACGACTGATTCCCGATCGAGAAACATTGAACGGATTAGGAATTAATCCGAATACAGTGAAGCGTTTCTCGAATGAGGATTTAGCTCTGATTCCTCCAGGTCAACCGCTGTCCCCACTGATTCCTCAATGGCAGAAATCCATTGATGATGCAGCCAATCAAAATTCATTAGGTAATCCGGTTACAGGCTATTGGGATGCGGCTGATTCACCAACTGGAACAAAGGGTTACGGTAGAACTTACGATCGCGGGTCTGTTTATTGGACTGCTAAATCAGGGGCGATCGCATTGGTGGGTCAATTCGCTGATGCTTACCATAATCCAAACGGCGGTTCTAATGGTTGGTTGGGCTTCCCGACAGCAAAGCAATGGAATTGGGAAGGCGGACAACGTATTGATTTTGAAGGGGGATACATTTATCGAACAGCGAAGGAAGGGATAAGAGCTTTCAAGTATGATGAATCACCTTGGCAGAAATCGATTGATGCTGAATATGCAGGTCATCAAGGGTTATTAGGCAATCCTACTGGTAGCTATTGGCCGGCTGGTGATTCACAATATGGAACAAAGGGCTATCATCGAAATTACGATTCTGGTCATGTCTTCTGGACTGCTAAATCTGGCGCGATCGCACTGTGGCATGGCTTCGCTAATACTTACAATCAAACTGGCGGTTCTAACGGTTGGTTAGGCTTTCCGACTAAAGGAAAGGAAACGGATTCGTCAGGTGGCCAACGCATTGATTTTGAAGGGGGATATATTTATTGGACAGAGAAGGAGGGAGCAAGAGCTTTCAAAAATGGGGAATTACCTTGGGAGAAGTCCATCGCTGCTGAATATGCAGGTCATCAAGGATTATTAGGCAATCCTACTACTGGCTATTGGGATGCGGCGGATTCACCAACTGGAACAAAGGGCTATCATCAAAATTACAATAATGGTCACGTCTTCTGGACTGCTAAATCTGGGGCGATCGCACTTTGGCGTGACTTCGCTGATACTTACAATCAAAACGGCGGTTCTAATAACTGGTTAGGCTTTCCGACACAAGGGAAACGAGACTGGGAAGGTGGCCAACGCATTGATTTTGAAGGCGGATATATTTACTGGACAGCGCAGGATGGGGCGAAAGCTTATCGTCCTTGGGAAACACCGAACAGCAGTACAGTTAATGACGGGCAGACAATTAACAGAAAGCCGGTTATTAATTTCCCAAATTTTGAGATGCCTTATGGTACAAGCTTTAGTCTACAAACCTATGCAGACAGGTTGCAAATTTCCGATCCTGACGGCGATGCTATTCAATTCTACGAAATCTCAGTTGATCCAACCCGTATAGACATGGAAGCTTGGACGCTGGAAGGTCAACCACCCGGAAAATATCTTATTCCTGCTGACCAATTTAATACCATCAAGTTCTATGGTTCTGTTCTCGGATCAAATTCAGTGCTCGTCCGCGCCTTCGACGGAAAAGAATGGAGCGATTCAACATCCTTCAACATCAATGTTGTAGCTAGCAGCAACAGTGGTGGCGTTGGAATAACTCCGGGTAATGGTGGTTCGGTTTCGCCAACTTCCCCGTCTCCCAATCCTCAGCCTGTTAGTGGAAAAGGAGTTACAATTCGGACTGGAGGTGGCGATTTAGTAGCAGAAATAAAAGACCTTAAAAATTTGATCTTGGAAAAACAAAAAAGAATCAATGAAATAAAAAACAACACATTCTGGTGGGTATCACCTGCTAACTTATGGGATATACTTCAACTAGAACTAACTGTTCAACAACTAGAACAAACTCTTCAACAAAAAGAGGTAGAATTGAAAAAGCTGAAAGAGAATGCTTTTAAATTCTATCCAGAACTGGAAAGTCACAAAACCGATGATAATTGGTGGGACAATCAAAGCGCGTCTGTGTTCTATTTTGACTGGAACTATGATGAATACCTGCAACAAGACCAAAAAGCTAAGAGGTTTTTTGAAGATATTGGCAAGGCTAAATCGCCTCCAATTACAGCAACAAAAGCCCTAGAAGAATATAGAAACAAAGTACCTCAATCGGTTAAGGATGTATATACAAAGATGTCTACAGCCATTTTCGGTACTCGTGTGGCTTTAACTGCGGGCTACGCATCAGATGATTATTACTCCAAGTATGTATTGCCTGGATGGCAGCATTCAGGAATAGATTTTGACGGAGCAAGTGAGATTAAAGCTGGGATTCATGGAAAAGTTCTTTATGTTGAAAATAATTATCGATCTCTCGGTTTAGGAACTGCTGTGGCAGTTCAGGAAACAATCAAGGGTAAAGAAACAGGTCGAGTGTGGTGGTACTATCATTTAGCTAATGAAAAAGATTTAGTAAAAGTAAAAGTAGGAGATCCAATTATTCCAAGTACGCCCATCGGTACTCCTGGTGCTAATTTCAAATTTTCAGATGGTAGTACGATGGGTGCTCATTTACATTTGGCAGTTGCGACAGATACCGAAACAATCTCTTTACAAAATGACCTTAAATCGTCAGTTATTAAGGGCAGGACAATGAGTCCAATTCAAGCTTATTGGGAAGCAATGAATGGTATATCTCGTTAAAGCGCTAAGGGAGGCAATACCTAATGCTTTTTTGAGATTTCGAGAGAGCGCTCTTTAGGGGAGTACGATCGCCATTTTGGTTGCGAATGTTTTTGCAGGGAAGAGCGATCGCCCTTCATCCATACCAGATGCAAAACCTTGCGATCGCCCTTTTGGAATAAGTCAAAACGTGCGATCGCATCAATCAACCCATTCAACTCCCCTCCCTTCATGTCCCCCCCTTAAGAAGGGGGGCTAGGGGGATCTGGCCTCAAAAATCACCCTCAATCAAACCCAACAACTCCCCACAAACCCCATCAAAACTCTGCAACACCTCAACATTCGTAAACCTGACAACCTTCAATCCATACCCCTGTAAAATCCCGGTTCTTTCTGCATCATATAGTTTCCCTTGTTCCGTAAAATGACTCTCCCCATCAATCTCAATTACTAACAGTAAAGCCGCACAATAAAAATCTACAATAAAATTGTCGATCGGGCGCTGTCTCAGAACTCGCAAAGGGAAATGTCTCAGAAAATTTTGCCACAGTTTTTTTTCGGATGGAGTTGGATTTTTCCGCAGTTGTTTGGCGATGGGGATGAGTTTTGGGTTGTATGGTAGGTGGAAGTTTGAGTCGTTTAATAAAGGCATTATCTCCCTGGTAATTCTTATTAAGGGGGGACTGGATGTTGGTTGAAGTTTATGGTTGGGTCGTTTAGTCTCGGATTGATCCCCCCTAGCCCCCCTTCTTAAGGGGGGGACTGGATGTTGGTTGAAATTTTGGGGGAAGGGGCGATATTTAGGGAATAGTTTTAGAATTAGTTTATACCCAATCATGTCTACTCGACAACTAGGGCGAGATCCCTTTTGGAATAAGTCAAAAAGTGCGATGCTTGGGATTGCAGAAAGCCGATCGCCCTTTCCTCCTCTTTCTCAAAAAAGGGCGATCTATCTCCTAAACTCAATGTCGGCCCGATCGCCCTTTTGGTTACGAATGTTTTTGCAGGAAAGTGCGATCGCCCTTCATCTATACCAGATGCCAAAAGTGCGATCGCCCTTTTGGAATAAGTCAAAAAGTGCGATGCTTGGGATTACAGATGGGCGATCGCTATTCCCCAAAAAACGATCGCTTGCCGATTTGCTACGATAAAGTAGAACTATCCTGCAACAAAAGGTCGAATACGATCATGCAAATCACCCTTAGCCAAGCCCAAACCCAAGTTCTCGAAACCCTCGTCAAACAAGGGCAATACCCCTCTTTAGAAGAAGCTATAAACACCGCCTTACTGTTACTGATTGATGATGTTGCGCTACCCGATGCCGATCGTAGCCCAGAATACTTAGTCTGGGCCAAAGCAACGCGCAAAAAAATTGACACCGCACGGGAACAAGCACAGCGTGGCGAAGTGTTAGAAGCAAACGTGGTGCTAGCTCAACTGAGAGCTAAAGTGCAAAGCGCCAAAGAAGCAGCAGTATGAAAAGTTTGGTTATTACGATTGATGCGAGTCGAGATTTATCAGAAATTTCCGATTATTTTCTAGAGCAAAGCATAGATGCAGGCGATCGCTTTGTCGAAGGTTTTGGCAAAAAATGTCAGCATCTCGCCGAGTTTCCGTATTTGGGGCGATCCTACGATCGGTTTGCTCCTGGTTTGCGAGGGATACCGTTGATGGACTACATCATTTTTTACCAAATTGTTGGAGAAGGTATTGAAATTTTGCGAGTAATTAGTGGTTATCGTAATTTGCAAACTGTTTTCAATCAAAACTGATCCAGAGTTTCTCCTCGAAAACTCGCAGATGCACGATAGTGCTGTGAACTCGGCGATCGCCCTTAATTCCTCTTTCTCAAACAAGGTCGATCGCCCTTAATTCCTCTTTCTCAAACAAGAGCGGTCGCCTTTTTGGAATAAGTAAAAAAGGGCGAGCGATCAGAATAGTCAAGTATTATTTCTCACTGAACAACCTGATGAATAGATTCAATATATCGCTCAATTTCCTCATCCGTGCAACTGATTCCATTCTGCCAAAGCTCATATTCACTAATATCGATCTCGTCATTCCAAACCAGTGCATAACCACCAGGTTCAATTGTAAAACTTCTGAAAAACCCAGAATTGCGTAATGT
Organism: Oscillatoriales cyanobacterium; assembly: GCA_004294385.1. GTDB lineage: Bacteria > Cyanobacteriota > Cyanobacteriia > Cyanobacteriales > Microcoleaceae > Microcoleus. The sequence continues at coordinate 24,297 of REAP01000026.1, read as the reverse complement.
CGCAAACATCGGGTTGTCCAATAACTTAGAGATGTCATATTTTTTAACTTCAAGATTGGTAAACTCAACCATCAAGGTGCGATCGTCCATAGCTTTAGCAGAAACAATGCGCTCAGGTTTCATAAAAAAATCCCAGTTATTTTAATGGTGGAAGTTTACTAAATTCTTGACTATTCCACATATCCAGCAGTTCTTTCTGGTACAACGTAGCCCATTCTATTACCAACTTTTGAGCCCGATTCGGTAAATCTCCTTCAATAATTTCTGGCATACTCAATGCCGATTAAAGCATTGTACTCACCGTAAACTGCGTGAAAATGAGGAGGTGGGTGATCTCCAAAGAAAATTTTGATGATTATTCCGTAAAATCGTGCAACTTCTGGCATAAAGCTTTGCTAAATAACGATATGAGGATTATTGTAGCCCAGCTAAGGGCAGAATGACATTTGACAGCGAAGGGATTTCGGGTGATATCCCTTAATTCCTCTTTCTCAAACGAGGCCTAGATCCCCTTTTGGAATAAGTCAAAAAGTGCGATCGCCTTTTCTGTTCTCATCAATCATCAAATAAATGCCATTACACAGATAGATTTGCTAAAATGTCAACAATTACAAATATCAGTACCAAAATAAATCCATTACAGAGCTAAGAAGCCCATGCGTAAACAGACCATTCAATATACATCACCCTTAGATGCCTTAGTTGCCGTTGCCAAGCGACTCAGCTTGTATGAGAAGCAGCAAAAAATTGACTCAGAAGAATTCTTTTACCAATACAATCAGGGATTATTATCAGATGATATCTTATTTATAGAATGGGCGAATGACTACCGACATTACCTGGCTTTGCATCAGGAACTAGCTCAACGACTGAATTATGCTGCCTAATATTTTATCTGATTACCTCGATAAAGTCGAGCAAGCCATTCAACAATGCAGCAATGTTTATGTCGAACGCTATGAGGAATAAATTTTAACCCCAAAACGGGCTAATCTACGAATTCGATTACGTTTTAATCAAACATACCTGCTAGAAATCAATGAAGCGGTCGTAGTTACAGATAATCAATTAGAATTTCTTGATTACCGCTATCACTTTCAGAATGAACAAAATCAACTTATTTTTCGCTATGACAGCACACCTCATTTTCCCAATCTACCTAACTTCCCCTATCACAAACACTTACCAGATGACGTAATTGCTTCTGATAAACCTGAAATCACTCAAGTTCTGAAAGAAGCAATTGAGATACTGAGGTAAGAGCAACGATCGCCCTTTTGGAATAAGTCAAAAAGTGCGATCGCCCCTTTGGCATTAGTTAAAAATAGTGCTCACTTTTTGGGGATATGGAAAGGGATCTCGCTTTTTGGGGCTGTGAGTGCGATCGTGCTGTAGGATGAAAAAACTGCCAAAATGATATAATCTTACAATTCCCAAAATCTATATTTTAAAAATCAGCCATTGACACAATCCGATCGACCTACCGACGCAAAAACACCCTGCATCATTAACGATCGCAAACTCGATTACTTATTCAATGTCAACATAAAGCCAGACGCTCATAACTCAAAAAGAGCGGTACAAAATAGACAACAACTAAATCGCTTGGGATTTGATGACGATTCAGAATCTCGTCAATTTATTCAAACTCATCTAGAACAAGCAGTCCAAGAAGAAAGTAATATTGTTGAGCGATTTATTAATATTTATACAAACCACACTACAGGAGAAGAGGGTACAATAGATACAGAGCTTAGAGATTCACTGTTGCCAGGGAGAACCGGAAAATTCGCCCAAGTCCAAAGTTCATGGGAAGTCTTGCCCGATGGAACTCGCCGCTTTCTCAGTGCTATAATCTATGGAAAATAACTCAATATCTTAGGTAAGAAAATGGCAAAAATCAATTTACATGAGGGATTTGATGAACTAGCTTTTCTAGAATTATTTTGTGAAGAACCAAAAGATTCCCAACCCTCCGATGGCTATTGGTGTTATGAAGTGACAGATTCATTAGGTGTCACCCTCAAATTTGGGATGAATATCATTCAAAAATCAGTTCAAATTGAATTAAAAATAGCCGATGCCACTGTAGGTATTATGTGTTTTGAACTCGTGAACTTTATTGAAATTAATGATTATATTAACGGTAAATTAGAATTTTTAGTTGCCCCCAAAAATGAAGAATTCAGAACTTTAGTTCAAGTTGAACTGCGACCGAGAATTAAAGTTTATTGTTCAACTCTGAGCCTTTGTCCGATCGCTGTTTAGTGTTTATTATATCGCCCCGCACCAAAAGACAATTTAGATGCGGGATAGCTTACTTAAAAACAACAGGAAATTCAATCAGCCAAATCTGGGAAAACCTCGCGCACAGCAGGATGCACCAAGCGGTGATTCTGCACATTCAATCCCTTCGCCAAACTCGGATTAGTTTCCAAAGCTTTAATCCCGCTATTTGCCAATTGCAAAACATAAGGCAAAGTGCTATTATTCAAAGCTTGAGTCGCAGTCCAAGGCACCGCACCGGGCATATTTGGTACGCCATAATGCACGACTCCTTCCTCAACATAGGTAGGATTTGTGTGAGAAGTTACCCGCAAAGTTTCCACGCAACCGCCTTGGTCAACTGCTACATCAACTATCACAGAACCGGGGTGCATTTTGGCAACAAATTCGCGAGAAACTAGAATTGGAGCTTTTTTGCCCAACACCAAAACAGCGCCGATTAACAAATCAGCATCCGGGATAACTGCTTCAATTTGCAAAGGACTGCTGTAGAGGTATTCCACTCTGGAACCGAACAGAGTTTCCAAATAGGCGAGCCGATAGACATTTACATCCAAAATCTGCACTCTAGCGCCCATTCCTACAGCAATACGGGCTGCTTCCGTGCCGACGATTCCGCCGCCCAAAATCACAACTTTGCCCGGTCTTACCCCTGGTACACCGCCCAAAAGTACGCCTCGGCCGCCTTGCTGACGTTCCAAAAACCGAGCTCCGAACTGCACGGCCAAACGCCCTGCAATAATACTCATCGGCGTTAGGAGTGGCAATTTCCGGTCCGGGAGTTCGACGGTTTCATAGGCGATGGCTTGGACTCCGCTGTCGATTAAGTGCTCAGTTAGTGTGCGATCGGCCGCTAAGTGCAAATATGTAAATAGCAACTGCTCTTTTTGAATCAGCGGGTACTCAGCAGGTAATGGTTCCTTAACTTTAACAATTAGTTCTCGATTCCAGACATCAGTAGGCTTTGAGACAATCTTCGCCCCTGCTTGAATGTAATCTTCGTCGGCGAAACCAGCCCCAGTACCAGCATTAGTTTCGACAAAAACTGTGTGGCCTTTGTCCGAACAAGCCCGGACACTTGTGGGGCCCAGGCCAACTCTAAACTCTAAATCCTTGATTTCCTTGGGGACGCCTATTTCCATCTATAACCTCAAATTGCAGTCATACCTCGATCGAATCTAACTCACATCTTGCACCATTCTCAGGAACAGGCAAGATGCCTGTTCCACAAAGAGTGAATTTTCTTGTGGAACAGGCATCTTGCCTGTTCATAAAAAGCTAATTGAGAATGGTGCAACATCTCAGATCTAACCCACTATCAGTCACTTACAATTTAACAGCAGCGACTCAGGTCTCAAAAAAAATGTCACGCACACCTACATTAACATTCGATCGCGGAACTCTTCTGCTACATCCGCCACCAAAAGGCAGAGACTGGGTGGACTTTGCGACATGGGACGATCGCGTGGAAAAATTCCGCATTCGAGCAATTCACTACCGCCCGTTGGTAGAATGCCTTCAGGCCGACTGTATCCACTTCACCGACGAAGCCCGCGCCTACGAAGAACTTGAACTCGTACCCAGCGTAGAAATGCAGCCTTACCCACATCAAGAACAAGCCCTGGCTGCTTGGCGACAAGCCGGTAGTCAAGGAGTTGTTGTGCTTCCCACCGCTTCCGGCAAAACTTACTTGGCACAATTAGCCATGCAAGTCACTAACCGCAGTACATTAATTGTAGTACCAACTCTCGATTTAATGCACCAGTGGTATGCTAATTTAAAAGCAGCTTTTCCCAAAATCGAAATCGGATTGTTAGGCGGAGGTTCACGGGACAAAACGCCAATTTTAGTGGCAACTTATGATAGCGCAAGTATTCATGCAGAAACTTTGGGCAATAAATACGGCTTGCTGGTTTTTGACGAATGTCATCACTTACCCACGGATTTTTTTCGAGTAATTTCAGAATATGCGATCGCGCCTTTTCGACTGGGATTGACAGCCACACCCGATCGCACCGACGGCCGCCATAGCGATTTACATTTCCTGATTGGTCCGACAGTGTTTAGCAGAAGGCCCGAAGACTTGGCTGGCGATGCTTTAGCTGACCATAAAATAGTGCAAATCATGGTAAAACTGTCAAAAGAAGAGGGCGATCGCTACGGCGAATTAATCAACACTCGCAACGACTTCCTCAAACAGTCTAACATCAAAATATCCACTCTCGAAGGATGGAAAAAGTTTATCATGGCAAGCGCGCGATCGGCGATCGGACGCCAAGCCATGCTAGCCCACAACCAAGCCAAAGCAATCGCCCTTTGTACCGAAGGCAAACTGCGAATATTAGCCGAAATACTAGAAAAACATTACCCCCAGCGCACCCTAATTTTCACAGGGGACAACGCCACAGTCTACCGAATTTCCCAAGAATTTCTGATTCCCACAATCACCCACCAAACTCCTGTCAAAGAACGCCACGAAATCCTGCAAAAATTTCGCAGCGGCGAATACAAAACCCTCGTTGCATCTCATGTTCTCAACGAAGGAGTTGATGTTCCCGATGCGAGAATTGCCATCATATTATCAGGCACCGGTAGTGAACGCGAATACATTCAAAGATTGGGTCGAGTTTTGCGAAAAAGTAGCGATGTAAATAAACTAGCAATTCTCTACGAAGTCGTCACCGAAAACACCAGCGAAGAAAGAACATCCCAGCGGCGTCGAGGCGGAATGCAAGTTGAGAAACCCCAACCAAAAACACAAATAGAACCGCCCAAGCCAGAATATCAAAAAATAGAAATAGTCAAACCCACACCCATTTATGGAGTGAATCGAGAGACGACAAAAAAAGCAGCAGAATCACCCGCAAAATGGGGAGAACACAATGATGATGATATCCCCTGGTAACAAACCTAACCCATTTATAAACACAGCCTTTATTCCTCTTTCTTCCCTTCGCGTCCTTCGCGCCTTCGCGGTTCGTTAAAAATAAAATCTTTCTTAACAAATGCTAGCATCGCTCTAAGTCATTTGTTCTAGGTCAGATTCCCCTTCCGTCTCTTCATCCTCGACGATCGCAAAATCGCTGATGTAATCTCGCACGACACGCTCGAAGAACAGGGTGGCCGGTAAGCTCGACCAGTCGCTGTAATGACCGAAACTATAGCGCAGAGATTCCACAAGCGCAGCAAGGCGATCGGGATTATCATTTTCTTGTCGCAAGGTAACAACAATTTCAAGGGGATTAGGAGTTGGCCATTGTCCTGTAAATGGAAGATAAGTTCCGAGATGGTGCAATTGTAACGCAGCTTTGTTATAAACTTTGCCTTTAGAACCATCAGATTTTTTAACAGGAGTATTTATTTCTCTTGAGCGATAGCAACTTTGACCGCGTTTTTTTCCTGGCTTGTTATTTCTTACAGACAGGTAAGCAACACAATCCATTTGACTTTTTTCGCTGTTTTGATTAGTTGGAGTCAGCCGAAATAACTTCATTGCACTGGAGGCTGAAAGAATTTCAAAGGTTGAAGTTAGTTCTTCTTTTGTTCGCGGATCTTCCAGAAAAGTTTCTGCTAATTCTCGGACTTTTTTATCGAGAATTCCAGGAGCCAGGTCTTGGCGAATCCGAATTATCCGTGCACCTTTCCAGTCGTCTTGCATCCGCTCGTACTGTTGACCGAGATTAATCTGATTTGCATTAATTTTAGAATCGGCAAGCCAAGGCCAAAGTTGCACGCAGTTGGAAGAATCAATCGTAACTAATGGTTGATTTCCCTCGTCTACAGAATTGGAAATAATCTGCTTGACAAATTCCATGAAACGAAGTTTACGTCCCTCTTGTTTGTCAGCAAGTTTCACGGGGGAGATTTGGGAGATGAAGGCGATCGCATCCGAAAATTTGCTCCAAGGACTGATTTGTAAACTATTACCTTCATAAGCACAACACAGTTCGCACTCGCCTGTCTCCACGTTGAGACGCATAGCAACTGGCAAAAAAGTCTTCTCAATAGAGCCGCGAGTGCGACCTTTCTGTTTGCGGACGATCGTAATCCCAATAATTTCTTTTGGTCTCGCTTCTTGAGGAGTATCTTTTAGCCATTGGTCAACCTTTTCTTTGACATCATCAATGCGGCCAGAATGAGCCCAAAGTAAGTCTTTGAGAGCAGCTTGCACTCGATGGAAAAAATCACCAAGGTTGAGAATATTTTTCTCCTTGGTTGTTTCAATCGGTAGCAGAAACTGCACGCAAGAACCAGCGATTGTAGCCAGTGCTTGACGGGATGAGGGCTTATTTACCGAATCGTCGTGTTTGTTGTCTGGATACCATTCTCGTGCCATTACGAGGCAAAAAGTGCGCTGTTTGCGTAAAGCCAGTTGTTGGACGATCGACTCCCAGGCTTTTATACGGTGTTGCGATCGCTCTTTTAGTTTCAAATTTGCACCTGACAATGACTCTTTGGGCCCGTGAGTGTTTGCTGGCAAACGATTAACCATGAGTTCGATCGCATCACCCCAGAGAACGCGAATTATTGCTTGCAGCAGTTTCAAATCTGTTTGTAAATGTTCTTCGTAAAAGACAACAAGCAACAGTTTTTCGTTAGGATATAGCCGACGCATAGCTTCCTGATTTGCCTGAATCATCGCCTTGAGTTGTGTTAATTGACATACAAACTGAAGGGCTTTTTTGCCTTTTGCAATATTATCTAAATTGGTATCAAGGTGTCTGGTTAGCAAGCTGTTTAACTCATTGTCATCAAAGCTTTCTAGATATTTGGGAGTCAAATCAGAACAGTCGTCTTTTTCGAGAACTTCTAAAGCAGCACCTAACAGAGTAGGCAGATTAATCATGCGTGAAGCTGCATCATCTAATTTGTGGCTTTCACCTCTCTTAAATTTTACAGGAGAGTAATTATCAAAGGCTTTAAAACCGATAGGTTCAAGAATTTTGGCGATCGCCTCAAAAGCTTCTAATTTATCAATCTCCGGTACACCAGCATCAATCTCGTGTTTTCCTTCTTGCAGTCCGTTGCGGTAAGTTAACATTACTTTACAGCTTTCTGTTGAAGCTTGACCCAAAGCAATTTGGGAACCATCAATATTTTGACCATTAGGCGTTTTCAGGGGGAGTTTTAGCTTGCCGCGCAATGCTTCAAAATCTTTATCGATCGCCCAAAACCAATTTTTCTTTTTGTCCTGCTGATTTTTCTCCTGTTTTTCCGACTGCGAATGCACTGTGTAACTAAAAGCGCGATCGCTATAGTCATCAGAAAATACAAAACCGCTAATATTTGCTGAGTTATAATGTGCAGGCTTTAACTTACTGAACCAGCGGCGTTTGGAGACATCAATCTTCAATAAAGGCTGGTGCAAAGAAGGATAGGTTACAACTTCTAAGCGTACCACCAGACTGAATTTTCCTGTAGTGTCGGGTAGAGTAATGGGATCGGTAATTAATTCTGCCATCCCAGTTGTGAGGCTACCACTGCTGGAAATAACCCGCTTCATTGTTCCTAGCCCCTGAAAAATCTCTTTTCCGGCGATCGCGCGAGCTGCATAATCGACTAACGCGCGATAATCATCATTCTTTCTAGCCTGAGTTGTTCCTGTTGCTTCTGACCAATTCCACGGTAAAACTTGAGACTCCGACAGAGTAATTGTTAACAACTCTTTTCGCTCGTGTAAGTCTTCCAAACGATTAATTACTTCCAATAGCCCATCTTCTTTATCAGCAAAAGGTTTGAGATAATTTATCATCCAATCGTTGATAATTGGGCGTAACGCTTTCTGGATATCTTCCGTACTTTCGCAATTTAAGTAAGCAAATAGTTCAGGCTCTTTTACAGTTTTGGGATTCAACGAATAGTTACTCAAACCTACATTTGCCTGCATCCGTGCTAAATTGTCAAGTCCTACTTCTAACAAACCTCGCAGCGAGGCATAAGGGAGATTTTTGATAGTTGAATCGCCCTTGGAAGCAGCTTTTTGGATGGCTGAAAGCTCATGTAAAGCAGATTTTCTCCAAGCTAGGGTTAAGCCTTTGACTATTACTGGTTCGATATTATCTGGCACGGTAAAAGCCAGGGTAATTTCTTTCAGACTCTTATTTGCAAGAGGAATGTAAAGAGTGTCTGAAAGCACAGTCGCTTCAGTTTCTTCGTCATCATATGATTCGATTTCGTCAAAAATTTCGTCGTTCATGATTGCATCTCCAATAATAGTGGTTTCCTTTTCTTCGCCGTTATCATTTAATTGAGTTTCATCAAAAATTTCGTCATTCATGGTTACATCTCCAATAAAGCTGAAAAATCATCAAAATCGTCTTCTTCCTCTGTCAAATCTTCTGAATTGCGTAAACTTTTCGGATAAACTACGCCCTCAATGCGTTGCAAGGGATCGAGAAATGCGCCGTAGAGTTCTTGATATATTTCTCGAATCACCGAATCGGGATGCTTGACGCATTCTTCTAAAATAATTCGCATCTGAACTAACATACTATCCCGCCCTGAGTCTGGTTTATTTTCAGTGGATTTAATAGCCCAAGCTGCATCGACAAAGTAAACTTGTACCGGACAGCTATTTCGCATCCCGCGCCCGATCGTTTGCAAAATTCCTACCATCTGATTTGCCGTAAAGGGTTTGAATAAATCTTCACCCAAACGGCTAGCCATTAGAGGTTCGCGCAACAGCCGATTCGCCGTTTTCCACAGTAGTTTTCTGGACTGTTTCCAAGCATGAGAAATTGCTGGTAAGTCTTCGGTTTCAGTAAAAACTCGGCTGTCAAATTCTTGGGTAGCTTTTCCGGCTAGACTATACAAAAGTTGAGTATCGTCAGTCGTGGGGTGGGGACGGGTGAGGAAATAAATTGTACCAATGGCTGCATCGAGTTTCCTATCTCCTTTGGTGAAAACAATATTCACGCCTCTACCGATCGCCAACATCGGAAAAATGATAATATCACAAGTTTCATCATCTCCTAAAGCCTCGCACTGAGCCGTTGTGACGAAATCAGTTGGTTGCTCTCCGGGTTTGAGCAAATTAACAACTGCTTTGGTTCTTTTGCCGATTTCTGGATGGTAATCGTTGATGAATTTCTTAATGTTCCGAGCTTGTTCGTAGCTGTTAACAATTAAGGCAGCTTTGCGGTAAATACCATTTTGCACGTCAAAGTTGCGGATGGATTTGTAAATCTCAGATTTCTGGTTTCCTCCCCGTACCAGCAAGTCTACCATTTTTTCTAAATTGCGATCGCGCAGTTCGCCAGCACCGCTATATCGCAGAGGTTCATCGCGGGATTCGCGATCGGGCAGCCATTTGAAGCGGTAAATGCTCTTTTTTGGATCGTGTTCTGTTTGGCGCGGTTTGAGCAGATAATCCGGCCCAGAGTTAATGTGATAAGCAGGACTTGCTTCGAGAAATGAGGTAGCTGAAGTCATTAAAACCGCCGGCCCTGTCAGTTCGCCATCTGCCTCAAATAACTGGTGAAAGCGGTGCATTAACATCCGAGGTGCGCCCACAAAAATGATATAAGATAGTTCTACATTGCGCGCTTGACTTCGAGTAGTTTGTGCCGATTCAAAACTGTATTTCACGCCAGAAAAAGACCCCAAAATATTCTCAGGAATCAGTTGTCGCAGTTCCGCTGTTGCAGTCGATGCGACGATCGGTTCCCGAATCAGTCCTTCTGCTACCATTGTTCTCGTTTCCGGTACGATTCGCTGATAGCCTAAAATCACAAAAGTGACGCAAACAAGTAAGGTAATTGTATCCTGAGCTTCGACTGATTGATTGCCATCATTAAAACACAAAGGCAAAAACAATTCGGCAATTTGTTTGACAATATTGTCGCGCCGTTCGATGAGATTTTCTGCTAAATAACGGCGAAAATAAAGAATCTGAGTTTCCCACTGCTGTTTGAGGCTATCGCAGCTTATCCCCAGCCTTTGAGCGCACAGATCCAGGTTTAGCCGATCGTGCGATTCAATGCCGGTGCGATCGTAAAAAGCATGATAAGCTGCTGTTTCCCAGAATTCAGTTAACGCTCGACTTTTGTTAAACCCTTGTTTGACTTCCTCTTCGTCGAAATCATCGCGTTTAGAAGTTTTCCCATAGCCATCCAACAGATCGCTGACAATTCTCAGAACGGTTAATAACTGATTTTGATACCGTTTACCGACGGGCGATGATGGCATATTTTGAACGGCAGTAATTAACGATGTATTGCGATCGCCAAATTCCGACAAATCGCGGCTGTAATGTTCTACATTGCGATCGAACAATCGATAATTTTCGCCGCGAGCAAAACGATTGTGAATTTGTTCTTGAATGACTAAATGGATAGAATCTGCCGCACCTGAAAGTTTCAAAGTGGCTGCACCATAAGCATCCAAAGTTGATTGTACCATATCTGCTTCGTCAAAAACTACGACATCAAATGTCCGAGCAATCAATTCAAAATAACGAAGGCGATCGCGAATAGCATGAGGTGGAACTTCAGTATCCATTGAAAGAACGTGCCCGACCCAAATATCAGCATCTAGCAAATCGCGGGGAGCTTTGTTGCGGCCGCACACCGTCCAAACCGGACAAAGATACTTTTTCATTTGCCCTTTTTTGCCAGCGCTTTGTAAGATTTCGTTGCAAGGTGCATAACCAAATTCCCACATCGAAGTATCAGCATTTGAAAATGCAGGTAAGACACAATTTAAGCCAAAAATTTCTGCTTGTTCCAAAGTATAACCAAAGCCACCATTTCCTCCTGATGCTGCGATCGCCTCAGCAATATTGTTAGCGTGTCGGCGGCGAGTTCCATCGCTTTGCCCGACTAGCATTCCCACTTTAATTTCGTGAAATGCCAGTTCTGCCATGTACTGTCTGGCAACTTCAATGGAGGGAAACAGAAACATCGCTTTATAACCGCGTTTTCCCAACCATACAGCTATCAATACCAGCAAAGTTGTTTTGCCAGATCCAGGTAGTCCAATTAAGTGCTTGATGCCTTCTAATTCGATGAATGTTTTTTCCCGCAAGCCCTTACCAACTTCTGGCATCATAAGTGCAAAATGTTGAAACCGTTGTACCCAACTACCCTGTCTTTTTTCAGGATGATTTGCTTCGCGTTCATCCATTTCAACTGCTAATTTGTACAGTTCTACAAGGGGAATACGGATTTTTGGTTTCGGGGTGCGATCGAGTGAATGAGTCCGGCGCTGGCCAAGCGGGGCTGCGATCGGGCCAATGGGAATTCTCGCGGCTGTTGTTTCTTCACCTAAAGCAACGGCCATTTGTTGGCGCGGATCGGCAAAGGTGGCGGTGTAAGATTGGTGTGCCAAAGGCTGGCTGAGAATTTGGCGCGCTTGGGCAATTAAAGAATCTTCTAGGGGGTCTGTGCGTTCAAAATGCAGTGTTTCTAAGTTGATTTTATAAGTTCCCTGAGTTTTGTTGCGGTAGTGGCGATCGTTATAAATAGCAACTGCGTGTTTCACTGACTGTTCTGTCACGTAAGCCAGTGACATCAGGCGCATATTGAAAATAGCTTGGCGGGCTTTTGCCAACGCGGGTGCATTGACGATACTCGCCATTCCCGATATCGTTAAAGGGGCATATTCTAGGGAATTAGTTTCAATAAATTCTGCCATCAAAACACACAGCCAGCAAATGCGATCTGGGCCTGTCCAAAAATCAGGTTTAGTTCTCATATTTGATTGCCTTTAATAATTCAATGACTTGTGAAACAGACATAATTTCGAGAGTAGCAGGCGGGCCTTTTTTATCGATCGCCGACTGGAAAGTAGAGAGGTAATCAGGCCGCTCCTCAATTAATTGATCGCTGACGGCAATGATGCGGCGGCGGTAGTGCTCCAGCCCCCCGATGCCAGTGCGGTTGAGGCGCAAAGCAAGGGAGACAGGACTGGTGTACGACTTCGCGTCAATGCCAATATTGCGACCGTTAATTGACACATCGCACAGGTCGGATTCTGGGTAAAGTTCGGCATCAAGTCCGTTTTTTCGGGCTGCTTCAAAAATTGCTAATTCGTCGATCGCCGGCCCAGTCCAATAGGTTAAAATCTGGGGTTTGGCAATCAGCAATCGGTCTTGATTTTGGTCTAATTTCTCCGAAACTTTTGCGGTTGAGGAGTTGTGGCCGAGGCATTGGCGAATCGGACATCGCCCATCGCGAAAAAGTTGGCGATCGGGATAGGGCCGCATCAACGTACCACAATGGGCGCAGCGATGAGCCTGTCCGTTAATTAACCAGACATCCGGCACGCTATCAAAAAAGGTGTCAACAATCGTTCCCTGTAAAGGGGTTAAATCGTTGTCACCTAAGTAGTCTAAAAGTTGATGTTCTCCAATGAGCGATCGACTGCCAAATAGCGATCGCAAAGCCGTATAAGCCTTGTGCTGGCGGCGAATTCCCAATCGTTCAGTTGCCTCGCGCAACCGTTCATACAGGCGATGTTCGATAACATTATCTTCACCAAAAGAGCCTCCGATATTGGCAATTTCAGCACAATCTGAAGTCGGCACTCGCAAGTCGGAATCGATGAGAATTGCTTGACAAAAGCGAAAATCTGGGTGACAAAAAATATCTAATTCCCACTTATCGAGGGGATATCTAGCACGTTCCAAAACGGTATGCACGCAAGCAGCGCGATCGCTTTTTCCGGATTCGATATACAGCCTACCCAACTTGCACATACCGCGATAAAGTTCCGATGGCATACTGTCATCTTGACGAACGATTTCTCGATTGATAATTCTTGTGTATTGCCGCAAAATTCCCTGGGCCAGCAATATAACAGTATCTTCAGCGAGATCGATCGCACTCGCGTGTCCTGTAGGTAATGGTAATGTAATTGTTTGCATTTGTGGCAACCACGAGGGGTCTTGACAATTTGCCTCCGCAATGATTTGTTGCTCCAAAGTTGCGTCGGGGAATGAGGGTAAAACTTGCGCGATCGCCGCCAGCGTCCAGCCCCGCTTCAGAAGCAGCGCCACACCCAATCCCTCCAAAATCTGGCGAAATCTAAATTCTTGCCCTTTGGGTTGCGACAAAAGCTGCTTCGATCGCCACAGCCGGACTGTTCGCACCGTAGGCGGTTCCACAGACAACCCAAGTCGAGGGATTTGGCGTTTCAGTTCCTTGGCGATCGCCTCAGCAGTTCCCAGCCACTGACGAATATCCTCAAAGTCCATGACTGTAAAGCACCTAATTTTTTACATTATCTGTGTTGACACTAAACGATGTAAACTAAAAGGTCAATAAGTCTTTCCTGTTAAAAATGGGTTATTAGCCCTGAAAACTTCCCACAGCAAAGATTCCAAAAGCGGTATAACTAAACAAATACCCATCATCAGCGTCCATCAGCGTACCCTTCGCGTCCTTCGCGCCTTCGCGGTTCGTTAAAAATAACAAATGCTACCAACCGAACTACTAAGTCACCGCCAAAATGGCGAATCGATCGTCCCGCTACGCCTCAAGATAGATGCTAAAAACCTAGAAGCAGCCACCGAAATGATTGATTGCTTCCAAAGTGCGATCGGCAAAACCCAAGGCGAACTAGACAAAAGCTTGCAAGAACTAGAAGGCGACAGCCCCGACTACAGGCTCAAACGCGGATTTGCTCACCTCCTGAGAGGCGGTTTCAGCACATTTGAAATCATCAGTCCCCTAGAACCAATTGCATTAAGACAGCGCGTATTTGCCCTAGCAGCGCAATCCGTACCCAGCAACAATTCCACCCAATTAACCCTAGAAACATTAGCACTTGAACTCGGTCAAGAATTAAATAGAGAAGTTTTAACCAAGGAAATAACTACAGGTTTATACGCAGATTTAAACGAAAACAAAATCCTCACCCAATTCGACGCACCCACACCAGAAGCATTGTTACATCGCTACAATCTTTCCCAAGTCCAAGGCATATTTTACCGAGCAAGTCAAGTCCAATTAACCGCCCACCGCAACGATCCAGGAGAATACAAACTCCTATTTCGCTATCTGAAACTATTTCAATTAATGACATACATAGAAGGCGATGCCGAACATGGTTTCACCCTCACAATCGACGGGCCTACAAGCTTATTCAAACCCAGCACACGCTACGGCTTAGCCCTAGCAAAAATGCTCCCCGCACTACTGCACGTCACCAAATGGAGTATGCACTCAACACTGCAAACAAAAGACCCTTTTAGTGGTGTTTTGAAAACAGGTAAATTCACCCTAAATTCCGAGTGTGGCTTAGTCAGCCACTATCCGCCAGGGAAACCTTATGATAGTATGTTAGAAGCAGCATTTGCTGAAAGATGGAGTTCCACAAAAACCGAGTGGCAACTGGAACGAGAAGTTGATTTAATTCCCATTCCAGGTAGTGTGATGATTCCCGACTTTCGGTTAGTGCATCCAGATGGGCGAGTGTTTTTATTAGAAATAGTCGGTTATTGGCGGCCGGAGTATTTGCAAAAGAAATTTGCACAAGTACATAAGTCAGATTGCGATAATTTAATTTTGGCTATTTCCGAACGACTGAATTTGGAAAAAGCTGGGGTGAAAGTGAAGGATGTGCCAGCAAAAGTCATCTGGTTTAAAGATAAATTGTTACCCAAATCAGTCCTGGAAGTTCTGGATGATTAAAACACTCGGCGGTTGAAACCGCGTCTACAAAAACAAAGTCCACCTGCGTGGACTAAGAAATAAGTCGGATTTTGTATTATACTAAATTTAGCCCGATCGCCAAATCCTCTCTCACCCTAAAATTGATTGAACAATGGCAGACACAAATATTGTCGAAAAAATCAAAAAGCTGCTAGCCCTCGCCACTTCATCCAATGAAAATGAATCGACTGCGGCGGCCGAAAAAGCTTCTCTCTTGCTAGCGCAGTACAATCTCAGCCTCGCCGACTTAGGCCCGAATCAACAGGAAGAGATTAGCGAAAGCGGAGTGGAAACGACACCCCGCTACGTCACTTGGAAGATGATTTTGCTTTCGGGAATTGGTGAAGCTAACGGTTGCAATGCGATGCGAAACACTTATACTGGTACGATGTTTTTGGTGGGAACTTCTACCAACTTGATTGTTTGCACGCACCTTTACGAGTATTTGAGTCATGCGATCGAACGGAGGGCGAAATACCGCAAAGGAAGTGGGCGGGGATTGGCTTATCTCAATGCTTTTCGAGTGGGATGTGCGACGAAATTGAGACAAAGGTTGTTGGAACAAAAAAGTGAGATGGAAGAGTCGGGGATTCCGGGTGTGGGGGATGTGGCGGCTACTCCGGCGATTGTGGTGCGATCGATGTTTGAGAAGAATCAACAGGCGATCGCAAAGTATTTAGAGACTTTAGGTGGTAAAGTTAAAACGAGAACTGGTTCTCAAATCAGTAGCGAGGCTGGTTTTAACACTGGATATGAAGTGGGTGATCAAATTAGTTTGCACAAGCAAGTGAAACCACAAGGTGATATGAAACAACTCAATGAAAGTCTTTGAGTTTAAACTCAGATATTGCACAATTATCAACTAGCTGTAGGGGCGGGTTCACCAACAGCCTTAAAGAGTACATACAGGTTAAATAAACCCGCCCCCACCCACCAAAAAAACGCTGTCAATCCCTATGCCCTATAGTTCTTTCACCACGATCGGTAAAGTCAAAGAAGCATTTAATCTAACCACTGTAGAAGCCGTTCGTTTTTTGCCTAATATTGACCCAATTACCCCTTCTCAAACATTGATTGCTTTTTTGGAAGAAAGCCTACCGTTAGCCTCATCTGCAAGCGAAAAAGCTCGTTCAGAAGGAATTATTTATCCTGTCTTGTTAGAAGCGAGACGAATTTTGCAGCGACGAGTCAGTTTATTTTCAGGAGAAGACTTCACCGTAGATGAATCAATGGGATTGAACGGAATGTGCGATTTTCTTTTTAGCCGTTCCGAAGAAATTCTAGAAATTGAAGCACCGGCAGTCATTATTGTGGAGGCCAAAAAATCCGATCTCAGAACAGGATTCGGACAATGTATTGCTGAAATGGTGGCAGCACAAAAATTCAATGAGGCCAAGAAAAAGCCGATTCCTATCATTTATGGTTCAGTCACCAATGGCACTCAGTGGCGATTTTTGAAACTCGAAGGGCAAACAGTGACAATTGACTTGATTGATTATCCACTTCCTCCTGTAGATCAAATTTTGGGCTTTTTGGTATGGATGGCACGGGAAATTTAGCTGATTCGATTTCGACTTATGCACAGGCACTATATGTGGCAATAAAAAGTTGAGCACAGATTTATTTTGATAATTAAACCGGATAAAATAAGACTTATAGCTTGAACAGACTGTACTCAATCAATCAACTCAGCTTCTTCAAAAATTAGTCTAGTCGTCAACTCCAAACCAGGCAACAACTCATCTACAATTGGCATACGATCCGTATAAACTTGACTCGAACCATCGGGGAAAAAGCTTTTGATTAAAATAGCCTCTGGATCGAGCGCCCAAACTCGCAGAACGCCCACCGCCAAATAATCTTTCGCCTTATCTTCAAATTCCTTCATCGTTTGATCCGGCGATATAATTTCAATTACAAATTCAGGAATTGCGGGACAAGCTTCATTTCGCCTCCAACTTTTCGGTAAACGTTCATAAGAAATGTAGGTTAAATCTGGAACAGGTGCCCAATCTTTACCCTGACGTTTTAACAAAATGGCCCATTCTGGCAACACTCGTCCCCGTCCTTTACACCATGCACGAATTACGCGACACAAAGCAAACTGTAAAGTCGAATGGAAAAATTTGGGAGACATTTTAGGAACTGCTTGACCATCTACTAATTCATAATACACATCTCCGTCTGGCAAAGCTATAAATTCTGCTAAAGTGAGTTTAGTTCCGATGCCTACCATGACTCCTAGCCCTCTCGATAATTAATTGATATATTTATTGTATCCCTAGTTCTTTACTTGTCATTATACAATGTCGATCGCACTTTCATCTCCCTTCACCACCAACTTCCTGAAAAACCGCTATAATGGGATACGGTGCAAAATGTGAACAACCAACAACCAAACATTATGTTCTTAGTAACCGGAGCCACAGGCGCACTAGGCCGCCGCATAGTACGAGAAATTAGACAGCAAGAAAAACCTGTCCGCGCATTTGTTCGCCTCGCATCCCGCTACTCAGAACTAGAAAACCGAGGCGCAGAAATTTTCATCGGCGACTTGAAACAAGATAAGGATATTAAAAAAGCCTGCCAGGGAGTAAAATGCGTCATCAGCACTCACGGCACCGGCGGCGATGTTCAAGCTGTACACTACCGCGCTAACATAGAATTAATCGACTGTGCCAAAGAAGCCGGAGTTGAGCATTTTGTATTTCTTTCGGTACTGGGAGTCGATCGCGGATACGAAGATTCCGCAGTATTCAAAGCCAAGCGTGAAGTCGAAAAATACCTGCAAAACAGCGGATTGAATTATACCATCTTGCGGCCAGCCGGTTTTGCCTCCAGCTTGTTACCGTTAGCAGAAAGGTTTCGAGAAACCGGACTTTACCTGCTGATTGGCGACGGCCAAAACCGCACTTCCGTTGTCAGTACCGACGACTTGGCAAAGATTGCTGTAGATTCCTCAACCGTTGAAGGGGCGCGCAACCAAATTCTGCCAGTCGGTGGCCCGGATGTGCTGACAAGAGACGACATTGCCCGCATTTTTGGACGTTTATTCGATCGCGAACCTATAGTCATTAACCCGCCCCTGGTTGTGTTTGATGGATTGCGAAATGCTGTGGGCTTATTAAATCCTCAAGCTCAAAAAGGCTTAGGAACTTTGCGGGTATTGCTGGCTAACGAGTTTTTTTGTACTCCCGAAGAAGTGCAAAATTTGGAATCAATTTATGATATGAGAATGGAATCCTTAGAAAGCTTTTTACGGCGCAACTTGAGCCTTTAAAAGGCTACTTACAGCAGATTGCAAGTAGTGAGCTACATAGCTCTTGTAGGGACACGGCACTGCCGTGTCCTGGCTTAATCATCAGCTAATTCAGCTATCAATAAATCTATAGAAGCCGAGTTTATCAGTAATTTCCGGCTTGATTTAAAAATCGGGATGGCAGGATTTGAACCTGCGCCCCCCTCGTCCCGAACGAGGTGCGCTACCAAGCTGCGCTACATCCCGAATTTAGTTATAGTATTTTTAGGATATCACTCAAGTTATAATACAATAAGCTCGTATTTGAGCGTAATTTGTACAGTATTAACAGACGGAGACAGACGTGACAGTTAAGCCACAGTGGTTGCGAGTTAAAGCCCCCCAGTGGGAGCGCGTCGGCAACGTCAAAGAAATTTTGCGGGATTTAGCCCTGAATACGGTTTGCGAAGAGGCTTCGTGTCCCAACATCGGCGAGTGCTTCAGTGCAGGTACTGCCACATTTTTAATTATGGGGCCTGCCTGTACCCGCGCCTGTCCTTACTGCGACATTGACTTTGAAAAAAAGCCTCAACCTCTAGATCCGACGGAACCGGAAAGATTGGCCCAAGCAGTAGGACGCCTCAAACTCAACCATGTCGTGATTACTTCCGTTAACCGTGACGACTTGCCCGATGGGGGTGCATCCCAGTTCGTGCAGTGCATTCAAGCGGTTCGCTCTGTGATGCCACAGACAACTATAGAGGTTTTGATTCCCGACTTGTGCGGCAATTGGCAAGCTTTAGAAATTATTCTCGCAGCGCGGCCGGAGGTACTCAACCACAACACCGAAACGGTAAAACGACTTTACCGTCGGGTGCGGCCGCAAGGAAAGTACGATCGCACCCTCGAACTTTTGCAACGCAGCCGTGACATCGCACCAGAGGTTTATACCAAATCTGGGATTATGGTGGGACTCGGAGAAACAGACGAGGAAGTTCGGGAAGCGATGGAGGACTTGCGGGCTGTGGGCTGCGATATTTTGACGGTGGGACAGTATCTGCAACCGACTCCAAAGCATTTGAATGTGGAAAACTTTGTGCCGCCAGAACAGTTTGATGCTTGGAGAGCGTTTGGGGAATCTTTGGGATTTTTGCAAGTTGTGGCTTCTCCCCTAACTCGCAGTTCTTATCACGCCGAACAGGTGAGGGAACTGATGAAACTTTACCCACGCCACTAATTTCTGATTTTGCTCAACTACGCATCCGTCGGCTGAGAATCCCCAAAAAACAATACACCCTTAACCTAGGTTAGATACCGCAGTTTAAGGATGTATTGATTTCATCTCTAAGTTTCCAGGGGCTATATAAAGTTTTATTAAAAAAACCAGGAATTTTGAGAAGTGATCGGGAACCAGCAGATCGGTGATGAAGATTAACTTAACTTCTGACGAGAGTCACTTGTTTTTAGCCAGAGATTGCCTATACTAGCTACATAAACAAAGAAGTACAACGCACTTTCTGGGCCTTCAACCTGTTACATCAAAGAGTTCTTGGCATTTTCCTGAATGTTGGTAAAACAAAAAAGGTAGCCAGAGTTCGAGCCAAAACAGTAGAAAACTCAGGAAAGTTAGTAAAGAAACAAAAAGCGGTGATGCTTCGTCTTAACAAAATGGGCATCATAAATATAAATAACCGCTAAGCGTAGCATCTTTTCACCCGGAGCAATTGAGAAAATCACTATGCCAGCCACCTCTTTTTACGCTGAAGCTGAATTCGACGAACGACTGCGAGTCAATCCCTTGCAAGATGATGTGTTGGACGAGGATGCTGAAGAAGCTGGAGACGAAACCATCGACCAAGATGCAACAGAGACTGAGGATGCAGATCGTGACGCGAAATTGCAAAAAAATGCGAGTCGCCGCACTACAGATTTGGTGCGCCTATACCTCCAGGAAATAGGACGAGTTCGTCTGTTAGGTCGAGATGAGGAAGTTTCTGAAGCTCAAAAAGTTCAGCGCTATATCAAATTGCTGGAATTGCGGAACACTGCCGCCTCACAGGAGGAAGGAAAAATTCAGGGCTTCGTGCATTTAATAGAGGTGCGCGATCGCTTGGCCGCAAAGTTGGGACACAAACCTTCCCTGGAACGCTGGGCCACAACCGCCGGCGTGAGTGATGTGTCGGAGATCAAGCGGATCATGAGCGAAGGTAAGCGGCACTGGGCAGAGTTAGCAGAGATCACTGTCGAGATGCTCGAAAAAACTCAAGCTGAAGGTGTCGAAGCTAAAGATCATATGATCAAGGCTAACCTGCGCCTGGTAGTTTCGGTAGCAAAAAAATATCAAAATCGCGGTTTAGAACTGTTGGATTTAATACAAGAAGGTACTCTCGGATTGGAACGAGCTGTAGAAAAGTTCGATCCGACGCGGGGTTATCGGTTTAGCACTTACGCCTACTGGTGGATTCGTCAGGGAATTACACGGGCTATAGCGACTCAAAGCCGTACCATCCGCCTCCCGGTTCACATTACTGAAAAACTCAATAAGATTAAAAAAGCCCAGCGCAAAGTTTCTCAAGAAAAAGGTCGGACAGCGACTATAGAAGATATTGCTGTTGAGTTGGATATGACTCCAATCCAGGTGCGGGAAGTTTTGCTGAGAGTGCCCCGTTCTGTTTCCCTAGAAACTAAAGTTGGTAATGAGAAAGATACGGAGTTGGGCGATTTGCTCGAAACAGACTGCGTATCGCCGGAAGAGATGCTGATGCGAGAAGCTTTGCATCGCGATTTGCAGCAATTGTTGGCAGATTTGAGCAGCCGCGAGCGAGATGTGATTCTGATGCGGTTCGGTTTGGGTGATGGACACCCCTACTCACTGGCAGAAATTGGTCGTGCTTTGGATTTATCTCGCGAACGAGTCCGCCAAATTGAAGCTAAAGCTTTACAAAAGCTGCGCCAGCCCAAGCGTCGCAACCGTGTTCGCGACTATCTGGAGTCTCTCAATTAAAGTTGTGTCGTTGAAAATGCTCTGATGTTTAGATCCCCGACTTCTTAAGGAAGTCGGGGATTTTTGATATAGCAGTCGCCAAGGCGCTGAGGTCATTGAGCGGAGTCGAAATGCACTCACAAAGCGGACATTTCGACGGAGTTTATCCTGAGCCCTTCGACTACGCTCAGGATAAACGCAGCCGTTGGGCCGGGTGACCGGAAGTATCCTAACCACCTTGGCGGTTGCTATAAATCCAAGAGCTTGCTGTTTAAGCATTCTTCCTTCTTCCTTCTTCCTTCTTCCTTCTTCCTTCTTCCTTCTTCCTTCTTCCTTCTTCCTTCTTCCTTCTTCCTTCTTCCTTCTTCCTTCTTCCTTCTTCCTTCTTCCTTCTTCCTTCTTCCTTCTTCCTTCTTCCTTCTTCCTTCTTCCTTCTTCCTTCTTCCTTCTTCCTTCTTTTTATCAATAAACTCGGATATTTGAAAAATATCCCGATCGTTGTGTATTATTGTCAATAGGCAGACTTTCTTGCGAGGGGTCACTATGGCACTTTACACAGCTTCTTCGTTCAAATCCGAACTCAATGACAAAGGCTGGCGGATGACTCCCCAACGGGAAACCATCTTGCACGTTTTTCAGAATCTCCCCAAAGGTAATCACCTGAGTGCGGAAGATTTGTATACTTTATTGAAAAATCGCGGAGAAAACATTAGCTTATCCACCATTTACCGAACTTTGAAGTTGATGGCAAGGATGAGTTTGCTCCGAGAACTCGAATTAGCAGAAGGTCACAAACACTATGAAATAAATCAGCCTTACCCGCACCATCACCACCACTTAGTTTGTGTTCAGTGCAACAGAACGATCGAATTTAATAACGATTCGATCTTGAAAATTGGGATGAAGCAAGCTGAAAAGTCAGGGTTACACCTGCTGGACTGTCAGCTCACCATTCATACTGTTTGTCACGAAGCTTTGAGAATGGGATGGCCGTCTTTGGTTTCTAGCAATTGGTCTTGTCCGAGGTCGATCGCCGAAAACAGCAACGCCCCGGATTTAAGCTAGGAAAACTACACCTGTTTTTGGATGGCAATTAGGAAATGTCACAAATTGTCACAAAACCTCGTAGCGCTCAAGCTAAAAAGTTTGGGTTAACAAATCGTCAGTGTTCACCCCGTAACTGCGCTGAGCTTGGTCGAGGGCCGCTTTTGTTGGAGCGTCAAGAACTCCACTAATCGGGCCATTGTAAAAGCTGAGGTCTCGCAGTCGCCTTTGTAACTGGTAGATGCTCGATCGAGAATTGCTGCTAATGGGAACAGCAGAGGCTCGATCGTCTTGTCGCAGACCCACTCCCCTAGGGGGCGGTGGCGGTGTCTGTGAAGTCTGTTTCTGGCTGGGCTGCAAAGCCACCTGAGTTTGGCGATCGACTTTTCCAGTTCGTGATAGTCGTTTAGTTGTCTGAAAACGACTCACGGCTGTCTCTGTAGGTCGATCGAACAAACCATTAATGGAGCCGTTATAATAGCCCAATTGTTGCAGTCGCTGCTGCAAAACTTCTACTTGTCGGCCTGTGTCACCGAGCCCCAGAGGGTTCACAGAAAAATTCTGCGGGACAGATTCCCCAAAAGGGAAGGTAGTTTCAAACTCCGCCCTCCTGGCATCTATCGCAGCCAAAGTAGCAGAGTCAGCACAGCCGTCAGAAACCAGATAATTATCTTGCTGAAAACGAGTCACAGCGTAGAGTGTACGTTCGCGAAACTTGCCGTCAACACGACCTTCAAAATAGCCCAAATCCTTTAATTGGCGCTGTATCAAGTCTACCGTCGCTCCTCTGTCTCCAAACCGTAACCCTCTGCAACCGCCATTTCCAGAAATAACGCCAGGATTCGGTGAAATGGGCGTTTTTGACCCTAATAGCAAAGCTAAAGTTTGGCTGTCAGCAATTCCATTAACTGACAGTCGGTTACTTTGCTGAAAACTTCTGACAGCTTCCTGAGTAATTCTGCCAAAAGTACCAGTTGGATTGGCTGTAAAATACCCCAACTGCTTTAACTCGCGTTGGAGAACTAAAACATCTTCACCTTTGTCTCCAAAACGCAACTCCCGATAATTTATATCAACATTTCTATAGGGTTGAGCTCTAAAGCCTAAAGTATTGAGTGCTGATACTGTATTGCGATCGGGTTTTCCAGTTAGGGATAGTTGATAGTCTCGCTGAAAGTTGGTCAAAGCGTTTTGAGTTACCGGGCCGAGTTGACCGGTGGAATTTCGGTTAAAGTAGCCCAACTGTCGCAATCTATCTTGAACCGATCGCAAATTTGGTTGTCCCGGATCTATTTGAGCAAAAGCTGAACTAGCTGCACTCAAAACCGATAGCATTAAAGCCAAAGATAATAAACGGATATAAGTCTGGCTGGATAAGTGTTTCCACTTTATCCCCTCTAAAATTTGATATTCTATGGATGCTTCGTCAGCGAGAGCAAGTTCGAGGTAAGCAAGAGATTCCATAACTTTTTGATTGTGAAATTGTGGTTAGGGTATGTCGGGCTAAACTGCCAAATTTCAGTTTTTGGCTGTTACTCAATTTGTCGATGGTAAGTTTTACCTGTTTCGGCGCAGCATCCCTGTTGATTAAAAAAATACAGCCAAAAAGTAGTTGTCAGTAACAACCAAGATAGCATCACTGTTTCTGTTGACGCGATCGTCAGAAAAAAGTTTGCAGCCACATCTTAACCGATACTTTTTCGTTAACTTTCGCTAACAAATACATAAGTTGAGGTTTGATCTCAACCAAGGCGTATCAACCGATGCCCGAAGGAAAATCCCACGAGCACCATTTAGATCCCGGTTCATCTGATTTCCATCAGAATCTTTAATCGTTCTACTACCACCAATCTTTTTGACTTCTCCAGTCCATGAAACAGTCTTTGAGGTATAAGCTTCATTGATAGAAGTTAAAGCAACTTTGCCTTGTTCCCAAGCTTTCCACTCTAGATGTTTTTTGAACTGGTAATGACTCAGAGTCAGCATTTGACGAGCAGTTTTAGAACGAATCTTACGGCGTGACTTGCTCACCATTTGAGAAGACTCAAACGATGGGAGTACAATCACGTCGAAATTGTTAACTAAAAACTTAG
>REAP01000213.1 GCA_004294385.1 Oscillatoriales cyanobacterium | reverse complement strand
GACTTTCGCTATTAGACAGGGACTTCAGTCCCTGGCGGACTCGCGGGATGACTAACGGACACGGGGCGGGCTGACAGCTTAAGTTGACACCAATGGGCATTGCCGTGTCCTCATTTTGGGTAATCGTGTCCTCATTTCGGGTAATATTAATTCCGATACAAGCGGAATTGATATTACTTCCCGGTTAACTGACGAAACTTCTTCTTAAACTTATTCTTATACACATAAATTGATCGCTGCCAATCCTCAACTTGCAATAACATTTCCGCAGCCAAACCAGTACGATTCCAAACATCTTCCTGACATTTTCGGCGACAAAAATTCATCGGTTCGGAGTAAACTTTAGATGTGGATAAAGTCGGTTTTGGCCCGCACCAGTGAATGACTGTGGCTGCTGTGCGATCGCCCCCAGGCCCATTTTCCTCAATCGGAAACTGCTTTCTCAGCAAATCCTGGTCAAAATCCGGCACCAACAACTGCATATCCACATTCTGCACCCGCAGCCTGTTTTCCTGGGCCGCCCGGAAAATCATAAAGTTCAAAAAACCCATTTCTCCGTACTTAAATATCCCCGGATGTGCTACAGTAAAATCTAAAATTTCTACATATTCTTCTAAACTAAAAATATTCCGTTTAGCAAAGAAAGTACCAGTACAAAAATAATTTGATTGAGCTTTTTGCCAGGAGAAATCGGGAAAATACTTCTCCACCCCAGGAATGTCAAAGAAAAACTTTGCCACATCTGTATCGGAGTTTTCCTGACAAGGTTGGTCTATAGTAAAATCAAATTCCTGAAAATTAGCATATTTGAGAACATCGCCCCAAACAATCGTGTCTGCATCTAACATCAGAAAGTTTGACCAAGGACTTTCCCAGAAAGCAATCATCTTAGTTTTGCCCCAGCCAAAACTTCTTTTCCTGAGAACTTCTTCAGCGACGTTGGTGCGATCGATCACTCGCACCCCATAGGACTTTTCTAAAGCACTTACAGAAAATGTGCCATCAATCAACAGGCAAATCGGCACATCTCCGAGGAAATATCTGATGCTAGCGCAGCAACCTTTAGCAAACAGATAATCTTGATCGCAGCAGGCAATAATAATACCGAAATCTTCCATAATTCCGTCCATAATTTACTAATGTTTGTTAACAAACTGAAATTTACTTGCTTCAACCGTAGGTGTCGGCACTTCTACGTCCACAAGTCTTCAGGAACTGAGGTTGTGAATTTATTTAGGAAGTCTTTGCGAATGCAAGCCA
The DNA here is from genome assembly GCA_004294385.1 of Oscillatoriales cyanobacterium. Classification (GTDB taxonomy): domain Bacteria; phylum Cyanobacteriota; class Cyanobacteriia; order Cyanobacteriales; family Microcoleaceae; genus Microcoleus. The sequence continues at coordinate 3,473 of REAP01000213.1, read as the reverse complement.
AACGGTAATGTAATCCCGCAATGCGCTTTTGTCCATCCTTGTATCCTTGAGAGCCTCGCTGTTTATTGCGATTCAAGTATTGCAGCTTGGCAATCTTCGCTTTTAGTCGCTTATACTCTGGGGGAGCGTCAAATACTTGTCCATCAGACAACGTAGCGAACTGCTTCACACCAAGATCAACGCCTACAGACAGATTGGTTTTCTCGGTCTGTGTTGGCTCAATCTCTAACTTAAAGCTCATAAACCACTTATCGGATTGACGGCTAATTGTCACGTTTTTAGGCTTCACTTGCTGCTGCAAGACCTCAAACGTTTTTAGTATTCCAATCACTGGTACTTGGATGTGATTAGAGCCAAGAATCTTAATCGTCCCATCCAGCATAAATGAGTCATGCTGCCCTTTCTTTTTGAACCGTGGCGCACCCTTCTTTTTCTTGAAGCAGTTATCCCAAGCGTCACGCAACGCTTTTAAGGCATATTGAGGAGCGCATTTAGAGACTTCATAATACCAAGGATTTTCAGGCTTAACCATTGCAACCAACAACTTGTGCAGGTCAATCCCGCTAGGAAATTTTAGCCTTGACTCAGGATTGGTCTTGTTGTGAGCGAGAATATTCTGAGTCAGCCAAACGCCCCAGTTATAGGCATGACGAGCAGTCCCAGCGTGTTTAGCCAAAACTGTTCGCTGTTGATTGTTGAGATTGAGTTCTGTCTTGAATCCTAGTAGCATATTACTAAGTCTACAAGATTAGACGTTCAGATACCAGATGAATTACACACTGTAGGAGCGCTGCAACTACGTTTCATATCCTGGGGGAAAGTTCGGGGTTTTCACCGATCGCGATGGTTTGTTTTTGAACACAAACTTTTCCCCTACGGTGGTGTAGCGTAGCATACAAGACTTCTCGATGCTTGCCAAAATGTACAAAATGGCGATCGGGCGATCGAAATTATTAAAATTACTTATATCGTTGGAAATTTTGAGCTTGCAGATACTTAGGAAAATACCGTTGACAAATTTGATCGAAAATTGTGTTAAAATGCTGCGAGATACCCGATGATACTAAAATTCACGCTGGCTTCACAAAACTCATAAGTTGTCAAGTGTGAAATGCTACAAAATCTTAGTGCATCTATCTGCCTCCATCCGTCTGTTCTCGACTAATCCGGGAAAACAGTCCCCAAGCGGAGTTAGCCTTAAGTTTAGGTTAAAAACCTTGACAGATGGGCTAAGAAGCAGTAAAAGATATATTGTGAACGAGCAGAAAAGCGAAAAAGTGAGCAGTTGGGACTTGCTGCTAAAGTAAATATAGTGTGTGATGGTGTGAGGAATAATGAATAAAAGTTTTTGGAATTTACTGCTAGTATCCCCGGCCATTCTGGGATTATCGACAGTCACTTGTGGCGGTGCGATCGCTGTAGAAGCTACTGCAACTGCGGTAGTCAACCAGCTAGCAACAGCTCAGCCATCTGAGTCAATCGCAGCAGCATTAATCACAGAACCAGTCGCAGAAACAGTCGCAGCAGCCCCTGTTGCTTCGGAAACTCTGGCAATCAACAGCAGCCCTGCAACAGTCGAACTAGATACAAACTCAGCCGCTGTAGCATTACCCCAAGCATCCGACTTGGCAGTGCAAAGCAGCTTGAATGGCGCGATCGGCAACACTCAACTGCCAACCGCAGCTAAGGTAGAAATTGCTCAGACAGCACCAGCAGAACTCAGCAACCCGATCGTTCCTGCCGCTCCCCAAGCCCTACCGACTGAACAGTCTGGAGCCATGTCCCAAGTGACATCGGTATCCCAACTCTCCGACGTCCGGCCGACAGACTGGGCATTCCAAGCCTTGCAATCCCTAGTCGAACGCTACGGTTGTATCGCAGGTTATCCCGATGGTACCTACCGTGGGAACCGCGCCCTGACTCGCTACGAATTTGCAGCCGGCCTCAACGCCTGCTTAGACCAAGTAACCAAGCTAATTAGCTCCTCAACAGGTACCTTCGTCACCAAAAATGACTTAGCAGTTCTGCAAAAGTTGCAAGAAAGCTTTGCAGTCGAACTCGCTACCCTGCGCGGAAAAGTAGACGCCCTAGAAGCCCGCACTGCTGAACTCGAAGCCAACCAATTCTCTACTACCACCAAGTTGGTTGGAGAAGTGATTTTTCTGGGCAGCGATACCTTCGGAAATGGTGTAAAGCTTCACGACGACAAAACAGCTACCAACCTCGGCTACCGGGTGCGGTTGAACTTCAACACCAGCTTCACTGGCAAGGACTTGCTTAGAACCCGCTTGCAAGCCAGAAATGTCGCCAACTACGGTACTGCCACTACCACTGGTACCAACATGGCTCGCCTCGCGCTCACTGGCGAAGACGGCAGTCAATTCTCTCTAGATCAAGCGTGGTATCGCTTCCCCCTAGGTAACGCTACAGCCTGGTTCGGTCCAAAAGGACTGAGACTTGATGACATTGCTGAGCTAACTGCTCCGTTTGAAGCTCCCGGAAGCGGTGCTGTCTCGGCTTTTGGACGTTATAACCCAGCAGTATTCCGTGGCCCCGAAGGAGCAGGTGCTGCTCTGAAATATAACTTCGGTGCTGTGAGAGCTACAGTCGGCTACCTAGCTTCCGATGGCGACGCTCCCAACCCGGTCAGTGGCAGAGGAATTTTCGATGGTTCCTTCAGTGCGATCGGTCAACTCAACCTATCTTTAGGGAAAATGCTTGATGTTGGTGCGACTTACACCCGGAAATACAATCGGAGTGGCGATGTAGCCATCATGGGCAACACCGGCAGTTCCTTGGCTAACCGCCCCTTCGGTCAAGCAGGCACTGGATCGGACAACTTTGGTGTACAAGTGAACTTCAAGCCTAGCAGCCGCTTTCAACTTGGCGGTTGGTACGGTTACACCAAGGCTGAACAACTGCGGAACTCCAACAGAGACGCTACTATCCAAAACGCTGCTATTACCTTGGGTTTGTCCGACTTTGGTCGTAAAGGCAACCTCCTCGGCTTCATTTTCGGTGTACCGCCAAAAGTTACTTCTAGCGACGCAGCCAAAGACCGGAACACCTCTTATCACCTAGAGGGTTTCTATCGCTTCCAAGTCAATGACTTTATTTCAGTGACACCGGGCGTTTACATGATTATGAACCCCGAACACAACAACAAAAATGACGATATCTGGGTAGGAGTCCTGCGGACAACCTTTAGTTTCTAAGGTTGCCTGATATCTAGTTGAAATAAAAAGCGGCAGATGACTGCCGCTTTTTCTTTTTGGGAATGGGGAATGGGGAATGGGGAATGGGAATTGGGAATTCGTGATTTGTTATTGGTTATTTGTTATCAGTGCTCTGCCCTTCGACTACGCTCAGGGTACGGGTTAGTGGCCCCTGAGCGTAGTCGAAGGGTCAACAGTCAACAGTCAACTTTAGTTATTAGTTATTTGTTATTGGTTATCGGTGCTCTGCCCTTCGAC
>REAP01000212.1 GCA_004294385.1 Oscillatoriales cyanobacterium | reverse complement strand
CGCTTGACGCGCCATTGAGTTAAGTTTTCCTGCCCATTCAAACTCTTTTGCCATTATGGCGCATTGCTTGTAGAGGTCAAGTAGCTTAACTCCTTGATTGTCGATCCAATATCTGAGAGCTTTGTTTCGGACAAACTGAGCTGTGCGGATCATTTCGTCGATGACCCCGTACTGCTGCGGCTTGCCTTTTAACTTGAACTCTAGTACAATCATGGAATCATTCTATTATGTTTACTATCAATTGTGGATATAAATCGACCGATTCAAGAATTTTTGCACTCGAATTAAATCCGGCCACTGAAGAAGGGGCTTTAGACCCAGTTTTTTGGTAAAAATACTTATCTTTTCAAAAGCCGTTTAGCATCAACAATCTTTGCCAACTGCACAGAGGCCGCGAAATATTAAAAAATCAGGTTGTATATCGATCGCAAGTGGTGAGATGATATGTAGTGCAGCCTCACGGCAGTCCCACAGAAACTGAACAGCAGAAACGATCAGCGAACTCGACTCATCGCACCTCTGCCAGAATCGACCACACACACTCCCTTACATATAAAAACCAGAATTATGGCTGTTGCAACCCAACCACTCGAAGAACTCTGCATCAACTCTATCCGCTTTCTCGCCATCGATGCGGTAGAAAAAGCAAAATCAGGACACCCAGGACTGCCGATGGGCGCTGCGCCTATGGCCTTCGTGCTGTGGGATCGGTTTATGCGGTTCAATCCCAAAAACCCCAAGTGGTTCAATCGCGATCGCTTCGTCCTCTCCGCCGGCCACGGCTGTATGCTACAGTACGCCCTCATGCACCTGACCGGCTACGATAGCGTCAGCCTCGACGACATCAAGCAATTTCGTCAGTGGGAATCCAAAACCCCTGGACACCCAGAAAACTTCGTGACAGAAGGCATCGAAGTTACCACGGGTCCCTTGGGACAAGGCATTGCTAACGCCGTCGGTTTGGCAATGGCAGAAGCTCACCTCGCAGCAAAATTCAACAAGCCCGGTAACACAATTGTTGACCACTACACCTACGTCATCATGGGTGATGGTTGCCACATGGAAGGCATTTCTGGCGAAGCTTGTTCTTTGGCCGGACACCTCGGACTCGGCAAATTAATTGCCCTCTACGATGATAATCACATCTCGATCGAAGGCGACACTAACTTAGCCTTCACTGAAGATGTCGGCAAGCGTTTTGAAGCCTACAACTGGCACGTCATTACAGTAGACAATGACGCTCTAGACCATGATACTAGCTTGGCAGCAGTTAACAAAGCTATCGAAGAAGCCAAGAAAGTCACGGACAAACCGTCCATGATTAAAGTCCGTACAATTATTGGTTTTGGTTCTCCTAACAAGCGCAATAGTTACAGCGCTCACGGTGCTGCTTTGGGTGGCGCTGAAGTGCAAGCAACTCGCGATTTCTTGAAATGGGAATACGCACCGTTTGTAATTCCTGATGATGCTTTGGCACACTTCCGCAAAGCAGTGGAACGAGGCGCTCAATCTGAACAAGAATGGGATCAAGCTTTTGCTGATTATAAAGCAGCATATCCCGCAGAAGCAGCAGAATTTGAACGCTCCATCGGCGGCCAACTTCCTGAAGGTTGGGATAAGGTTCTACCTACTTACAATCCCGAAGATAAAGCAGATTCCAGTCGTAATCATTCTGGAAAATGTTTGAATGCTTTGGCTGCTGTGTTACCTGAATTAATCGGCGGTTCCGCTGATTTGGCTTCTTCTAACATGACTTTGTTGAAGGGTGAAAAAGACTTCCAAAAAGGTCAATATGAAGGTCGTAACCTGCGGTTTGGTGTGCGGGAACATGGCATGGGTGCGATCGCCAACGGGATGTTACTCCACGGCGGTTTGATTCCTTACTGCGCTACCTTCTTGGTATTTGCTGACTATATGCGCGGCGCAATCCGCCTGTCTGCACTCTCGGAAGCTGGAGTTATTTATGTAATGACTCACGACTCCGTAGCCTTGGGCGAAGATGGCCCGACTCACCAACCCGTAGAAACGATCGCCTCTTTGCGCGTCATTCCCAATTTGTTGGTAATGCGCCCTGCGGATGGTAACGAAACATCCGGTTCTTACAAAGTGGCAATTGAAAGCCGCACCCGCCCAACTTTAATGGCTTTGTCTCGTCAAAACTTGCCTAACTTGGCAGGAAGCTCGATGGAAGGAACAGCCAAAGGCGCTTACACCTTATCTGACGACGGTGGCACTCCCGACATCATTTTAATCGGCACCGGTGGCGAAACATACCTCTGCGTTGATGCCGCTGAAAAATTGCGCGCCGCAGGTAATAAAGTACGAGTCGTTTCCATGCCTTGTTGGGAATTGTTCGACTTGCAAGATGCAGCTTACCGCGAATCTGTACTGCCAAAAGCAGTTACTAAGCGGTTAGCAGTTGAAGCTGGTTGTAGCTTCGGTTGGGGACGTTATTTGGGTTCTGAAGGCGATAGCATCAGCATCGACACATTCGGCGCTTCTGCACCAGGTCCCGTTGTGTTAGAAAAGTTTGGCTACACCGTTGAGAATGTCCTAGCTAAGGCTCAGGCGCTGTTGGGTTAATCGCCACAGCATAATTTGATTTGGGGCGGGCTTCTAGCTTTTGCCCCTTTTTTTTGATACAGCAGATTTCATGTTTGTGGAGCACCGGAATAATATAGAGGAGACGGCACGTGCCCTTGGACTACCCAAAATAATTGCGACAAATTACCGCTGGTTTTCGCTGCGCCCAATGATTTTTGATAATTGGTAACTAAGTGGACTGAAATAAATGTAACCTAACAAAGAGCAGAAACCGGGTTTCTTTGAGAAACCCGGTTTCTAAATGAGCGAATACGTGCTGTACCACTTTGTGCATCTTAAATTTACCGTATGAAATCCTCAAGACTTTCGGACACGACAAATTCAGCCTCGACGAAGGAAAATCGCTTACACTTAGAGCGACTGGTAAGTGCTGCGACACCGACACCCGCAGAAATCAATGCTGGTAGCGATGTAGTCAGCGGGTTGACTCAAACCCCGAAATCCTTGCCTCCTAAGTATTTTTACGACGATCGCGGATCGAACCTATTTGAGTTGATTTGTCAATTACCGGAATATTACGTGACACGCACTGAGGCGGCGATTTTGGAAGAATGTGCGGGGGCGATCGCAAATCTGACAGGCCCCTGTGAAATCGTCGAACTAGGCAGCGGTAGTTCCACCAAAACGCGGATTCTCCTCGATGCTTACAGTCAACGGGAATATCCCCTGCATTATTTGCCGATCGACATCAGTCCCACTATCCTAGAAAGCAGCGCCTTTCAACTTTTAGCAGAGTATCCGTCACTCCAGATTCACGGACTCGTCAGCACCTACGAGTTAGCTTTGGCAAAAATCGCCCCATCGCCATTGCCAAGCCGAATGATTGGTTTTTTAGGTAGCACCCTTGGCAATCTGAGTCCTCAAGAATGCGATGTATTTTTCTCACAAATTGTCGGTGCATTACAGCCCGGAGAGTATTTTTTGTTGGGCATTGACTTGGACAAATCTAAGGATATTTTAGAGCCAGCCTATGATGACAATCAAGGGGTGACGGCTGCATTTAATTTGAATATGCTCCGGCATTTGAATCGGAAGTATGAAGGAAATTTTGACTTGACGCAGTTCGAGCATTTGGCATTTTATAATCAAGCAGAATGTCAAATTGAAATGCACTTAAAAAGCCAAAAAGCACAAACAGTGAACTTGCGTGCTCTCGATTTAACAGTTGAATTTGCAGCGGGAGAAACTATCAGAAGCGAAATTTCTCGCAAGTTCAAGCTCAATACTATGCAGGAAGAACTCGCGAGTCGCGGTTTAGTGCCGGTGCAAGTTTGGACCGATCCAAATCAGTGGTTTGGTTTGATACTTTGTCAGATGTCAGATGTTAGTTGTTAGTTGTTAGTTGTTGGTTGTTAGTTGTTAGTTGTTAGTTGTTATAGAAGTCGCCAAGGTGGTTAGGACACTTCCGGTCGCTGAGCCCTTCGACTACGCTCAGGGCACCGCAATTAACCAATAACAACTAACAAATAACCAATTAACAAATTGGTTTTTGTCCGGGTTTGACAGCATGAATATACTCGCTTCCTGATGTTGGCCATCCCCGTTTGTAATAAGCCTCCTCCGGCTTCCCCCAGCCCAATTGCAGCAAGATTTCTAAAAAATCCAACTTTTCCCACTTCCAAAGACTAGCCCATTCTGTGCGCTGTACGATCGCCTCTACGTCTACAGGCTCGATCGCACGAAAATCCTTGCCACTATTAATACTTAAATACAAATCCATCCCCAAAGTGACTTGCCGCCAGAATTCCAGCATCGAAATCTTGGCTGCTTTCAGCGTCATTAAATCAATTGGTAAAGCAATTAATTCATCCTCGACTGCTGGATAACTAAGGGTGTTTCCTTTAACCGTCATTTCCCGCCAAACAATCCCAGAAACTTGATGTTCCCGTTGATATTCGTGTACAGCAGCCTTAAAATTTTGATAAGCAGTGAACTTTTGAACGCCCTCAGATTTGAGAAAGCGATCGATCACCGGGTTTCCTGTATAATCGGTTTCAGCCAGATTGAGACGCCGCCCGTGCAAGCAAGCTTGGCGTTCTGCTTCCAGGATGTTAATAAGTTCCGCCTGGGTATAAATCTTGGACATCTTTAATTAAGCCAAAATACTGACTATTTAAGCCTTTTATGGGCGGGCAGGATGCCCACCCCACAACAAAACTGACTCTTTGTGGAACAGGCATCTTGCCTGTTAAACGAGAATGGTGCTGTACAACAAAACTGACACTTTGTGGGGAACAGGCATCTTGCCTGTTAAACGAGAATGGTGCTGTACAACAAAACTGACACTTTGTGGAACAGGCATCTTGCCTGTTAAACGAGAATGGTGCTGTTTCGTGAGTTGACACTCCCCGGCGTGAACGCACGGGGATTCTTGGATCAATCAGTCAACTTGCCCGTTGATGTCACCACCAGCGAGTAGAGGTCGGTCTGTCCCCAAGCGTTAATTCCGGTGTGCCCCACCGTATTTAAAATAATTCCTGATTGCTTTAATCCCTTCGCCAGAATGTTCAAAGCTGCGTTGTGGTCACGATCTAACACCGTACCACAACTACAAATATGAGTCCTGACCCAGGGCGACTTCTGAACGCGATTCCCACAGCTCGAACAATCTTGAGAAGTGTACTGAGGAGCAACAGCAACAACTGTTTTACCGTACACCTTCCCAAAGTATTGCAACCATTGGGCAAACTGCGACCACGCTGCATCGCTAATTGATTTAGCAAGTTTATGGTTTTTTACCATATTCCTCACTTGAAGGTCTTCGTAGGCTACGAAATCGTTAGATTTCACTACGCACAACGCCGTCTTAACGGCGAAGTCTTTACGTTGCCTACCAACCTTCAGGTGTTTTCTTCCTAGCCTGTTGATGGCGCCTTTGCGGTTGTTGGAACCTTTCTTCTTGCGAGAAACTCGTTTCTGCAACCGCTTCAAGGCTTTTTCAGTTTTACGGAGATGTCGAGGATTCGTCATGGTTTCACCGTTGCTGTCGGTATAAAAATGGTTTAATCCCACATCTATCCCAATCGCTTTACCAGTCGGAATGGCTTCCTCTGTCCGTTCCACATTTATACAAAACTGAGTGTAGTAGCCATCGGCGCGACGAATTACCCTAACTCGTTTGATTTCCTTGGGTGAGTAGAAATGCAAGTCCCGACTGCCAAGCAACTTAAATGTTCCAGCCGCAAAACCATCCGTGAAAGTCAGACATCTTTTGTCGGTGGAAAGTGCCCATCCTGATGTTTTGTATTCTACGGAACGAGTGTGCTTTTTGAATTGCGGATATCCCTTTTTCCCTGGCTTCTTAGCTTTACAATTGGAAAAGAAACGTTGAATAGCAAAAATTGCACGTTCCGCTGAAGCTTGACGTGCCATTGAGTTAAGTTTTCGGGCCCACTCAAACTCTTTTGCCATGATGGCACATTGTTTGTAGAGGTCAAGTAGCTTAACTCCCTGATTGTCGATCCAATATCTAAGA
>REAP01000211.1 GCA_004294385.1 Oscillatoriales cyanobacterium | reverse complement strand
CCTCAAGAGTCATCTTGAGACTACGCTGAAACAGGAAATAAACACCAAAGTCCAAAGGTTTTAATCAATGGGTAGCTTTGGGTAAGTTTTATAGAGCGGATTCTCAAGTTCAAAAATGCCACAAAATAGGTTAAACTTAGATGAGAACGGTTCAACTCAGACAAAAATGCAACAACACCCTTGGCCGCAGACAATTGAAGAGGCGATCGCCATTCAAGAAGAACTCCGGTCAATGGTGATTGCCGAAAACCAACTGGACACAGTTCGGTACGTTGCAGGCGTAGATGTCGGCTACGATAATATAGATGCCGTTTCGCGGGCTGCTGTAACAGTTCTGAGCTTTCCCGATTTGCAGTTACAGCAGCAAGCTCTAGTTCGCAGTCCCACTGCTTTTCCTTATGTTCCGGGTTTCCTGTCTTTTCGAGAAGTGCCGGCTGTCCTGGACGCTTTAGAAAAAATCAGCCTGTTGCCAGACTTGATATTGTGCGACGGTCAAGGAATCGCCCATCCCCGCAGGTTCGGTCTTGCCTGCCATTTGGGAGTTCTGACGGGAATTGCGACCATTGGAGTTGCCAAAAATCGATTCATTGGCGAACATTTGGAAGTGGGTTTAGAGAGGGGGAGTTGGCAGCCATTGCAGGATGGCGGAGAAACCATCGGTGCAGCACTCAGGACGCAAACAGGAACAAAACCGATCTATGTTTCGATCGGTCATAAGGTAGACTTAGTAAGTGCGATCGAATACGTGCTGCGCTGCGCCCCGAAATATCGCTTGCCAGAAACAACGCGATCGGCAGACCAACTAACATCTGGATAATTGGCTAGCCAGAAAGACATCAAAAAAAAATCAAAAGTAAAAAGACAAAAAAGCGTTGCTCTTTTAACTTTTAATGATTGAGGTGTGTCCTGCTGTTGAAAAATCCTTTGAGTCTAAAAACATTCGGTTTTTGCTTCCATCCTTCCAGCGAAATAAAGAATGACTATACCTGAGAAAGAGGTATTAAAGTTCGGAGATTGTTAGAGTGATTCAAAGACAGTAACTCAATTAAACATTGACTCAGGCAACTTACAGCCCGAAATGTGAGCTATGTTTGGTTTACATTTGTCAATTGGGACTTATGCAATAAAAAACCAGGAACCGGGTTTTGAAAATCTTGTCGCTGGCTGTAACGATGTTTTTTCGTAAAAAAACCAGGATTCTGCATAAGTCCTATAAACTAATGAATCGATCGTCCTTCCGCTTAAACTATGGTTTAAATTGGTAAGATGATATTTCGTAATTTAAAACCTGAAACCTCATCACTGACTTGGATTACCAACTATGGTGGGAAATTAAGGTACGATCGAGCTAAACAATCAGAAAAACAACAAGGAGACAGTCATGGCTGAGAAAAGCAAACGCGGATTCGCTTCTATGGACGCAGAAAAACAGCGCGCAATTGCCAGCAAAGGTGGCAAAGCTGCACACGCGAAAGGAACTGCACACGAATTTACTTCGGAAGAAGCGAGAGAAGCAGGTCAAAAAGGCGGCGAAGCTGTCAGCAGAAATCGGGAACACATGGCTCAAATTGGTCGCGAAGGTGGCCGGAAAAGCCGCAAAACGGAAGTTTAAGTCTGCTACAAATCCACACACTGAACGAAATATCGTTACAGTGTGGGATTCTTCACAAATTAGGTGACTGGGTTGGGAGTCAAAAAGTTTGCAGGCGATAAAAGCTTGCAAACATCAACTTGTCTCTCAAAAAAAGTTGATTTAATATGAAACAGCCCCGCTAGCGGGGCTGTTTGATTTTTGTTAATCAAAATATAGCTGGATATTGAAGCGTAGCCGAAGAACCACGTCTGATATCAAATCCGGTAGCATCGGAATTATTGCCGAAATTAGGAGACGGCTTTTGGAGTGTCCCTACAATATTATTTTTGGTAGGGAAACGGCAGTGCCCATTGGTGTCAACTTAAGCCTGAAAGCCCTGAGAAATCTGGTTTTTACCTGAGTCTAGATCCCCCTAAATCCCCCTTAAGAAGGGGGACTTTGAAAAGACTCCTGTCCCCCCCTTCTTAAGGGGGGCTAGGGGGGATCTAGATTTAATAGTCAAACAACAGTCTCTGACTGGGTTTGACCTTAAGTTGACACCTATGGGCAGTGCCGTGTCCGAATTTGTTATAAACGATTTAAGACTATACTTAAGGAAACACGAAAATCATGACAAACCAGCTTACTTTAGAATGGACTGAAGCTGGGGTGCGTCAAAATCAGACAATTCAAAACGGACAGCCAAGCAAGAATCAGGGAACGGTGAGAATCGGGCGAGACCCAGGTAAATGCGATCTGGTATTATCGCATCCAACCGTATCAGGACTGCATATCGAAATATTTTTTAATCAGGAATTACAGGAGTTTGAGGTGCGGAATTTGCGCCCAAGCAATCCGCCACTGGTAGACGGGAAAATTCTTGCCCAAGGGGAGGCAAAATTGAAGTCTGGTAGTCGCATCCATTTGGGTGAAGTGGAACTCAATGTGGTTTGGGTGTCTGTGACGGAGGTTGGGATTCCGCACAGGGTTTTGCTATGCGAGGAAAAGACTCCAGGTTATTTGGCGCCGACGGGGCCTTCAAGATATGGTTTGCAGTGTCCTAAATGTCGTCGCATTTCGCCCTATGAACAATTGAGTGCGGGTTGTCCGTGGTGTGGAACTTCTTTGGCGGCGGCTGCTAGTGTGTTTCTTGCACCTTAATGGAAGCCTTTTAAAGGCGGGTTCTCCGTCCCACGCCACAAGAAAACTTACTCTTTGTGGAACAGGCATCTTGCCTGTTTTTCAGAATGGTGCAATGTGTGAGATGGATCAACTTAATTTTAAACAATTGCCGTTACGATCGCGGATATTTAACAAATAATTAATGAATCCTCAACCTTGGCGCTTGCGACTAACTTGGATAGATATAGTTACCGGGGATAGTCGTTCCCCGATATTTGACTTACCCATCGCTTTAGGACGAGTTTTTGAGGCTATGCCGGCTACCATCAACGGTGAGCGAGTTTCCCGAATTCCTCTCAAAAGCAGTCAAGTTTCTCGATTCCACGCCGTGATTACTTCGGAAACCGACAACAGTATCGTAATCACTGATATAGGTAGTCGCAATGGTACTTTTGTAAATGGTATTAAAAAAAATCGGTGCGTTTTGGCAAACGGCGATATGCTGCAAATAGGGCCCTACGCGATCGGCATTTCTTTTACTGTGAATTCCACAGAAACACCGTCTGTCAATTCTCATATTTTTTTTAACCCTAAGACAAATGGCCCAGACTCGGCTATCAAGCAGCCTGCGACGTCTCCACCTTCTCCCACAGTTAATACAGGGGAGTTTCCACCGATCGCATTTTTGCACGCTTCTGAGGTGACAATGCGATCGATCCAATCGATGGGAATGCCAGTGGAAGAAATTGATTGGGCGGCGGTTGGAGGCGGTTTGGGCAGTTTTATTTGGGTGGATTTGCTGAGAATTTGCGGGGTAAAAGCCGATCGCATTGCTGTTGTGGGCATGGAAAATCAGCCTTACGCCCGCTACCGTCGGTTATGCCTGAATTCTCAAATTCCGCTCTACGAAAGGCTACGATCGAATTCTGACTCTTGTCCAGACAATATTTGGGGTTGGCCTCCCTATGCTGTGCGGGAAGCTTGGCAGGAATTGCTGAAAGGGCGGTTGGATGTGTCGCTGAAGTTGATGTGGCAGGTATTTGGTGAACCGACTTTTGCCGAAACTTATACACCTCGCGCCCAGAATGTTTTTGATTCTATTGACAGGGAAGTCTCACGAATTGGGTGGAATCAGATGTTTCGCTATGGTAGAGTGCGGGGAATTCGCAAAACTGATGACGGTAGGTACGCGATCGCTTATTCTCGATCGAATGCCGAACATCGTGAGCACGTTTTTTTGATTGCCAAATACGTGCATTTAGCCACGGGCTATCCCGCCATTCAATTTTTGCCGGACTTGCAAGCTTATCGCGAAACTACCCAGGATTTTAAGTCTGTTGTGAATGCTTACGAAAACCATGATGAGGTTTACAAACAGTTGGAAGCCCGTGGTGGAAGCGTGTTGTTACGGGGGCGGGGAATTGTGGCTTCGCGGGTGGTGCAGCGACTTTATGAAGCACGACAGAAAAACCGTGATATTCAAGTATTGCATTTGATGCGATCGCCCAAACCTGTAGGCAACAAATTTAACTTCGCAGAAAGAAGCGTCGAAAATCACTACGAATTTCAACCTTTCAATTGGCCAAAAGCTTGCTGGGGCGGAGAATTGCGGGTAGTTTTGGAAAATGCCTCGCCGGAATGTATCCCGCAGTTGCTGACAGATTGGGGCGGTACTACTACTGCTAACCGCAGCGATTGGCGGCGTATGGTGAAAGAGGGTTTAAGTCAGGGGTGGTATCAGATTACTTTTGGGGAAGTTGAGCGAGTCGAGCGCGACACTCGAAACCGCACGGTGACGTACATTCGGGAGAAAGAGCTCAAGGGACAAATTCAGTTAAAGGCTGATTTTATTATTGACGCTACGGGTTTGGACGCTAAGGTGAAAACCAGTCCTTTGCTGAATGATTTGGTGATTCAATACAATCTTGCTGTCAATGGGTTGGGACGTTTGAGTGTGAAACAGGATTTTGAAGTGCCGGCAATGCGGAATTCCTCTATTAGCAACGGGGATGGCCGGATGTACGCGGCGGGTGCGATTACTTTGGGTGGTCATTACGCGCCGGTGGACAGTTTTTTGGGTTTGCAGTATGCTTGTTTGCGATCGGTTGAGAGTCTGGCAAAAGCCAAGGTCAAGAGTGTTCGGAAATTGACCGTTTTGCGATCGTTAATACAATGGTTAAAGTGGATTTTCAATAAATCTCCCGGTTGATGGCCTTCTTCCTTCTTCCTTCTTCCTTCTTCCTTCTTCCTTCTTCCTTCTTCCTTCTTCCTTCTTCCTTCTTCCTTCTTCCTTCTTCCTTCTTCCTTCTGCTATAAAATCCAAAATCTAAAATCAAATGACTCCCACCTTATTTGGTCGCTGGCAAACTCGAATATTGTTATTTGCAACAGTAGGCATTTTAGTAACACTGCCATTTTTTCTAGGTTTAATTAGTTCCAAATCAGGCTCGATATTTTTCTGGACTTTAGGATATGTAGGGATTTTTGGCATCGGTTGGGATATTTTATATATCTACATTCAGCATTTCCGCTGGGATCGAGATTGGCCTGGTGCATTTCAATTACTTGCCGGAATTTGGGAAGCCGTTTTTGTGTTATTTCTAATAAAAATCATCGGTTTACCAGGAATACCTGAGCAAGATTTTGAATTAGGAGTATTTGCTTTGCATTACAGTTTTGTATGGCTAGCTATTTATTTGGCATCGCAAACACTAATGCGAATTTTGTTTCCCTACTGGCGTTTTCGTGGCGGCCAATGGCTTTGAGTATAATATAGAAATAATTTTGTGTGGAGTCAGAAACCGGGTTTCTTCCTAAATCGGGCGTGGGAATTCCAAGATGATCGCAGAAACCCGGTTTCTTAGAGTCTGTGGGGAGTCAGAAACCGGGTTTCTTCCCAAATCGGGCGTGGGAATTCCGAGATTGTCGCAGAAACCCGGTTTCTTAGATTTTGGGGCGATTTGTGTGGAGTCAGAAACCGGGTTTCTTCCTAAATCGGGCGTGGGAATTCCAAGATTGTCGCAGAAACCCGGTTTCTTAGATTTTGGGGCGATTTGTGTGGAGTCAGAAACCGGGTTTCTTCACTAAATCGGATTCCAAGATTGTCGCAGAAACCCGGTTTCTTAGATTTTGGGGCGATTTGTGTGGAGTCAGAAACCGGGTTTCTTCACTAAATCGGGCGTGAAGATTCCGAGATTGTCGCAGAAACCCGGTTTCTTTGCATCGACGCAGATAAGTCCTGTTTCGGTTAAATTAAGGCTCTATAATACAACTATCCAATAGTTTTATAGGGACAAATGAGAGGCGTAAAACAACTATTCCTAAGCAGCTTTGCTATTATTACTTTGAGTTGGGTTTTCGGAACTCCTATTCATAGACTTCTGTGATTGTGGTACGATTCTTGTCGATGATATTTTGCGATCGTGAGTGAGGAGGAATTTGATTACAATTTTGGGTGCGCTCGCAAGTCCGTGACTTGGGAGTAATCAGCAGTTGTTGATTCCCAAGTATGATAGAATCAATATATCATAAAATCCTTAAATATTATGACCATTGAAAATCTTGAAGCTGAAGTTATGGCATTGCCAAGGGATTCTCAAGCAATATTGCTATCGCGACTCCTAAAGCACTTGGGACAAAGTAGTGAAATCGATCCAGAAGTGGCATCTGTCTGGGTCGAAGAAGCCCAAAGGCGCGATCGAGAAATGGATGGCGGTCAAGTTACTGGTATTCCGGCTGAACAAGTGTTTCAGAAGATTCGTGGGCTTCTGCAATGAAAAACGTGATATTTCATCCACTAGCTGAACAAGAATTAATTGATGCCACCGCCTATTACGAGGAACAAAAACCTGGGCTTGGGTTAGAGTTTTTGGGAGAAGTAGAAGACGCAGTAAACTTCCTCATGCTATATCCTGAAGCTGGTTCAAAGGTTAGAAGTTCTGTTCGTCGGATGATTTTACCAAAGTTCTCCTACTCTCTGCTTTATCGTATTTTAGAAGGCGATCTGATTCGCATTTTAGCGGTTGCACATCACAAGCGTAGAACACAATACTGGGTTGAGCGAGAGTAGGAATCTCAAATCAGATGTTAATGAGCTGCGATCGCTATTTGATTACCAACAAATTTCGGGTGCGTCACCTGCGATAATCGATCGTTTTGGTGAAAAATGGCAAGGTGACGCACCCTACTACTAACTGCCAAAATATTAGTATTTTCATCAAACTAGAGCTAAGAGAGCGCCAATATTTTTTTCGACTTTATTTTCCTCTTCTAATCGTTGTTGTCTCTCTTGTCTTTCCGCTTCTTCTCTTTCTAATCTCTCTTTCCTTTTTCTTTCGTCTTTAGTTACTTCCTGATGAATCAAATAAGCAGCGCCACCAAGAGCGGCCGCTCCAATTACCCAAGGTGCAGCAGCTAATGCGGCTGCTCCTAGAGCAGCAGCCCCAGCAGCACCTCCACCCGAATCATGTCTATGAGGTGCATGATAGTGAGGCTGGTGGAAATGTTTTTGATGAGATAAGTGACTGGAAGTTGAAGGTGCATATACCCTCTGCCAAAAGTACCATCCACAGTAAGGTAAGTGTCCTTTTAGTGCACTTTCCCAATAAAAGAGATCGTCATAGTTTAACCAAGAATCTCCTTTATACCACCCTACATTAGTAATAAACTGTTGATAATTTTCCCGATTATAGATGGCTTTTTGTGCGCTAAAGCCAAAGTAAGAACCACTATTATCTAGCCATAGTCGGTCGATTTCTTTAATTTCTTTGTTCGGGCAGTTATCAATATCTAAATATAAATAATCTCCATCTTTTCGAGAAGATATTTTTAGCATCAAAACTTTGGTTAGTTCATTTGCTTTTTTCCACTCCTTTGCTGCTAGTTTTTCCTTCAGCCAAGTCATTAATTGCGCTTGACCTTGATCGGCATATTCACTATAAGACATAAAACACTCCCTTAATTTGGTTAAACGCGCTCATGTTGTATTCCCTAATTTTATTTTGTGCGTTTTAGCTTTGACAACTCAAAACAGTCGGATTTAGTACCCAATTTTTCTAACGATACCAAACCAATTTAGTAGAATCTGGTACAATTCAGTTGACAAAGTAGGATTTAGTAGGATATAGTACACTCAACCTCACTCAACCCAGACCCATGAATCTTGAAGATGTTGTAGAATGGGCGAATAATTCGATTTTTGACAAAACTGGAGAACATCTTACACCTATACAGGAAGCAATACTGACGGGTGTTTGGCAAAGGCAAAAATATCCTCAAATAGCTAAAGATTTTCATTGCAGTGAATCTCACGTTAAAAAAGAAGCGGTTAAGTTATGGGAAAAGTTGCGTGAGGAATTAGGAGAAGACCTTAATAAATTAAATTTTCGTTCTAAGTTAGAGAAAAAGTATAGAGTTTCTCAAGCTTCCCAATTAGGTCACTGTTTATTACAAATTGATAATATTAACATCGGGGGTCAATTTATACAAACTATTGAAAATACAAAAACACGATCGCCCTTACCCCCAGATTCTCCCCAAAACAAAAATCAATCCCCAATAATCAATTTAACAGACGCACCCGAATTAACCAGCTTTTACGATCGCACTTCAGAACTCTCCACCCTCAAACAATGGATATTACAAGCCCATACCCGCTTGATTACCGTCTACGGCTTAAGTGGAATTGGCAAAAGCGCGATCGCCCTCAAACTCATCGAACAAACTCAAACCGAATTTGATTATATTATTTGGTTAAGTCTCACCAACACACCCACACTCTCAACCCTCCAAACCGAACTCAAGCAATTTTTTGGGCGATCGCCACAAACCCCATTACCCACAGTCATCGATTATTTTCGATTTTCTCGCTGTTTAGTAATCCTTGATGACGTACAGAATATTTTTAAAAGCAGTCAATTAGCAGGTCAATATTTAGCAGGATATGAAGACTATGGCAAATTTTTCAAACAAATTGCCACATCCTCTCATCAGAGTTCTTTAATCCTGCTTAGTTGGGAAAAACCCAGAGAAATCGCCACCTTAGAAGCAGAAAACCTCTCCACGCGAACCTTACACCTCAAAGGCTAAATATCATCGCTGCAACAATTTGGGAATTATTTGATGGTAGCGTTTCCCTGTTTTTAGCGGATGGAACAGATTTATTTTTAGGTGACTTAGAACCGATTTTAGAATCTCACCTAGAGCGTTTATCAGAATCAGAAAAAAAGGCTTTATACTGGTTAGCCAGTCAAAATGAAGCTGTAGATATTTCACGACAACCTGCTGACAGTGAATTATCCCGATCGGAATTGTGGCAAGCAATACAATCTTTAGCCCGACGCGGCTTAGTGGAAAAAATGTTAGTAGGAGCGCGATCGAAGTTTCAGATTAATCCTGTATTTCAACAATACATTCAATCCAAGTAACATTCCACCCATTTATTTCTTAGTCTGCGGAGGCAGACTTTGTTTGTGTAGACGCGGTTTCAACCGTCGGGTGCCTTAACCCAACGCGAAAAGATTGCCCCATCGGTTGAAATTCTTGAGTTTCTTCCCGCTGTAACTGCTGTCTAAATTTTGGCAAATTTCCTAACTGTTTCCACAGAGTACAACCGTTCTCCACAGCTTAGACAAACTTCAGCCGACACTTTTAAGATAGCAGTATGGTTGCCACCCCGCAAAAGTTTATCGACTTCTTTGATAACTATTTCACCACCGCAAATAGGGCATTTTTCTACAGATAGCATTGTTAATTTAAGTAGGTAGGCGCAAATAAACCTTGCTGTGTAACCGAACGTAAAGCTGCCAGAACCTTTGCGATTGCTTTCCTTCGGATCGCTTACGCTAACGTTTCACTCGCAATGACATACTTAGATATTTTCCCACTCATCTACTTATCCTTTGTATCCAATTAATTCTCAGCATGGTCTGTAATTCGCACCCGATTTTCTAATATTGCTTCTATGATATCGTTGAGATTCATTCGTTGAAAGATGAGTTTGCCTTGGGAGGAATGGGAAGCCGAATACCTGGTGATTCTGGCGGTGGCAGAAAAATTTATCTTTTCTAATTATTACAAATTTATCAACGGCGACTTATAAAAGCGATGCTACCGAACATGGTATCACAGGACAATTAGTAGAGATGGGCGATCGCGTGGGAGTCAGAAACCGGGTTTCTTCGTAAAATCTCGGTGAAGATTCCCAAATTATCGCAGAAACCCGGTTTCTTGGAGTCTGTAGGAAGTCAGAAACCGGGTTTCTTCCTAAATTTTGGTGGAGATGCCAAGATTATCGCAGAAACCCGGTTTCTTGGATTTGGGGAAAAGCCCAAACAAAAAGCGCCCCTATTTCTAGGAGCGCTTTTCGATTATCTAAGGTTAAAAATTAACCGTTGATGGAAGGAGCAACCAAAGCAACTGGTGTGGTTTCGCCAGCGGCCAAGTCAAGTGGGAAGTTGTGAGCATTGCGCTCGTGCATGACTTCCATACCCAAGTTAGCGCGGTTGATGACATCAGCCCATGTGTTGATTACGCGACCTTGTGAGTCGATAATCGATTGGTTGAAGTTGAAACCGTTCAAGTTGAAAGCCATTGTGGAAATACCCAAAGCGGTAAACCAGATGCCGACAACTGGCCATGCGCCTAACAAGAAGTGCAAGGAACGGCTGTTGTTGAAAGAAGCATATTGGAAGATCAAACGACCGAAGTAGCCGTGGGCTGCAACGATGTTGTAGGTTTCTTCTTCTTGACCGAATTTGTAACCGTAGTTCAAAGATTCAGTTTCGGTTGTTTCACGAACCAAAGAAGATGTTACCAAGGAACCGTGCATGGCGGAGAACAAAGAACCACCGAAGACACCAGCAACTCCCAACATGTGGAAGGGGTGCATCAGGATGTTGTGCTCAGCTTGGAACACGATCATGAAGTTGAATGTACCGGAGAT
>REAP01000210.1 GCA_004294385.1 Oscillatoriales cyanobacterium | reverse complement strand
CAATTTTAGCGCTCGTTTAACAGCAAACATATAACTTCCTCTCTTCGTGATTAACTATGGATAAGTTTAGCTCTCCTATTTGGCACTTAAGTTTTGCTCCATACAGATACTTCAAGCCCAGATAGCATCGGAATTAATATTACCCACAGTCAATCGATTTTAGATTTTAGATTTGAGATTGACCCCACGGATAAATGCGGGGGCTTGAGGCAGGGGTTTCAACCCTTGCCGGACTATTGGTTGTACCTTAAGTTGACACTACACTAATGGGCACTGCCGTGTCCAAACTATCATTCCGGTGTAACCGAAATTGAGATGAGTCCTAGGGGAACCACAAACAAAGGCTTCCCCCCAGCTTAGCAAGACTGGGAAGAAGCCCTTCAAAACGATAAAATTTTGAATCAACTTAGTCGATCGACTATACCGCTTGGGAAGCCAGCGCTTTCTCCACAGCTTCCAAAGCTCGATCGACTTCAGCAGCACTTACAATCAGTGGCGGAACAAATCTCAGCACTTTCGGCCCTGCGGGAACCAAGAGCACTCCAGCGGCGATCGCCGATTTAACGATATCACTGGATGTAAGCGCAATATCAGCTTGCAATTCCAGCCCCACAATCAACCCCCAACCGCGCACTTCAGCGATTAAATGGGGATAAGTGGCCGCCATCTTGTTCAGTCCTGCTTTCAACTGTTCACCGCGTTGCTGTACATTTTCTAGCAGGTTTTCCCGTTCTAAAGTTTCGCAAACGCACAAAGCTATAGCGCAAACAAAGGGATTACCACCAAAAGTGCTAGCATGACTTCCGGGTTCAAATACATCGCAGCTCGACTTGCATAGCATAGCGCCGATCGGAATACCGCCACCCAATCCCTTAGCAGAAGTAAAGATATCCGGTTCAATGCCCAGATTTTCGTAGCCCCAATATTTACCAGTGCGTCCCATCCCGACTTGCACTTCATCGAGAATCAGCAAAATACCTTTTTCGTCGCAAATCTGGCGAATTCGTTGGAAGTAAGCGATATCACCGGGGCGAACTCCGCCTTCACCTTGCAGCGCTTCCATCATAATTGCAGCTACTTGGCGTTCCGATGAATCCAGTTGTTCGATCGCCAGTTCGATCGCCGCCACGTCATTGTACGGCACATAATGAAATCCCGGCACCAACGGGCTAAAACCCTTTTGGTACTTCGGCTGTCCCGTCGCCGTAATAGTTGCCAAAGTCCGCCCGTGGAAACTCGCATGAGCAGTGATAATGGTCGGATTAGCGATATTTAATTTTTCGTGACCATACTTACGGGCGAGTTTAATGGCAGCTTCATTAGCTTCCGCGCCAGAGTTACAAAAGAAAACGCGATCGGCACAAGAATGGTCTACAAGCCACTTCGCCAGCTCACCCTGTACAGGGATATAGTAAAGGTTAGAGACATGATGTAGGGTCTTAATCTGCTTAGTTACGGCTTCGATCAGAGCCGGGTGAGCGTGTCCCAGAGTGCAAGTAGCAATACCCGCGACAAAATCCAGATATTCGCGGCCGACCGTATCCCAAACGCGGCAGCCTTCGCCCCGTTCTAGGGCAATATTAAAACGCCCGTAAGTTGTCATTACATAGCTATCAAAGCCTTCGGAACTAAACGGACTAGCTTCAGATTGAACTAAGGGTTGTTTTAGTAAGGTTTGTTGACTCACGAATTGCTCCTTAAAAAATTATGTTAGGACTCACATAAATCCCAGAAACCGGGGTTTTTTACGAAAAAACACCTTGCAGACCACAGATTTGATGAAAAACCCGGTTTCTTCGGCGAAGTGCGTCCAGGACTGTATGTGCAAGTCTCGATTGTACGACAAAATCCAGTTGAACGATGCAGGTTGTTACTTTTGTCATAAAATCATAACAGCAGAATTAATTAATCCCCAAACAAATCTACCGATGAGTTATTATATTTCTCCTAACTTTCTCGATAAAGTTGCGGTGCACGTAACCAAGAACTTTTTAAATTTACCAGGAGTCAGAGTTCCTCTAATATTGGGAATTCACGGCCGCAAAGGAGAAGGCAAAACATTTCAATGCGAACTCGTTTTCCGGCGCATGGGTTTTGAACCAGTGATGATATCTGGCGGCGAATTAGAAAGTCCAGATGCGGGAGATCCATCGCGTTTAATTCGCTTGCGCTATCGAGAAGCAGCGGAACAAATTCGGGTGCGCGGTGAAATGTGCGCGATTTTTATTAATGATTTGGATGCTGGTGCTGGCAGATTTGATTCTAATACTCAGTATACCGTCAATACTCAGATGGTCAATGCCACTCTGATGAATATTGCCGACAATCCAACTAACGTCCAGTTACCCGGAAGTTATGACTCTACTCCCTTACACCGAGTGCCAATTATTGTGACTGGCAATGACTTTACCACATTATACGCGCCTCTAATTCGGGATGGGCGGATGGAAAAGTTTTATTGGGAACCGAGTCGGGATGACAAAATTGGGGTTGTTGAGGGGATTTTTGCATCCGACCAATTGTCAAAAGCTGATATCGTGGCTTTGGTGGATAAATTTGCAGGACAGGCGATCGACTTTTTCAGTGCTTTGCGATCGCGCATTTATGACGAACAGATTCGCCAGTTCATTCACACCATAGGAATCGAACAAGTTTCCAAGCGTTTGGTAAATACTCTGGAAGAACCACCCGGTTTTCAGAACCCGAATTTCAGCCTCGCTCATTTAGTAGAAATGGGAAATTTGATGGTTGGACAACAAAAGCGGATTCAGGAAATGCGTTTAGTCGATGAATACAATCAATCCCGCTTATTCAATCTGAAAACTCCAGCCAATGTTGCGGCTGATGTGCCGACCCAAAGTCAATTAAACGACCCATCGTCTAAATATTATAAAGCTTATACGGCACCTGTTGCTGAAGTTAGTAACGGTCATGTTTCGCGACTAAGTTCCGAGGTATTGGAACAAGTGCAGCAACTTTTAGCTAGAGGCTGCAAGATTGGCATGGAATATGCAGACAATCGCCGATTCAAAACTGGTTCGTGGCAAAGTTGTGCGACAATTAAGACTGCACAAGAAAAGGAAGTGATTGCATCTTTGGAAACTTGTTTAGCCGAACATGGCGGTGAATATGTGCGGTTAATTGGCATCGATCCGAAAGCAAAGCGTAGGGTAGTTGAAACAATCATTCAGCGGCCGAATAGTTGATTGTCATTGTACAGTCCGACAGGGAATGAATTCCCTGTCTCAAAGCGAAAGTCCTCTGAAGAGGACTGAAGAGAAGAATTTTCAACTCATTAGTCCTCTTCAGAGGACTTTAGCTATTAGACAGGGGTTTGAACCCCTGGCGGACTATCGGGCTGACGAAATACCGATTTTACCTGTTTGTTGACACTAATGGACATTGCCATTTGTCTACAATGTTTTCACATACTGTTTCAACACAGGATTCAAACTAAACAAAGTTATCTTTTCCTCTTCTATTGCATCCAATAAAAACCGATTTCCCAGAGATCGCACTGCATTGACTATTTCGGACGACGAAAATGGTATTTTATTGAAACATTGAGACACAGCAACGGGTTCAGGTTGATTAGCCAGGTGAACCATCACTGCCAATTCTGCCGCAGTCAAACGCCCAAAAGGTTGAGACAATTGAAATTGCAACCCTTGATAAATATCAATCAAAGTTTCCCATGTTTCCTCATCGGATAACTTTTGGGAGTTCAAAATCTCTTTAGCTGCTACTCCTAAACTTCCCAATACAAAACATCGCACGGGATGATCCTCTTTTGATAATCTGGCAATTTCTCTGGGTTTTTCCCAACTATTCAATATCAAACAACTTTGATGACAAACTTCGGCAATTAGTTTAAAAAATAACTGATAATCTTCATATCCAGTTTTATATTTTCCTGCTAGTTGTCCGCTGCTGAAAAGCATCTGCACATCATCGAGGATTCGGATGGTTGGGAAAAGATTTGCAGCAGGTTGGTGAGGGTTGCGTCTAGGGTTGGGGAAAAGCGGAGGCTGCGATAGATGACGTAATCGAATTGGGTCTTGATTTGGTGAATTAGGCGGAGGGAGAGGGTTGTTTTGCCGATTCCGCTGATTCCGAGGAGTGCGATTAGGCGTGTGCGATTATCGCCCGTTATCCAGTTTTCGAGGGTGGAGAGTTCGGAAGTGCGATCGAAAAAGGTGAATATTTGGGGTGCGTCGCCTAAGTCTATGTGGAGTTGTTTGGGACTTGGTTGGGGGTTTGGGGGTTCTGTTGGACTTCTCGCCCTTTCTTGGCAAATATTGACGTTATTATTAACTGTTACATTCTCGCTTGCGATGGTTGTTGGTGAAAAATTAGTGTAAAACTTTGCCCTTTCCAGTATGGATCTAACATTTACTTTAGTAACGTCTTCGCCAAAGACATCTGATAGTATCTTCCATAATTCAGAAGCAGCAACCCTAACATAACCTTCGCTACAACCACGGTCTTGCGCTACTTTTGCTGTATATTTTCGACCTTGGAGCGCTTCTTTTAAAATAGCTTCTTGCAGGTCGTCTAAGTGCTTCTCTGTTTTGGAAAAAACTTTGTCATCGGCAAATCTTAAGACTTCCTTAAGCTCCATAGATCGCGTTTGGGGTAATTTTTAGTAATTATAACTGATTTTTTATAACTTTTTACATAACAAAACATAACATTTTATGACGCGAGTGGGTGGGCGATGGGGAAATGGGGTCGTTGTATGATTTTGGGAGTAGAGGTTGGTTGCACTCAGAGCGATCTTGCTACATCCTGGCTTGTCAATATTTCTGGTATTTGCCGGGTGTCTGGGGTAAGTCCCGACATCTCGGAAATTGGCAAGATGGCAATTGTACTACGCTGCGTCTTATGGATCAAGCAAACAGAGCAAAATAGACATCCAAGCATGAAATTTGAAATAGTCAAGGATAAAAAAGACTCAAACAGCAAAGATGAGGCAAGTAGTCTGATAGAGACACCTCGGTGGACATTAGGTGAAATAGCCTTGTCAAAAAGTACCATAGAGCAAATTGAGGAGATGATTGCTTATGTAAACAATCGGGATAAGTTATTGTCTGAATGGGAGTTTAATCGCTTTCTCAAAACAGGTAACGGTTTAAGTATCAATTTTTTTGGCCCTCCTGGTACTGGAAAAAGCATTACAGCCGAAGCCATTGCCCAAAAATTAGGAACTAACATCATTAAAGTTAACTATGGTGAATTAGAATCTGAATTGGTAGGGGGAACATCCAAGAATTTATCAAAGGTTTTCAAACTAGCTGAGGAAGGTAATAGTTTATTATTTTTTGATGAAGCTGATGCAGTATTAAGTAAAAGAATTTCTAACTTATCGCAAGCAGCAGATCATGGTGTAAACTCCGCCAAAAGCACACTATTAACATTGATAGACAAGTTTAATGGTGTGATAATTTTTGCTACTAACTTGTTTGAAAACTACGATGATGCTTTTTTAAGGAGGATAATATTTAATGTAGAGTTTCCTGTACCTGATCAAGAGATGAGAACTCAATTGTGGGAATTTCATTTATCTAAAAAGATTCCCAGAAACATCAGTTACGAGAGAGCATCTGAGATCAGTGAGGGTTTATGTGGTGGTGATATTAGAAATATCACTATTAAACTGGGTCTGAAATTGTTAGTTGGGAAAGCTAATGTTATTGATGAAGCCCTGATCGATGAGGAAATCAACAAATACAAGACTATCAAACTGCGTCACAAGAAAATTAATTTGGTAGAAACAGTTGTGATAGAAGATACAAACACTTCAGATATACAGGAGGAATAAATCATGCCTTTCGATCCTATAACTTGGACGATTATTATAGGTAGTTTTTTAGGTGGTGCTGCTGTTGGTTACTTTTGGGATGAAATCTCAGCCTGGTTTACCCGTGTAATAGGATACATACTAGATCAGATAAACCGAGCCATTGAGGTGACTTCTGATGCCATTGTTTACTTAGTTAAACAAGGTAAACGCTATTATAAGAGAGTTGAAGTTTTTGCTAGAAATATCTATAGCAAGGTTACAAGACTATTATCAGAGCAAGAAGAAATTTCTCAATATGATATTCCTGAAGATTTGAATAATCAACTTGAGCAAAAATTAAAGTTAGAGTTAGGGCGGAGAGGTACTTAAAATCACAACTGAAACTAATGCAAAATAATTCATAAACATTTTAATTGTTTTGAGGATCATATATATGGCAGATACAGAAAATTTAGCTGATAAGTTTGGAAAAATATTTAATACTGTTAAAAATGCCGGTGAAAAGATAGCACAAGCATTTCAAGAAAATGTTGTTGGTATTGACACTTTGAACAGTATTAAAAGTGGCACTTTCAATTTTGATTTGCTTGAAGATGATGTTAAAGGCATCCACAGAAGATTAGAACTAGATGGTTATTCTGTTTTAGGAAGCCGTTTAGTTCTTGATTCCAAGAACAAGTTAATGGAAATTAAGACTTATAGCCAAAAAGGAGAGAAAAATTTTGTCAATACTGTCAGTAGTGAAGTCAAGAGTGTGACCAATATTCCTGCTGATGTTGTGGCTGAAATGAAAGCTAAGGGTCGCATTGAATTAAGTTTGAAGTTTGATGATTGATGTAGTCTTTACTTTCATTGACTTGCATCTTAATCTCCTCATGGGGGCCCAGAAACCGGGTTTTTTTACGAAATACTTCGTTGCAGCGCGGAGATTCGCTAAAAAACCCGGTTTCTTTTTCGGAGTGCGTAAGTCCTGTAATAGCAACTTTAGTACAGTTGTCTCTGTAACTGAGCTATCCATTCCATGAATTTCGTTCCTGATTCACATATTCTTGAGCATCAATCCCATGCCAAATTTCCTTACCCAAACCTGATAATTCTAAAATACTGCGCTTGGGCTTAGGAATCATTCGTTGACGAATATGTGCAAACAATTCAGAGATGAGTCGCATTTGCTCATCTGGTGCAAGTTTTAAAACCTGAGTCAGTACCGTGCTGTAAGTAGACATAGACTCTGCATTAAGATTTTTGGGCCGATCGTTATTATAGCAATTTAGGAGCGATGGAAATACGATCGCCCTTATCTTCCCAAAGTGCGATCGCCCTTCTCTTCCCATCCAAAAATACTCCCTCAACTTCTCAAATTCTCCAACACTAAAACCGTTAACCCAGGTAAAGAAGGCAACCGCGCATCATTTGTCAAGAAAAACGAAGCACCCTCACAGATAGCCGTAGCCATTTGAATAGAATCGGGCGATCGCCCTTATCTTCCCAAAGTGCGATCGCCCCTTCTTTTACCTAATCAAATGGATTCAATATAGTTAACCCATTAACGCGCTTAAAATCCTTAGCATTCCGAGTCACCAAAACACATCCCTCAACTAAAGCACAGGCTGCAATTACACCATCACCTAGTTTTAAGCGATAATCTCGGCGAATTTGGGCTGCACTATCTAAAACTGATTCTGTCAATGATACGCACTTAAGAAGCCTCAAAAATTCTCGCATCTCATTCGCTTGTTCTTCTGTCAATGCCGGGTAGCAAAGTAACTCCACCCAACTAATCGGACAGTAAAATGCCTCTGCATCTCCAGCTTCAATTTCATCAAATATAGACTGGACTTCCGGCCCATCATTGAAGTAGTAAATCAGGATGTTGGTATCAAGAAGATATTTATTAATCATCCCATTCTGCTCTAAGTTGCAACTGGAATTCCAAAGCATCCACACGCTTAGGTAAAAAACCTCGCCATCTCTTTAAATTTTTCCTGGGCAATTTTTCACTGCTACCCTGAATATGAGGTGTTGCCCGATCGCGCATCAATGCTGACAATACTTCTAAAAGTTGCTGTTGCTCTTGGTGAGTGAGACTTTGAGCCTGACTCAGAACCTCGCTATAAGTAGACATAGGCTTTATGTTGAGATTTTTGTCTGATTGTTATTATAGCACGGAATAGCTCATTACGCTTTCATGCCAATTTTTTGATAAACTTCCCCAGCTTCAATGCTGCTTTCTCCTGCTTGTTTACGCTTCATTGACGCTAACAATTTCAGCTTGACTTCTTCCTTAACTTCTAAACCTGCATCAGGATCGCCCAAATATTCTTCTAAGCACTGTTCAACGGTGTGCCGAATCAAGTCCCGCAGTTGCTCAACAGTCATATCTTTGACTTGCATCTTAATCTCCTAGTTTGTGGGATTATCAATAAATAGAAGTATTGCTTCATCACTAAGCATTCCTCGTAAACTCAGCCTCCATCTGTAGCACTTGAGCTTGATACTCTGGCTCTTGTGCCATTTCCATCAGTGCTGCATCAATGGACGATCGCTTACCCTGAGTTTGGGCTGTTACAGGAGTGAGACTTTGAGCCTGACTCAGTACCTCGCTATAAGTAGACATAGGCTTTATGTTGAGATTTTTTGGCTGATTGTTATTATAGCAATTTAGGAACTAGGGAAGTGCGATCGCCCTTATCTTTCGTAAAGTGCGATCGCCCTTATTTGTAAACATCCCCTCTAGAATTAATCGCAGTCACAACATATACTTGGTTTTCCCTGTCTTCTACAAAAAGTATCCGATATTTACCCACTCGCAGCCTTAATTCTGGACGACCTTTAAGTTGCTTAATGTCAAGCCCTCTATCGTCACTTACTAAAGTATCTAAAGCCTTGACAATTCGCACTTGGTCATCCGGTTGCATTCGCAATAAATAGCGTTCTGCTGCTTTCAGGAGAATGTAGTCAGTCAATGATTTTCTCCAAATAGCTTCAATTTGAGTTCTTGGGATGATATCCCCCGATCGCGCTTTGCCTGATAATCTTGCCAAGCAGCTTCACTCTCTGCTATTTCTTCGGCTGAAATTACTTCATCATCTTCTGCAACTTCTTCCCGTAACTGAATCATTTTTTTCAAGTCTTCTAATAACCGCAGTTGGTCTGCAATCGTGAGGCTTTTAACTTGATTCAATACATTGCTATAAGTAAACATAGACTTGGTTGTAATAGTTTTTGCTGGTTCTCTATTATATCTCAATTTCAATTTCTGGGAAAAGCGATCGCCCTTTTATTCCCAAAGTGCGATATTATATTATTCATCCCTACCTGGAAGCCGAATGATATTTTATTGTTAGTCGCTGTATCATGTTACAGCGGGAACCGCTGTAACATGATACAGTTAACAAACTTATCTTCTCTTCCACCAAATAGCTGTACCAATTCCCAGTCCGAGTAAAGGCCAAATTAGCCAACCTAAAACCAGGAATCTTTGTTGAACAACACTCATATTAATCCGACGGTTAGTAGCTTTTTTCGGGCTAATAGAAGAGCTTTGTTGGTCTGGCTTACTCAACCAACTAACTGAGTTCAGAAACACGTCACTATTAAGTTGTTGGTCATACCAACCATTAGTTATAAATTGAGATGTACCAATCACCACCATTCGTGAAGTTTTCCTAGGAATTGAAGGCGCTGGAGGAGTTGAAATTGGACTGGGAGATGCTGTGGGAGAAGTTTCTGGTGTTGGTGTGGGAGATGCTGTGGGTGTGGGCGAAGTTTCTGGTAATAGTGGAGGTGTAGCTTCTTGGGAGACAATTACGGAATAGCTAATTGGGGAAGCAGTTGGGGATTCTGTCGGTGAAGTTGTTGGGGATGGTGAAATTGTTGGAGATGGTGAAGTTTTTGGAGATGGGGAAATGCTTGGAGATGGCGAAGTTGTTGGTGATGGCGAAATTGTTGGAGATGGTGAAGTTTTTGGAGATGGGGAAATGCTTGGAGATGGCGAAGTTGTTGGTGATGGCGAAGTTGTTGGTGATGGTGAAATTGTTGGTGAGGGCGAAATTGTTGGAGACGGTGAAGTTGTTGGTGAGGGCGAAGTTGTTGGTGAGGGCGAAATTGTTGGTGAGGGCGAAATTGTTGGTGAGGGCGAAGTTGTTGGTGAGGGCGAAATTGTTGGTGAGGGCGAAATTGTTGGTGAGGGCGAAATTGTTGGGGATGGTGAAGGACTTGATGGAATGCTCTCACTACCCGATCGCACTAAAGCCACACCTAATAATAGCGGGCCTTGTCGATCAGTCTTCGGATCGAACTGCAATTTCTTCGTTGTCAAATCACTTTCCGCCCAACTGTTCTGACTGGTCAAAATCAGCGGTTTTTCCTCCACTCCTTCTACCTTCGTGATTTCCAAAGGACGAGCAAAGGGATAAAATGAAATACGACTACCGAAATTCTGAGTAATCGGATGTTGGCCGTAACTCTGGACTGTAGGAACCGCCGGGCCGAGACCGAATTTTTGACCAGTCTCCGAAGGATCAATCGCCAAACGACTGTCTAGTTTTACACCCCATTCTTGCAGAAATTTGTCCAATCCCGTGTTAGTGGCTGGGTCTACCATTAAAAATACACTACCGCCGCGATCGAGATAAGCTTTAAGTGCTTTAATTTCTGTATCTGAAAACGGTTTTCCCCGCCCAGCAATAATTAAAGCATCTGCATTTTCCGGCACATCTTTACGTTCTGCCAAATTTAGTGTTTTGAGGTCATAATACTTATCTTTCAGCGCTTTTTCAGCTTGCTGAATTCCGCCTTGACCATCCTTTAGCGGGCGTTCCCCTTTTCCTTGGAGAAAGTAAACAATCGGATTGCGCGTACTGAGAATTTCTTCTAAACCATTGGTAAGTTTTATTTCCGAAAGCCCTTGATTTGGGTCATTAGCAAAAGCAGTACCAGTTTTTTGCAGAACTTGTTTTTTCTTGCCCGATTCTAGATAAATTTCTCCGATGCTAGTAATGCTAAATTCCCTAGCTTTTCCCGGTTGGGCTAGCGGATCAACAAACTCGAATTGAAACTTTTCGCCTCCCTCACGTTTGTATCTTTCCAGCAATTCTTTAATTTGAGGATTTTGGGTAGGATCAAATATCCAAACTTTGACTGGATTTCGCAAGTTTTGCAATATTTGTTGAGTTTGCGGGGCGAGGGTAAATTGCTGGCTTTCGGTTAAGTCGATGCGGGTTGGATAGCGAAAGGCTAGAAAGTTAATTACTCCGAGAATTACGAACACAGCTAGAGTAGAAATCAGGGCGTTTGTGCTGGCTTGAGTAGAACGCCGTCCCCAAAAACCTTGTTCGTAGGTTAAATATAGCACCCAAAGTGCGATCGTCACTATTCCCACAATAACTAGACCGACTGTCAGAGGTTCCCATACTGCGGAGACAAGTCTTGCTGTTACTCCCGCCGCTATGAGAAGAGGGGCTAGCCAAAAAATGTATTTCCAATTGCTGTTTCTAATTTTCATAAAATTGAGATTGAAGAATGTTAAATGTTACTTTGGAATCCCGAATAAGTCTGCAACCATACTGTTAAATCTGACATATTTTTGAAGTCAAGCACAGCATCTCCTAAATTTTCTAATTCCTGTATAGATAATTCACGGATGTGATTTTCAGTTTCTGGTTCAATTTTGCCTAAACGCTTGACCATTTGACGCAAAATCAACGAGATTTGAGCTGTTTTTGTCGCCTGTTCTCTTGCCACATCTATTACACTGTGCTGGTTTTCAATCCACATCTCCTGCTTTTTCAATTCCTTTAATTCTGGCTGAGTGAAGTTTTCCTCATTGGTCAATTCAAAAGCTTTTTTGATTTCGGGAACTGCACTGAGTGTTTCTGGTAATATGTTTAGATTGATGCTGTTCTTGAGGAAGTAAATCCATTGGTCAGCGGTTGTTTCTAATTCTGCTAATTCTTTTCTGAATTTTGGCATTTCTACAAATACTAATTCTACTTCAGTATCTGGACAATCAGATTTATGATCTTTTTCTTTGAACACAAATCGCGAAATGACTTCTGGCTGATTTGCAAACATTTCAAAGTCAGCAATTTTCAAAGAAATTACTGTTTTTAATCTTTCGTAGCGTTCTTCTCCTGTCAATTCCAGGCTGTAGGTTGTAGCACCATTGTACAAAACTCTTTTCCCGAAGGATGACACATTAATTAGTTGAAGTTCAATCAGGGCTATTTTGTCGCCGTTAACTTTAGCTTTGATATCTAGGTAGGTGTCTTTGACTCCGACGGTTTCGACTTCTGTCTGGGGGTCGATGATATCTAAGTCTTCGATGACGGGTTGTGCTTCATAGATAATTGCGTTTAGAAAATTAATCAGAATGTCTTTGTTTTCGGTGGTGCCGAATATTTTTTTGAACGCCAAGTCGATTTGGGGATTGATGAATTTCATGGCTTGATGTAATTGGGAATTGGGAATTGGGAATTGGGAATTGGGAATTGGGAATTGGGAATTGGGAATTGGGAATTGGGAATTGGTGATTGGGAATTGGGAATTGGGAATTGGGAATTGGGAATTGGGAATTGGGAATTGGGAATTGCTTACAAATGCCCTATGCCAAATGCCCTATGCCAAATGCCCATTTTTTCAAGAACGTTGATAGCGCAAGGCATCGATGGATTGGGCTGTGAGAAACACTCCTAAAATAATGTAACTGGCAAACATAATTAAACTGCTGGTATCGAAAACTCCCTTGACAAGATTAGTGTAATTTGTTAGTAGCGAAAGTTGTGCTAATGCTGCTCCGAAGGGCCCACCGATGCCGACGGCGGCTGCGTCGATTACCCACAGAAATAATACTAGAGCGAAGGTAAGAATGGCTGATAAAATTGTGCTGTCTGTGAGGGAGGAAATAAACATTCCTAGAGACAATACTGCGGCTGCTAGCAAGATTAAGCCACCGTGTCCTAGGAGGAGAACGGCGGGGGGTACGGGAGGGCTTGAGGAACTGAGGGCGATCGCCTCGCAAGCAAGCAATGGCAGCAACATGGTGGTATAAAATGTTAAAACGCCGAGGAGTTTGCCCGTAGCAACTGCCCAGTTGGTTAAGGGCGATGTGGCTAATAGTTCTAATGTGCCTCGCTTGCGTTCTTCTGCATAAAGTCCCATTGAAAGTGCGGGTAATATGAACAATGAGAAGGAACCCATAATTCGCAGAAATAGTTGCAGGAATTCGTAAGCAACATCGATTGGTGGTTCGGTAATTCCCATTTGATCTCGTTGGGCGATTTGGGGAATGAGTCCGTCGGGGAAAATGAGAATGGCGATTAAAAAGTAGCCAGTGATCAGCCAAAAAACTGCTGCGATCGCATAAGCTAAGGGTGATAAAAAATAGCTTTGGAGTTCTTTGCGGTAAATCGCGATTATATTACTAATCATTATTAACATTGGGAATGGGGAATTGGGAATGGGGAATTGGGAATGGGGAATTGGGAATGGGGAATTGGGAATGGGGAATTGGGAATGGGGAATTGGGAATGGGGAATTGGGAATGGGGAATTGGGAATTGGGAATGGGGAATTGGGAATGGGGAATTGGGAATGGGGAATGGGGAATTGGGAATGGGGAATTGGGAATGGGGAATTGGGAATGGGGAATGGGGAATTGAGAATTGGGCATCGATACACTGGTTCATTCCGTGTCGTTAGCAGGAGGTGTTTCGCTGTCGTCTCTAGCTTGTTGGTTTCTTTCTATTTGTCGTTTTTTGGTGACAGGTGGTTCTTCGGGGGAAGCATCGCTAATGGGTTGTTGCCTTTTTTTAGTTTGGCGATTTCTGACAACAGTTTCTGGTTGAGAAGATTCAAGGGAATGTTCTGTTTCTACAACCGATTCTGGCTGAGAATAGTCAATCAACTCTTGTTTTTCTACAATTTCTAGAAAATCTGCTACTGGTTGCAATTCTGGTTCAACGTCACCGATGGACTTTAGTCTTTCGACAACTGGTTCTGATTCCGGTTGAGAATGTTGGATGATCGAGTCTTCTATTTCTGCAATCGGTTCTGATTCCGGTTGAGAATGTTGGATGATCGAGTCTTCTATTTCGACAACTGATTCTGGTTCCGGTTGAGAAGGTTCGATAACCGATTCTTCTATTTCTGCAACTGGTTCTGATTCCGGTTGAGAATGTTGGATGATCGAGTCTTTTATTTCGACAACTGATTCTGGTTCCGGTTGAGAATGTTCGATAATTGCATCTTCTATTTCTGCAACTGATTCAAGTTCAGGTTGAGAAGGTTCGATAATCGAGTCTTCTATTTCTGCAACTGATTCTGATTCCAGTTGAGAAGGTTCGATAACCGATTCTTCTATTTCTGCAACTGGTTCAGGTTCAGGTTGAGAAGGTTCGATAATTGCATCTTCTATTTCTACAACTGATTCAAGTTCAGATTGAGAAGGTTCGATAATCGAGTCTTCTATTTCTGCAACTGATTCAGGTTCAGATTGAGAAGGTTCGATAATCGAGTCTTCTATTTCTGCAACTGATTCAGGTTCAGGTTGAGAATGTTCGATAATTGCATCTTCTATTTCTACAACTGATTCTGATTCCAGTTGAGAAGGTTCGATAACCGATTCTTCTATTTCTGCAACTGGTTCAGGTTCAGGTTGAGAATCGTACAGCGACTCTACTCTTTCTGCGACTGGTTCTGATGCAGATTCAGAAAGTTCGATCGCATTTTCTGTCTCAACAACCGTTTCAGATACTGGTTCAGAATCACTGATTATTGCTGGTATTTCTGCAACTTCCAGATTTTCGGTCACTTCAGGTTCCGTTTCAATCAAAACATCACCCTGCTTCTTGTCAGCAGTTGTCAGCTTCAAAAACACATCTTCCAAAGTAGCCCGATTGCGACGCATTTCGCACAGCCCGAACCCAGAGGCGATGATGGCTGCGGCAATTTCTCGTCCCGATTCTAGATCCGGTTCGCACAAGGCCCGTAGACGATAACGACCGGCTAAAGATTCCTGATTTGCGATCAATTCGATCGATCGCACTCCCGGCAAATTTTCCACCGCAGGTAGCAGTAAACTGTTAACCAACTCCTCCTCGCCTTCAACTTCCAATTCATAGCCGGAACCAGCCGCCAACTCTCCTGTCAAATTTTGCGGACTACCGGCGGCGACGATTTGACCACGATTAATAATCGTGACGCGGTTACAAGTCATGCTGACTTCCGGCAAAATGTGAGTCGAAAGGATGATTGTGTGCTGTCCCCCAAGGCTTTTGATTAAATTACGCACTTCGATAATTTGTCTGGGGTCAAGGCCTACAGTTGGTTCATCGAGGATAATCACTGGCGGGTCATGAACGATCGCCTGAGCGATGCCTACTCGTTGCTTAAAGCCCTTAGAAAGTTTGCGGATTAAAACTTTGCGTTTTTCGACCAAGCCGCAGCGTTCGATGGCT
Organism: Oscillatoriales cyanobacterium; assembly: GCA_004294385.1. GTDB lineage: Bacteria > Cyanobacteriota > Cyanobacteriia > Cyanobacteriales > Microcoleaceae > Microcoleus. Next base: position 964 of record REAP01000210.1, on the reverse strand, counting down.
GAGGTGACTCTACGTGCGCGATCGCCCGCCGATACTTGCTTAATCCTGGCCACAAAAAACAGAAATCCTTCCACCGTCATTTCAGGATACAGCGGCGGGTTTTCGGGTAAATAACCGATACGCTGTCTGACAGCCATCGAGTTTTCGTGAATGTCGAGGCCAGCAATGCGCGCAGTACCACTGGATGCTGGCAAATATCCCGACAAAATCCGCATGGTTGTGGTTTTGCCGGCACCGTTGGGCCCCAGAAACCCCAGAATTTCTCCTGTTTCGACCGAAAAAGAGACATCCGCGATCGCATGGGTGGAACCGTAAGTTTTGCTTAAGTGTTCTACTTCAATCATTTGTGACTAGGCGATTTTATATTTTAGATTCTAGTGTTTCAGTTTAGTCCAGCAAAAACCAAATCTATCACAACTCAGGATCTGACACACTTTTGTTCAAATATCTTTCAATGAGGACGATCGCCACAATATCATCCACTGGCCTCGGCGGCGTCCGCATTCCCAGGGGAATCAAGCGATTGAGTCCCGTCGGAGGGTACATTTGCCAGTAGCGTTCCTTTGCTTCTAAACTGCTGTACCTCTCATCAACCTGAATAATTGCGATCGAAGGTGACAAACTCTGCGTTAGTTTTTGTTTCCAACTCTTAGAAGTAGTTTGATCTCCCATCACCAATAACTCAATCGGAAACTGTTGACATAGAGATTGAATAGTCGAAATTGTACTCTCAGAAAGTACAACTTCATGGTAGGAAATATTTCTGTCTCTACCCATGACGGCTATACCACACTTATCTTTCCCCGGATCGAAACCTAAAATCATAGTTATTAGTTATGGGTTATTAGTTATGGCTTATTGGTTATGGGTTATTTGTTAATGTAGGGGCGGGTTCACCAACAATATATAAGAAGAATCAACAATCTCAATAAACCCGCCCGCCCCCAACGGTAAATTCAAATGT
>REAP01000025.1 GCA_004294385.1 Oscillatoriales cyanobacterium | reverse complement strand
TTTTCGTCTAAGTTAAGGAGAACTCAATGCTTGACGCTTTTTCAAGAGCTGTAGTTTCAGCCGATGCCAGCACCTCCACCGTCGGTGATATTGCTGCCCTCAGAGCTTTCGTTGCCAGCGGCAACCGACGCTTGGATGCAGTAAACGCGATCGCCAGCAACGCTAGCTGCATGGTTTCCGACGCTGTTGCCGGCATGATCTGCGAAAACCAAGGCTTAATTCAAGCCGGTGGTAATTGCTACCCTAACCGTCGCATGGCTGCTTGCTTGCGCGACGCAGAAATCATCTTGCGCTATGTCACCTACGCCTTGTTGGCTGGTGATGCTTCCGTTCTTGATGACCGTTGCTTGAATGGTTTGAAAGAAACCTACGCAGCTTTGGGCGTGCCAACCACATCCACAGTCCGTGCTGTTCAAATCATGAAGGCTCAAGCCGCTGCTCACATCCAAGACAACCCCAGCGAAAAATTTGCTGGTGCTAAGTTGCGGAAAATGGGTTCTATCGTAGTTGAAGATCGTTGCGCCAGCCTCGTTGCCGAAGCTTCCAGCTACTTCGACCGCATCATTTCTGCACTGAGCTAGTCAATTGCTAATCGCAATCCGCTCAGCAAAATTGAAACTACGCTCACTGTCAAAATCACTTTAGGAGATTTAAGGAAATGAAATCAGTTCTCACCACCGCTATCGCCTCTGCTGATGCAGCAGGCCGCTTCCCTAGCACCTCAGATTTAGAATCAGTCCAAGGTTCTATCCAACGCTCGGCTGCTCGTTTAGAAGCTGCTGAAAAGTTGGGCAACAACCTCGATTCAGTTGCTAAAGAAGCTTATGATGCTTGCATCAAAAAGTATCCTTACTTGAACGAAGCCGGTCAAGCTAACTCCACCGATACTTTCAAAGCCAAATGTCATCGTGACATCAAGCACTACCTGCGCTTGATCCAATACTGCCTAGTTGTTGGCGGCACAGGCCCTCTGGATGAATGGGGTATTGCTGGTCAACGCGAAGTAACCGTGGTTGCACTCCTCGCGATATGTCTGCTCAAGCTTTGACTGAGTACAACGCTCTTCTTGACTACGCCATCAACTCCCTGTCCTAATTAATTAGCAGGTTTGTGATGTCGTGAGTGGGTAGTTTCTACCCCGACAAGTCTGGGAAATCTTGGCTCGTTGCTTTACCGAAATCGGTAATGTAAGGGTAAAGAATTCCTAGGCTTGTTATTTTGTTTGAATAGGCATATGCTAATTTCTATCGGGCATTGGTTTTATATCCGTTAAATCCGTTACAAAATCTGTTGCCGAACCTTCTTCCTTCTTCCTTCTACTATAATTTTATGGATAAACGTTTTTTTAGTTTTTTTAATTTAACAGAAGATCAGGCGATCGCGATTTTGGATACGCCCCAAGCTGAGATTGGCGAAGAGGATTCCCGCTACATTGCCGCTTCCCACTTGATCAATTTCTCCACAGATCGATCGATCGCAGCACTGATCCGAGCCGTACAGCAAACAGATCCAGTGTTGGAAAACCGGATTGCGCGCCGCAAGTCGGTCGAAACCTTGGGAAGACTACAAGCTGTGTTAGCATTGCCGGTGATTCGCACCTGTCTGGCCGATGATGACTGCTACACGGTGGAAAATGCGGTTTGGGCGATCGGCGAAATTGGCACTCAAGATGCCGATGTTTTAGAAGAAGTTGCTCAATTGCTAGATAAACCGGGACAAACCTACCGGGTAATTATCCATACCCTGACTAAATTAGATTATCAGCCAGCCTTAGCCAGAATTCGCAGATTTGTCGATGATATTGACCCGCCGACTGCTAGTGCTGCGATCGCTGCAATTTGTCGCTTAACCAGAGACTTTTCTCAAATGGGCAAAGTTGTCGCGATGTTGCAACACAAAAATGTCCTAGGGCGCAGATTATCCATCCAAGATTTGATTGATGCGCGTTACTACGATGCCATCCCCAATATTGCCAGATGTCCCGTATCTTTAGTCTTTCGGCTGAGAGGAATTAGGATGTTAGCATCAGCAGGAATTGCTGACAAGTCCTTGACATTTGAGACTATTAAGCCTTATTTAGAACAAACCTTAAGAGACTATCCAACAGATTTAGATTTAGTGCATAGTTATGAAGAATTACCAGACTTACCATTTTTGATTCGCCAATTATACGAAACAGATTTTGGACGTTGCTATTTAGCAGCTAAAACGATTCTTGAAAATTACTCAGATGATGCCCCAGCCGCCTTGTTTGCCACCTTTACAGAAGAAGCAAATAATGACTATGGAGCGCATTTTCATGTGGTAAAATTGTTTGGTTGGTTAAAACATAATCCAGCCTATGATTTGTTATTGGAAGCTTTGAACAACTCCCAACCCCAGTTTCAGAAATCCCGTGCGGCGGCTGCGATCGCCCTAGGGGAACTGGGAGAACAGCGGGCGATTCCAGAATTGAAAGCCTGTCTGGAAACTAAAATCTGGGATTTGAAGTATGCTGCATTAATGGCACTAGAAAAACTTGGTGATGTCAGCGGTTATGCGATGGCTGCGGCCGACCAAGATTGGTTGGTTCAAGCTAAAATAGATGATCATGCTGGACTTTAAACCAAGATAATAACCTTCCTTCGGCCTTCTTCCTTCTTCCTTCTTCCTTCTTCCTTCTTCCTTCTTCCTTCTTCCTTCTTCCTTCTTCCTTCTTCCTTCTTCCTTCTTCCTTCTTCCTTCTTTAAAAATTATGACAACCGATGCTTTGTTTGAACAATTAAAACACCCGAATCCTCATATGCGCGATCGGGCGATGTTTGAAATTGCCGATTCCCGCGATGAAAATACAATTTCTCGATTGGTGGCTATTTTAGATGATCAAGATGTCGTCTATCGTCGGGCGGCTGTGAAGGCCTTGGGTGCGATCGGTGAAGATGCCATATCACCGGTCGTTGAGGCTATGTTAAACAGTGAGAATGTGACTGTGCGAGGGAGTGCGGCGAAGGTATTGGCGCAAATTGCGATTAATTATCCAGACTTACCTTTTCCTGAAGTGGGCTTGCAGGGATTGAAAAAGGCGATCGATGACGCTAATCCTGTGGTGCATATTGCAGCCGTGATGGCCTTGGGGCAGATGGGTTCCTCTGCGTTTGAGATTTTGGTAGAATCGCTGAAAACAACGGATAATGTAGCGGTACAGGTGGCGATTGTGAGTGCATTGGCTTCTGTGGGCGATCGACGTTGTGTAGAAGTTCTCACCACATTTGCCAATGATGAAACCGTGGATTCCTATGTGCGGGAATCCGCCACAAGTTCTTTATCGCGATTGGATTTGGTGATGAATTATAAGCGTGCAGAATAGTAATGAACGAGTATGATTTTACTGTGAAGTTTAATCTAGAAAAATCCCTAGCCAATACTGACGATTTTATTGAGAAACTATATGCAGGTGGCTGTGATGATGCCTTAATTGGAGTTGGAAATAAAGGATATCTCGCACTAAATTTCATCCGCGACGCATCATCGGCTTATGAAGCTATTTCTACAGCGATTCATGATGTCAAAAGAGTTGTTCCAGGTGCCACTCTAATTGAAGCAGCACCAGATTTTGTTGGCTTGACGGATGCAGCTAAAATTCTGGGGTACACTAAACAGCATATGAAAGATCTCATCCTCGAAAACGACTCAAAATTTCCGATTCCTGTTTATGAAGGTGCCCACTCTGTCTGGCATTTAGCGGAGATTTTAATTTGGTTGCGCGAAAATCAAACGCATTCAATTGATGATACATTGTTAGATATTGCTCAAACCAATATGAATATTAATATTGCTACCAGTTGGCAAAAGATCCCTCTTGATACCCAAGAAAGTATCAAGGCGCTGGCTGTTTAGACTGGTTTGTGCGATCGAAGCCGATTTGTTAGCGATGCAATCTAAGGAAAACACCAATGAAAATTAAAGGGCGAGTTGACAATTATTTGTGGCGGCAACAATACCGGGAAGACCTACGCTACCTATGCACTGTTTGGCTTTTTGTTTACTTGGCGGCAGATTTTGGCGATCGAAATCAACGACGATAATATCCAACAACTCCTTGCTGACGGCGTAATTCATCTAGATATACAAAAATATGTCAAACAGGCTGAGCAAATTGTTTCTAAAGCTTGTCAAGTTTATACACAGCAATTGCCTCAGATTTTCGCAGCGCCGGCTAAAAGATTTAAAAAAACAGAGTTTCAGGTAAATCTAGATATCAAAAATATTCGTTTAACACGCAAGTTCGAGCTAACAATAGGATCTGCCAATGTCGAATTATTCTCTATGACCAAAAGAGAAGAAAGTAGAGAATTAGTTGTCACCTTGCTAGTTGAAAAAGAAAAGGCAAAAATTCCCAATCAAATACTTAAACACACCATTGCTGATGCACTGAAAGATATCATTTTTGCCGAAATTATTCCTCGTCCTTTTATCGCTAGTGCAGAACGAACTGGTGCAGCTATTTTTCGCAAAGAGTTGAATTTTGCCCGCAATAGATTGCTTGAACAAATGGGTCAAGGCAATAATAAGATCCATCCAATGGAGCTCTTATTTAAGGCTTATCAGGACTACGCTTTGCCAATCAAGACAAACGTTGACTTTACGAGGGAACTGGAAACCATTGTCAAGAAAAGCAGTTTTATTGCGGAAAACCATCCTGATATACTGGCAGATTTTGCTGATATAATCGGCGGTCAATACACCGTTACTCGTAATGATGAACTTTATTATGAGCCAAATGGTAAAAGGCTCAAGCTTTCTATGGATGAAAGTTCTAGTGCTGTACGTTCTCTATTAGACATCGGTTTTTACCTAAAACATGAGGCTCAGATTGGTGATTTACTGATGGTCGATGAACCAGAATTAAATCTACATCCTGAAAACCAGCGCCGCGTCGCACGGCTATTTGCCCGCTTGGTAAATCTGGGTATTAAAGTATTTATCACTACTCACAGCGATTACATTATTAAAGAACTGAATACATTGATTATGCTTAACCATGATAAACCTCATCTGAAGCGAATTGCTGAAGAAGAAGGTTATCGGGAAGTAGAACTAATTTCGTCTAACAAAATCAAAGTTTATATTGCAGAAGAGGCAGGGAAGACAAAAACAAATAAATGTCAAACCCTGACACCAGCGGATATTGATCCAGAAATGGGTATTGAAGCCCGCAGTTTTGATATAACCATTGAAACAATGAACCGGATTCAGGAAGCGATTGTTTGGGGTGAGGATTGATGTCTGATATTACGATCCTCAAAGAGATGATTCAAGAAAGTGCTACAGTTCCATTGGAAGAACACAAAGGTAAAAAGCAAGTTATACTCAGAGAGCCTCCGCCTGCTGACTATTCTGTAACAATTGATGGAATGCCTGATGATGCTCAAGTTATTGTCATTAAAGCCGATGCTTTCCCAGCACCAAGCAAGATTTTTACCAGCTCAAAAGGTCAGTGCAAACGCGCTGATTTTGTGATCATTGCTGATACTCCCACAGAAAAAATCATCTTTTGTATTGAGATGAAGAAAAAGAAAGACCAGAAGACAAAAATTATCCAACAACTAACGGGTGCAAAATGCTTTGTTGATTATTGTAAGGAAATCGGCAAAGCATTTTGGCATCAACAAAACTTCCTTGATGCTTATGAATATCGTTTTGTCAGTATCGGTCATATTAGTATTCCCAAAGGGAAAACACGCAATAATCGCTCAGCTAAGACTAATGACCGTTTAAATGAGATTCACAATCGTCCTGATAAGATGCTGGAAATTAGTAGACCCAATAAACTTCAATTCAATCATTTGATCTACGGGAGATCATAGTCTGGTTAACTTCAAAATCAGCGCTTGGGGAATTAGTTTTTACTTTCCAAGCAACTTTTACCTTTTACCCTTTTCTCCTTTCAACCTTAAAACATCCTCGATCGCCTAATCCATCACTATTTTGAAAAAAAGAGTTAAGATAGATATCTAGAGAACATTCAGGTTTCATTTAGGAGTGATTTTCATGTCTAATCCTACAATTGAAGCAAAAATCAGTCTCCCTGCTAATTTACTAGAAGCGACTGATAAAGCAGTAAACCAGGGAAAAGCCAAGAGTCGTGATGAATTTATTATGCGGGCTATTTGTCGAGAATTAGCAGCGCTGAAACGAGCTGAAATTGATGAAGCACTAGCAGAAATGACAAGCGATCCAGAATATCAAGCTGAAGTTTTACAGATGGAGGCTGAATTTGCTACAGCTTCTTGGGAGGCTTTTAAATTAGCGGAGTCTCAAGAATGAAAAGAGGAGAGGTTTATTTAGCTCGTCTCGATCCTGTGGAAGGTTCTGAACAAGGGGGAAATCGTCCGGTGATTATAGTCAGTCGCGACGTAATTAATGCTAGTAGTCCAGTCGTTTTGGCAGTTCCTTGTACCACTTATCAACAAAACAAGCGCATTTTTCCATCTCAGGTTTTGATTAAAGCTCCTGATGGAGGATTAGAAAGGGATTCAATTGTTAAAGCGGATCAAGTGCGGGTATTGGCAAAAACTAGACTTTTGCAAATGCTAGGAAAGCTTTCAGAAGCAAAAATTGCCGAACTTAATCGCGCTTTAATGATTGCTTTAGATTTACCAGGACAAGATGATGAGGAAAGTTGAAAAATGGCAGACTAAGTATCGAGTGGCGTTTGGTTTTTGTTTCAACAGTATCAATCAAAAAGATATCATGGCTGGTTAACTCAGCCTTTTACCCTTTTCTCCTTTCAACCTTAAAAACATCCTCAATACTTTTCCCAGATGTTTTATCCTCCCAGCCCATCGCCATCAAAAAACTCTCAGCCGACGCAGTTTCCACCACATCAACTCCCCATTCTCCCGTTTGCAGCGCCTCAGCATCGCTACTCAATGGCGGAGTCTTTTTCAATCCCGCTAAAATCAGAATATCAGGGAAAGAATCATCGGTTTTCCCTTGACTCATCCGCTTATTTACCAAAGCTTCAGCGCACAATTCTCCAACTTGAGGCGGTGCAAAATCATTAGTAGAAAATAAAACTTCTACCATCCAATGAGCATGATTTAATTGACGACACTTAATCTCAGGATATTGACTTAAACCTTCAACAAATACCAGAGTCAAATCTTCCCGACTTAAGGGCGGAAAAACACCTTCTGGCATATCAAAATTATGAGAAAGCAACATCCGCCCGGTTCCAGATTCAGTCATATTTTTAGTTACTTAATTTGAGAAATTGCCAACTTAATCACACCTTGAATCGCCACTTCCGATTCCTTGGCTAATGCAGCTTGTAGCGGTTCGATCGCACTTCGATCGCCTACTTTCATCAAAGACAAGGCCGCCGCCCTACGACTTTCGCCATCACCACCATCCAGTAACTCAATCAGGTTGGGGATTGCAGGCTTATAGGCGAGATTTCCCAAAGCAGCAGCCGCCTCACAACGCACATCAACATCCACATCCGTCAGAGACTTCACCAAAATCTCGAATAACTCCGGCTTCGGTTCTTCCTGTGCAACTTTGGCGATCGCACCAACCACCGCACCACGCACCACAGACGAATCAGAGGCTATTGCTTGATACAAATACTCCTTCGCCCCCGCCCCAATAAACGCCAACGCCCAAGCTGCATGACCGATCGTACTTTCCGGCAAATCCTTCGACGCTAAAATATCCAACAAAGCCTGCACAGACGGTTCCCCAATCCTCGCCAGCGCCCCAATTGACGAGCCCTTAACCACAGTATCCCGATCGTTCAACAAGGCATGAATTAGATGAGGAACCGCCGTCGGATCAGCAATCAAAGTCAGAGTTTTAGCAGCCGCACGTCGCACAACCGGATTAGGATGATTCGCCAAACCATCCAACAAAACAGGAGTCGCAGCTTCACCAATTTCAGCCAAAGTTTCCGCGAAACGCAGTCGAGTCATCCCCCGCGTATCTCCCATACATTCAACCAACCGCTTCAAAACCTCAGAATCATCAGGATTGAAAGTATCTAAATCTATTTGTTCAGTAACTTCCCGCAGAAAAGCATCTGCTTTTGCATGAGCCAATAAAATTGAATCATCCTGAGATTGAGCACTAGCATTGACCATAATTGTCACCTAATTATTAGTAGTTATAGCCGCCAATTGAGCGCGGAGACTCTCAAGTCCAGCATCAATTTTAGCAAGTTCCGGCTCAATTTTAGCCAGGGCTGGTTTCTGGGGTAGCTTTGCCTTTTGTGCCGCTGCGATTGTCTCACTCACCAAACGTTCCCGATACCGCTCAAATTCGGCAATCACTTCCACCAATTCTTCAGCATCTGTCTCAGTCGAATTTTCGGTTGAATCTTCGGCAGATTCATCATTGTCAGATGGTGTAAATTCTTCGTTTTCAGACATAGTTTTGATAATTTGATAACAGGTAAAAAAATTAGGCGATCGAGTCCAGTTAAACTCATATTATACAGCATTCTTAGCAACAGGCAAGATGCCTGTTCCACAATAAATAAAATCTCTTGGCAACAGGCAAGATGCCTGTTCCACGACACATTCAGTTTATTGTGGGGTGGGCATTTTGCAACAGGATGCCTGTTCCACAACACATTCAGTTTATTGTGGGGTGGGCATTTTGCAACAGGCAAGATGCCTGTTCCACAATAAATGAAATCTCTTGGCAACAGGCATCTTGCCTGTTAGACAACATATTCAGTTTATTGTGGGGTGGGCATCTTGCCCGCCCATGAAAGCTTGAATATTATGATCGATCAACCGGAATCCATCTAAATCAATCAAATAAAACACTTTTCCACACAGTTTAACATGACACCGCAGCCGCCCCAGAAACTCTCAAGCGATTGTGTTCCAGCATCTCTTCTAAAACAGACTGAGAAATACAACGACGCTCAGAACAGTATGCCATTTGTTTGACGCCATTGCTCATTTGAACAGTCATCACCCGTACCCGAAAATGATCGTTAATAAACCAACAGCGTTCCTGTCCTTGATTTGTCTCATATTCCGTCTCAATAGTCAACACCCCATCATCAGCAAAATTGTAAATACCAATTACCGGAATCCCTTCAACGTAGCCACGATTTCGCAGAAACTTACCCATTTTTGGGTTATTAGGATTGGGCACATCGATCAGAATTGCAGCATAATTTTGGTTTGGGGTAGCATCATCCAAATTATCTTGCCACATGAAACTGCATCCTCCACTAACTAAAGCAGGATCCACATTTTGCTGTTGACAAACTTCTAAAACTCTGGGATCATCTATTGACAAGACATCAATCATGACATTAGATTCTCCCGACTCATCAGCAGCAGCAGTATCAAAATTATGCACTGTTCGCTGAGTGAACCAAACGCCCTCACTCTTGCGAAAGAAATCCATCATAGTCATCGGTGGTGTTAGCAGCATTTCTGTGTCAACTTAGCGAGAGGAATCAAGGAACTTCCCCTTGTGAGGGGGATGGGAGGAGAATCGGATCGGATTTTGGTTAAGAAAATTAACTTTCTGGCGATCGCACAACAGTCAAATTCTAGGATAAATTACACTGGCCAACTTTGAGCAATTCCATCAATAAATCTTCAAAAAATATAATGGCAATTCATCAACACTCATTTTTCCTCTCAGAACCCCTGACTCTCGCAGAAGTCTTACAAGCTCTTGAGCAAAATAAAAGTCTAGCTCAAACAAACCTCCAGGGAATCAACCTCAGCCAGATGGATTTATCCGGGATTGACTTGAGCGGAACCAACTTAATCGGCGCGAACCTCAGCAAAACCAATTTCCAAGGTGCAAATCTCCAGGGAGTTGATTTACGGCGGGCCAGTCTCAGAGATGCCAATTTGAGTGGCGCAAACTTACAAGAAAGCTATTTTTTTCGGGCAGATTTACAAGGTTGTAATCTACTCAATGCCAACCTAGAACTAGCTAAATTCAAATTAGCTTTATATGATAGCAATACCATTTGGCCAGAAGGATTCAATTACCAAAAGTCCGAGGCTATTGGACCAAAAGCTAGTCTGAGTGGGGCTTTCTTGAATACAGCCAACCTCCGAGGAGCAGATTTGAGTTACTGTAATCTGCGAGGAGCTTATCTCAGTGGAGCCGATTTAACCGGCGCAAATTTAGAGGGAGCAGCTTTAAGTGGCGCAACTCTTCAAAATGCTTTACTCACTGGTGCTTATTTACGGAATGCGATATTAATTGGTGCTGAATTACAGGGCGCAGATTTACGGGCGGCTGATTTGACAGGCGCGAATTTAGAACAATTAAAAAGTATTGCTGGTGCTGACTTTAGTTTAGTACAAGGATTGACTGAGGAAGCGAGAGCAATGCTTCGCAGTCGTAGTTCAAAGGAGTTGGGTACTTGGAATTCTTTTACTCGGAATAATACGGCTCAAAGTCTTGTTTGTTAGATTTTGATTTCGGTTGATTGATTATTGTATCGTTTGCGGTAGTCTTTGAATTATTTAACCGCAGAGGGCGCAGAGGGCGCAGAGAGAAGAGAAGAGAAGAGAAGAGAAATAAAGAATTTTTACTTGTCTCTTTCTTCTTCCTTCTCTCTTCTATCCGTTAAATCCGTTACATAATCCGTTGCCGAACTTCCTTCTCTCTTCTATCCGTTAAATCCGTTACATAATCCGTTGCCGAACTTCCTTCTTCTACAAATGGCGTTCCAAATCAAACAGAAAACCGTGTATGTATTCTTCAGTCCACTCCTCACCATAGAAGCGCAAAAACATCCCCCTCGCAGGATCTTTAGCAGCACGATAATTGATATAATTCCGTTGAGCCTGAAGGATTTCGGCCAATCTCTGACTATCTGTGACCGGTTCTGCCCGATCGACCAAATCGAGATAAGCTTGTAGATAATCCTGAAAAGCTGCAAAAACCGTAGTTTGTACAGCCTCCGTTTCCTTGGGACGAGTCCAGAGAAAAGCCGGAGAAAAGAAAGGTTTTGCCTCTTCAGGAAAATCCCCACCCCAAGGTAAGTCTTTTTGATACTTGTTGAAAATCGGTAAAATCGGATCGGAGTATTGCTTTTGATAAGCCAGATTATGGAATAGTGGCTGCATATCTAAAGCAATCAAATGTCCCCCCGGCAAAGTTACTAAATCCGCCCCGAAGAAAGGCAAATCATAATTTATTTGGGGGAAAATTACAAAATTCAGTACCTGGAGAGCGTCACCACCCTGCACATGAGCAGCCCGAATCTGCCGCAGTTTTGAGGATTTGAAAGCATGGCTGGTTGTTACCACCAACTGCTCTTTTTTTCCTTTCCCGGTGATACATTCTTTGCTTTCAAAACCTGCCGGAATCGGATAAGGAGCTAGGTCAAGTCGTTCCGCGATCAGTGGAATTGCGTAATCTAAAAATGGCTGATATAGAGTCATGTTTAATTTATTTTGCCCCGGCGGGAATCGCTAAGGGAACAGCATCTTCAAACAAAAACTCGTACAAAAATTTCTCTGACCATTCATGACCAAAATAGCTGCTGAATAGTCCTGATGCGGGGTCTCTTTCTGCACTATACTGGTCGTAATCTTTCTGTGCTTTCACAATCCGCTGAACTTCTTCTGGAGTGTTGAGTGGAGAAGCTTGCTCTACCATTTTCCAATACATCTGGATGTATTCTTGATAAGCGGGAAACAATTGATTGACTACTGTTTCTGCGTCGGTTTTGGCAAACAGCAAATTTTTGGAAAAATACTGGTTGGCATCATAGAACTTCATTTCTAAGTCCTGTACCAAATCGCTGTATTTACTGCGAATTTCGGTCAATGGTTCGATATACTTGTCTATGTAGGCGCGATCGCGGAATAACGGCTGAAAATCAATCACCACCAAAATTTTCTTCTTCCCAAACGCCAAAAAATCAATCCCTAGCAAGGGTACATCGTAGTTATGGCTCGGATAAATAACGCTGTTGAAAATTTGCGCCGTTTCCCCAGCATCGATGTAGGTGTAGCGAATCTTTCGTAATTGGGGGCATTGATAGCACCAACTTTGAATCGTGGCAGGATTTTTGCCTCTTTCACTCACCACCGACTCCAAGCCAGAGGGAATGGGGCGACTCTCTAGTACAAAATTCTCAGATAGTTCTTTTTCTAAAAATTGCTGAAATGGCTTAAACATAGATATAATTTAGCCCCTTATACTTTTCCCTAAATACAGGATGATAGGCGATCGCCTGAAGTCTCGTCTCTGTTTTGGCTAACAAAGTAATATTTCGTTATGAAACCAAACTTGATGATCTGACTTCTTCTAATGAAGAATTTGTACCACATTCTCATGTCTGACGGGAGGAATTGTAACAAATCTTAATAAAATTTCTCATAATTCTAGTCTATAAATTGGATTATGTCCAATTACGTGAGTGAAATTATAATAACTATGCAGCTAAGTGAAAGAGCCAAAGAATTAATTCCTAAAGCCAGAATCGTCAGTTTTGCTACTTGGAAAAATATCTATTCCGATGAAGTAATTGCCATTTTTCAAGAGGCTGACAATCGAAGCGAATATCTCACCGACGAAGATTTAGAAAGCATTCAAAATCTCGTCCCCGATACCTCTTTAATGCTAGCACAAGTTAGACTACTGCGAGAACAAGCTCCTAATCTGGTTGCCAATGCGAGGGAAAAGGTGTTGACAGACTTTCCGAATATCGCCGAACCAGGTAATGACCTCTATCCTCCCGCTCGTGCTGAAGCCTGTTGGCGAGATTTCTGGCATTTCCTGCGCTCCGTCACCTATGGAATTGCGGGGAACAATCCTGAATTCCTGAGCCAGGAAGGACTCGAAAATATGGATCTACTTTATCATGAATTGCGTGTTCCGGTGCCGGCGATGCTCTGTGGATTAGAACAGTTAAAAATAGTCAGTTTACAGCAATTTAGTTCAGAGGAACAGGATTTATTGGGTCTCAATTTTGACCATTTAATCAGCGCTTTAAAACAGTTTAGTCAAGCTTGACTATGGCTTTAGTAGGGATTCAAGAAACCGGGTTTTTCATCAAGATTTTGCACTCTAGCCTAGATTTTCGTAAAAACCCGGTTTCTGGCTCTAGTAGGGATTCAAGAAACCGGGTTTTTAGTTATTCCTTGCACTCCAAGTTAGATTTTCGTAAAAAACCCGGTTTCTGGCTTTGCTAAATGTTCTCAAGCAGATTTTCTAAAGCAGCGCCAACAACTCGATGATGGGAGTCTTGGCGCAGTTGACTCAAAACTGCCTTCGCCTGGGGATCATCAAAATGCTTCAAAGCAGATGCGGTGTGTTGACGAATTCCTTCATACTCAGAACCAGCTAGCGTCAATAACTGAGCAAGTGCCGCCTCTTCCTGAATGGTTCCAGCTAAGGCACCGAGTCCATCCACAGCCGCTTCTTGCGTGGTCATATCTTCGCCAGCCAATGCTTCGACACAAACCTCGAAAATTTCGTTATGACATTCCATGTCCACTAACGCGCCCAGAATGCTACGACGTACCAGCCAGTGGTCATCTTGAATAAAAGTTAGCACTAAATGAGATGCAGCGCATTTGCCGAAGAGGGAAAGGGAATTGGCGGCCTCGGCTCGTACATTGGGGGTATTATCAAGTTTGATGATTTGGAGCAGTGCGGCGAAGGATTCGGCAGTTTGTTGTTGTCCAAATCCCCGGCTGACAAAGGAACGGACTAAAAATTCTGGGTCGTTTAGTTTTGCTTTTAGTAAGGGAACCGCTATTTCTGGTGTATAGTCTTTAAGAGCTGCGATCGCCTTGAGTCGATACTGAAAGTCAGAATTTTCTAGAGACGCTTCGATTTCGTGAATATCCATAACCACAGAACACAAGTTTCTTTTACTGTAACAGAAATATTGTTCCCTCTTCTTTCTTCCTTCTTTGTACCCTGAGCCCTTCGACGCAGTTTATCCTGAGCGTAGCCGAAGGGCTCAGGATAAACTCCGTCGAAGGGTATTCTTCGTACCCTGAGCGAAGCGGTGCGCTGAGCGTAGTCGAAGCGTCGAAGGGCTTTCTACCTTCTACCTGACATCCCTGACATCCGTTAAATCCGTTACAAAATCCGCTGCCGAACTTCCTTCTACTAAACTCTCTCATCAAATCTAGTTTGAAAACTGCCGTATTTGAACCAAT
This sequence comes from Oscillatoriales cyanobacterium, assembly GCA_004294385.1. Lineage (GTDB taxonomy): Bacteria > Cyanobacteriota > Cyanobacteriia > Cyanobacteriales > Microcoleaceae > Microcoleus. Next base: position 134,409 of record REAP01000025.1, on the reverse strand, counting down.
ATTGCCGCAGTTCATGATGAGGTGTATGCAAACTTCCTTTGGCTTGATAGAGCATCACTTGTCGATGATTTCCCATCCAAACTCGTTTGGTAGGTTCAACAGAAATTAAGCATCCTCCTAGACTGGTGATACATTCCTCAAATCGCTCAACTGTTGGATAGTCTAAAGTTTCAAAAATCAGAAACTGACCGGTGAAAATCAAGTGACGACTTCTAATCCAAGCCTGCATTTTTTTGTCAGCTATGGGGGGTAATACCATTTTAGATTTTAGATTTTAGATTTTAGATTTTAGATTTTAGAAACAGTCGTGGACGCGCTCCGACCAAAGAATTTTTCCTTCTCTCCTAGATAACTAAAGCCTTATTCGTTCTTCTATAAATTAAGTTTATAGCTTTTTTTTCATAGAAAAAGAGCGAATAATTAACTCGCTCCAGATAAACTAAAAGATACCTTAACCTCTTACACCAATATCAATAAAGGACTTTCCAGTGCGGTCGGGCGGGTTTTTCAGTCTTTGGGTATTCTTTAAAGCTTTTGGTGAACCCGCCCCTACAGGTTTCTAACAAACGAAAATCACAGTCAAGACTATTGGGATTTAGCTAACTTCGTTAATGCTGAGAATTTGACCACCGGTTTTTTGAATATTTTGAATTTTCTGAGACAGTTGAGCATAGCCGACTTCGTAGTTCAAGTTGCCCATTCTGACTTTAGCGCCACCAGATTTAGTCGCGGTAATCCGAAAACGCTTGCTGGTATTGCTAGAAGCTCCACTCGTACCAACACTAGGAAGTTTGATTTTTTGGGCTAGATTGTTAGCAACGGTAGCAATTAACTGAGGTTTATTGCTGCTATCGCTAGTGGCGGCTCCTCCTCCGAGCAAAGAAACCATCCGATTAAAGCCGACATTCTTGATGCCTGTTTGACTGCGGATGCTCCGAGGGTAAGGGACGACATTTTCGCCAAAGTTTTGGGTATAATCGTCACTATCGATGTAGGAATCGATTTCGGCTTCGTAGCCTTGTCCGTTATAAGTTTGGACGTGTTCGGAAATTTCTGTTTGTTCCAGAGGGGCGCGACCGAGTAAATGCTTGCAGTTTAACTCGATGAATCGATAGGCGGAATTGCTGTTGAAAAATAGAGATTGATACAGGTCTGATTTGGCAACTTGTCTGACAAACTCGCGCACTGTAATATCGCCATTGCGGAGTAAGGATTCGGCACTGGTGAGACGCTGACTTTCCATCAGGTGAACGTTTCCTAAGACTTGTCGGTAAGCAGCGCGAATCACTACTTGTAAGTCTTCTTCGGTGGCATTAGAACGGAGTTCTACGGGTTCACTGACGAAAGTTGCTGCTAAAGTAGACATGATTTTTTCCTGAAGTTAATAAGGTTGTTTTGGACTGTTGAAAAATGTTATGGGGAAGGAAGAAGGAAGAAGGAAGAAGGAAAAGTTGATTTACTGACATCGAGATATAGCGTTTCTCACATAGATGATGTAGATGTAGGTTGGGTTGAGGCTTTGCGAAACCCAACCTACATATTCTACATATTCTGGATTTCACTCAGAAAGAAAACCGCGATAGTCGCTTCATCACTGGATGTTTTAAGCAACTTCGGTGATGCTGACAATTTTGCCGCCTGCACGATGAATCCGCTGAATTTGCGGTGTCATTTTTGCGCCGGAAACTAGATATTCAGTGTTACTTAGTCGGCGAGGGCTATCAAATTTAGCGCCTTTAACTAAAATCTTGAACATCTTTTCGGTGGCATCTTTGTAAGCGCTGATCCGACCGCCGGTTGTTGGCAAAGTAATTTTGTTGCCGCTATTACCTGCTACAAAATCAACTAAGCGAGAAGCGGTGAAAGCACTGTCAACACCTGCAAAACCTTGATATAGGGAAAGGGTGCGATTGTAGCCGACTTGCTTTTGTCCAACTTGACTTTTTGCGCCTTGATAATAAGGGACTGTATTCTCGCCAAATTTGTCTTGATATTCTTGACTGTCGAGGTAGGAATCAATTTCTGCCTCGTAGCCTTTTTCGATACAGGTACAAATATGCTGAGATAGTTCCGCTTGGTCTAAGGGAGCGCGACCTAACAAATGTTTGAAGTTGAGTTCAACAAAGCGGTAGGGAGCACAGGATTCAAAATACCGACTACGATAGAAGTCGGATTTGGCTACAGCACGGACAAATTCCCGTACAGTCATTCCGCCATCGCACAATTGCGATTCTGGCACTGTCAGACGTTCGCTGTCCATGACATGAGGATTGCCCAACACTTGCTTGTAAACGGCACGAATTACGGCCTGTTTATCGTCGGAACTGCTAGTAGGCCAAAGTTCTACGGGCGCATCTAAAACGACACTCATTGAGTTTCTCCTAAGAATAAATAACGCTTCAAAACTGGAAATTAGGGATTGTGAAAAAACACGCTCAGGGAGATAATTCCCCAAGTCGTTAATGCAGAAGTTTAAGGGGTTTTTAGTTGACAGCAGTGATGCTGCCAATTATTCCACCTTGTTTGTGAATGCGTTGATATTCTTGCGAGAGGCGATCAAATGGTACAAGATATACTTGATTGCTACGACGGAATTTGGAGACTTTGTTCATCACAGTGGTTCCTGAAGAGCGATATCCAGTTACTGTAATGCGATAAACTTTGCCTTCTGCTTGTGCACCTAATCCAGCACGGCTACGTGCATTCATAGCGTACTCTTGGAATGCCCAACCGTCTCCAACTGTGCCACCTGAAGGGGGAACGATTGGTAAAGGGGTTTCTTGAATGACGAATTTATTCAGAACAGGGGCTTTTCCAGAAATACTGCCCTTGAAATCGCTGCTGGAAGCGCCGCGCAAGAGGGCAAACATATGTGTAAACCCAACCATGTTTTTTCCATGTTGGGTTTTGTAGCCTCGGTAAAAGGGAACGATATTTTCCCCGTAGGCGTTTTGGTATTCATCGCTGTCGAGGTAGGAATCAATTTCTGCCTCGAAGCCTTGGGTATCTAAGATAGTGCTATGTGTTCTCATTTCTTCTAGGCCATCGGGAGCGCGACCGAGAAGATGTTTGAAGTTGAGTTCGATGAACCGATAGCGAGGACAAGTATCGAAAAAGCGAGAACGATAGGCGTCTGATTTTGCCAGAGCGCGGACGAATTCGCGTACACTGAGTTCACCACGTTTGAATTGCGATTCAGGAATTATGGCTCGTTCACTTTCCATGACGTAGGCATTACCCAAAACGTGCCGATAGACGGCACGAATTATGGTTTCTACTTCTTCTTGTGAATGTCCTGGCATCAGTTCTAAAGAGGGTGTTTCTTCAAATAAACTGACTCCAAGTCGAGATGCAGGTCCAAAAACCATTTGAAAAATCTCCACTATTGTGTTATGTGAAAATTTACCATAATTAGATGTTATATTAAAAAATTTTACATATTGTAATATTACAGCTTGTGTTGCTGTTTTTATGTACTACAAGATTGGAGTTTTTTGCCAGAAGGTTTTGCTGGCAAGATGTGTGACTGTAGTATGCTTGGGGTTTTGTTGCCGATCGCCCATAGCGTAAATTAGACCAACGGTACTTCTGCTGCAAAGCTTTGGCGCTTTTCAAACCATAAGGAGCCGTTGTCTGATCCCCAGATCTGTTGATGAGTATTTACGTCCATACCGCGATCGAGACTTTTCCAAGTTGTTTCGGTGATCTCGACCTCACTGATCAGGTAGGTTGAACAACCTCTTTTTTCGATGAGACATTGGTTTCCTGGCTCTACACTACCTCGAAACATTTCTCCGTCTCGCTCGAAGACCATAGAGCAATTATAGCGTCTTTGAATGCAATCTGGTTTAATTGTTTTTAGAATGCTTAATTCTCGTGCTGCACCGGCGTATTGTACTGGATCGTTGAGACTATAATTTTCAATATAAATTTGTGATTCTTGGTCAATTAGTTTGTGGACTCCTTGACGATAGGGAGTCCAGAGATCGTGGTCATATACTTGTTCGGAATAAAAGCCGATCGCATTGAAGAACTCAAAGGGCAAAGGACGAAATAAGATGTGAATATGGGCGAACTGTTGTGGTTTGTCAAAGGATTGTTTGTAGTTACTAAAATCCCCTGCCATCCACTGAGCCAGAGTAATTAAATCATTGCTTTTGACTGAATTCATAAGCTGTTTTCTAGTTGCTTATTTCGCTGGGAGTGAACGAATTTCCGAGGAAAATGATGCTGTGACAACTCCACTTCCTTGGCTTGTTTTGATTAGGGAAACACGAAACCGGAGGTTAGGATTGGCAAACCAGATTTTTTCTTCGGCGGCGGCGTTGTCGTAGCTGGTGAGTAGGACAAAGGTGCCATCGTCGGTGAAGTGATAGTCAGCAGCGGCGGGGATGGTTTCGGCATATCCTTGATCTCGCAGTAGTTTACCGCGATTGGGGATTGTGCGATCGGGGATTGGTACGAGGATACAACTGCCTTTCATTTCGGCGTTTTCGTCCCAATCTGTGTGTCCTTCCCAGGTCATTTGGAAGGGAGTGACTGCTTCGGTTGGGTCTATGTCGTAGGACTTGCAGAGGTCGATTACGGCTGTGTCATCCGGTGAGACTGCAACGATATCAATCACTGACTCTATAGCTTCAAAGTGTCTGAAGGTCAAGTGATGGGCGCTGCGCTGCGATCGCCATTGTCCTAGTGAGCTTTCTACAAATTGATTGATGTTGTTCATGAAAATCATTGTACAAGGTCGATCGCCAAAATAGTCTTTTTAAGATTATACAGAAAAATCCTGGCGCGGTTTAAGAGATTCAAGCTGCCGCAATTTCTCGTACAATTCCCGTTCTTCGTCGCTAATTTCTTTGGGAATTGCAACTATAATCTCTACTAATTGATCGCCCCGATCGCCATTTCCGGTAGGATAGCCCTTGTTAGCAAGCCGCAATCGCTTCCCAGACGGAACTCCCGCAGGCAATTTCATTTTGACTCGGCCATCTAATGTGGGCACTTCCACGTCTCCACCCAACACGGCTGCGCTGGGAGTCAGAGGCAATTCGCAGCAAATATCCGACATTTCCAAGCGAAAAAATGGATGGGGAGAAACGGTGATTTTTAGGTACAAATCTCCGTCGCCGATGCCTTGATTACGCAAGCGAATCCGTTGGCCTGATACCATAGCTGGAGGCAGAGTCACTTCGATTGTCCGCCCATCTTCCAGACGAATTCTTTCGGTTCCGCCGGAATAAGCTTTTTCCAAGCGCAATGTCAGTTTCGCCTCAATATCGATCGGGTGTTTCTCTGGGTTCTCGTCTAATTTCGCGATCGGGTGTTTCTCTGGGTTCTCGTCTAATTTCGCGATCGGGTGTTTCTCTGGGTTCTCGTCGTATTTCGCGATCGGGTGTTTCTCTGGGTTCTCGTCTAATTTCGCGATCGTCTATATCCCTTCTATCTTCGCGAGAATTAGCCACATAACTCGTTTTCTTAGAAGTCGTACTCCAGGGTTCGGGTGAACTAGATCGCGCTGCATCATTCGCCGTCGCCATCCTCACTTCCCGCCGTCTTCCTAGCACTTGGTCGATAAATTTATTAAAATCAGAGTAATCGCTAAAATCGACATTCTCAGCGCTTCTTTTGCTGCTACTTTTACCCCCTCCCCAAGTTGAAAAATTAGGAATTCGCACCCCTTGTTTGCCTTGAAATCCCTTTTGTTTCCAGAATTTACTAAACTGATCGTATTGAGCGCGCTTATCGATATCGGAAAGAATATCATAAGCTTCATTAATATCTTTAAACTGATCTTCAGCAGATTTATCTCCCGGATTTACGTCAGGGTGCAATTGTCTCGCTAGCCGTCGATAGGCTTTCTTGATTTCATCAGCCGAGGCATCTTTGGGTACTCCCAAAATTTGATAGTAATTACGAAAGTTTTGCATTTTTAGTCATTAGTTATTAGTTATTAGTTATTAGTTATTAGTCATTAGCCATCAGTCATACTGCTTCCCTGCTTCAAACTAGGGACTAATGACTAGGGACTAATGACTAACTACTAATTACAGCCAATCGTCGTCATCATCCCAGTCGTCGCTTTGATTTTGATAGGGGCGACTTGGGCGATTGGGACTGCTTCTGCGATCGGGAGTGCGATCGCGATCTTGATCGTAGGATCGATCGTAGGATCGATCGCGATCTTGATCGTAGGGGCGATCGGGAATTGGATCGACAGTCGATCGGCGATAAGGCTTAGCATTACTAAAATCATCCGTGCGTCGCTTATTACCATCGCCAGCAAAAGTGCGCTTCACAGACTCAAAGAAATCATCATCATCATCATCCATCGCAAACGCTGAAACTTCCCGACTCAAATCATAAAGAGCATCCTGCAAATCCGAACCAACTTGGTCAACTCCTCGCTCATCATTGCGTTCCAAACTGTCTCGCAATTCCCGAATTAAAGTTTCAATTCGCTGACGACTTCTTTGAGCAAACTGCATTCCGCGATCGAGTGCAACTTCCCGCAATTGTCGCTCAGCCTGATAAGCTAAAGCTTCAGCGCGATTACGTTTTTCCACCTTTTCCCGCTGCAACTTATCAGCTTGAGCAAACTGTTCGGCATCCCGAATCATTTCATTCACTTCCTGCTGAGAAAGCGTCGAAGCACCTTGGACAGTAATACTTTGTTCCCGGCCAGTAGTTTTGTCCAAAGCTGTCACCAACAGCATCCCGTTAGCATCAATATCAAAAGCTACTTGTATCTGCGGAATCCCTCGTGGTGCCGGCGGAACTCCCGTCAGTTTAAACCGCCCCAAAGACTTATTATCCCTGCCTAATTCCCGTTCACCTTGGATGATGTGAACTTCTACCACAGTTTGGTTGTTTTCAGCAGTCGAAAAAATGTCCGATCGCCTCACAGGAATAGTAGTATTGCGGGGAATCAATTTTTTCATCACACCGCCGATGGTTTCCAAGCCCAGAGACAGCGGTGTAACGTCCAACAGCAGGACATCGCGCACATCCCCCGCCAAAATCCCCGCCTGAATTGCCGCACCCACCGCCACAACTTCATCGGGATTCACATTTTGATTGGGTTCTTTATCAATCAAACTGCGAACAATTTGCTGCACCAAAGGAATGCGAGTCGAACCGCCGACTAACACAACTTCATCAATCCGAGAAGGACTCAAATTTGCATCAGCCAAAGCTTGTTTAACTGGGCGACGTAGCCGCTGCACCAAATCGCTACAAAGCCCCTCAAATTGACCGCGCGTCAGCCGTGTTTCCAGATGCAAAGGCCCATCTTCATTCGCATCTATAAACGGCAGATTAATCTCCGTCACACCGACTCCAGACAGCTCAATTTTGGCTTTTTCTGCTGCTTCGATTAAGCGCTGCAAAGCTTGGCGATTTCGTCGCAAATCAACTCCTTCTTTTTCTAAGAATTGTTCTGCTAACCAATCAACTATTTTGGAGTCAAAATCATTGCCGCCCAATTGAGTATCGCCGCAAGTTGCTTTAACTTCAAATACTCCGTCTCCAACGTCTAAAATCGACACATCAAAAGTACCACCGCCCAAATCAAACACTAAAATAGTTTGACTATCTCGCCTGTCCAAACCATAAGCCAAAGAAGCCGCTGTGGGCTCATTTAAAATTCGTTTGACATCAAGTCCGGCAATTCGTCCCGCATCCCGCGTCGCCTGTCGCTGGGAATCGTTGAAATAAGCTGGAACCGTAATCACAGCCCCCGTTACTTCTTGTCCCAGATAGCGGCTGGCTTCATCGGCCAACTTCCGCAACACCATAGCCGAAATTTCCTCTGGGGCGAAATCTTTTTTCAGGCGGGGACACTTGACTTTGATGTTGCCATTTTCTTCGCGCTTTGTTGTGTAAGGGACGCGCTTGGCTTCTGGAGTGAGTTCCGTGTATTTGCGCCCAATATACCGCTTGACGGCGTAAAACGTGTTTTGCGGGTTCAAAACAGTCTGGCGTCTGGCCATCTGTCCGACAAGGCGTTCTCCTTCCTTGGTGAAAGCGACTACCGAGGGAGTTGTCCGCATCCCTTCTGCATTGGCAATCACAACCGGTTTGCCGCCTTCCATGACGGCTACTACTGAGTTTGTTGTTCCGAGGTCAATGCCAACTACTTTACCCATACGTCTGTTATCTCCTGTGGCGTTGTGTTTAGCCTTTTCAATATAAGCGTAAGTTTGATTGCATCAATTGTACCGTGTCGAGAAGCGGGGGCTGCGGGGGATTCCCTCACTTGGGGCTAGCGGTTGGGTGTGGTTGGGTGCGATCGCGCTTTTTTTGATCCGGTTTGGTGCAGCAACCAAGGAGCAAATTGATTAGAATGGAGGGCAAAAGTTATACCTATCATCAACATACTTTAAGGAAGCCAGAGTTATGCAAAGCATTAAAGTACGATCGCGCGTTGGTTCCGACGGAATGTTGCATTTGCAAATCCCCGGTGGTATCAAAGATACAGATTTAGAAGTGATTGTAGTTTTCCAGCCCGTAGCGCCTGCAACTGAGGCTAAAACACCGGAAGATTTAGGCTGGCCGCCCGGTTTTTTTGAGAGAACTTTTGGGTGCTTTCAGGATGAACCTTTAGTCCGAGGAGAGCAAGGGGAATATGAAGAACGAGAGGAATTGCTGTGATTTATTTACTTGATACCAATACCTGTATCGGTTACTTGAACGGCAGATCGATTGGAGTTTTGCGAAGGTTGCAGGCTCTACCTTCACAGGATGTCGCAGTATGTTCTGTTGTTAAAGCTGAACTCTTCTATGGATCCATGAGAAGCAACAATCCCGCTCGCTCGCTTGCCCAACAGCAAGATTTTTTGAATCGCTTTATATCTCTTCCTTTTGATGACCAATCAGCCGTAATTTACGGTCAAATTCGCGCCGGGCTAGCTGTATCTGGGACACCTATCGGCCCTAATGACCTGTTGATTGCCTCTATTGCTCTTGCCAACAACCTAATTCTTGTAACTCACAATACCCGCGAATTCATCCGCGTTCAGGGTTTGCGTTTGGAGGATTGGGAGATAGAGGCATGAGTTAGATGTATTGAGTTCGCATACAATCGAAATTAAAAGCCCGATCGCACAAACACCTGCAATCAAAATAAAACCATGAAATTCTCCCTCGATGTAGAAAACAATCCCACAGGCTGGCCAGATCATACTCAACTACCCGAATCTGATGGTACTTTCGTGAAAAACTTTCAAGAACATCCCCAAAGCATTCTACTAACCGATTCAATTACTCCCATTTTAGAAATAATTCATGCTGACGGTAACTACTGTATCGGTCAAGATAGCGGTATTTACTGGCGATTAACTGACCCATTAGAAAAGGGTGCAGAAGCGCCTGACTGGTTCTATGTCCCCAATGTCCCCCCAACACTAGATGGTCAATTCCGCCGTTCCTATGTGATGTGGCAAGAGTTTGTATCGCCGTTGATTGTGTTAGAGTTTGTGTCCGGGAATGGGACGGAAGAACGAGATAGAACGCCTTTATTGCGATCGGGAAAACAGGAAACTAAGGCTGGTAAATTCTGGATTTATGAAAATGTGATTCGTCCGGCATTTTATGGAATTTATGAAGTCACAAAGGCTAGTGTTGAAGTCTATAATCTGATTCAAATATCCGATTCCACAGTTGGGAGTGGAATTGGGAATTTGGCAAGGTACTTATCAAAATATGGAATTACCTTGGTTGCGCTGGTGGGATAGTCAAGGGAATTTGTTGTTATCGGGGGCTGAAAGAGCCGAAGAAGAGCAACAAAGAGCCGATCGCGAACAGGAAAGAGCTCAACAAGAGCAACAAAGAGCCGATCGCGAACACGAAAGGGCCGATCGCGCCGAAGACCAATTAGAGCAATTACGCGCTCAATTGCGATCGGCTGGCATTGAACCACAATTGTAAATTGGAGTGCATCTCAATCTGGGAAGAAGGGCGAAGCATTCCGGTAGTAAATCTCTGGTTCTCACTAATAAGTTATCTACCGGAATGCTTCGCCCCTACGAAGATATTTGAAAAATCGGACTCATTGCCAATTCCTGTCTCAAAAACACCTCCAATCAAAATAAAACTATGAAATTCTCCCTCGATGTAGAAAACAATCCCACAGGCTGGCCCGATCATACTCAACTACCCGAATCAGACGGTACTTTTGTGAAAAACTTTCAAGAACATCCCCAAAGCATTCTACTAACCGATTCAATTACTCCCGTTTTAGAAAGAATTCATGCTGATGGTAACTATTGTATCGGTCAAGATAGCGGCATTTATTGGCGATTAACTGACCCATTAGAAAAGGGTGCAGAAGCGCCTGACTGGTTCTATGTGCCGAATGTTCCGCCAACATTGGACGGTAAATATCGCCGTTCCTACGTGATGTGGCAAGAGTTTGTAGCACCGTTAATTGTATTAGAGTTTGTATCGGGAAATGGTGCCGAAGAACGCAATCGAACGCCTTTATTGCGTACCGAAAAACAGGAAACTAAACCAGGAAAATTCTGGGTTTATGAAAATATCCGATTCCACAGTTGGGAGTGGAATTGGGAATTTGGCAAGGTACTTATCAAAATATGGAATTACCTTGGTTGCGCTGGTGGGATAGTCAAGGGAATCTGTTGTTATCGGGGGCCGAAAGAGCCGATCGCGCTGAAGACCAATTAGAGCAATTACGCGCTCAATTGCGATCGGCTGGCATTGAACCACAATTATAAGCCGAAATGAGGAGACGGCAATGCCGTTTCCCTACAATTAATTTAAACTTAATCATCATAGAGGAAACTAAGTGCCACGCATTTTTGACAACATCGAATTATCCCTGCTACCAGCATTACGAGAAACCATCAAACTCTCCTATCGCGCCGATTTTTGCGTGGGCTATTTCAATCTTCGGGGATGGCGGAGCATTGGTGATTTAATCGAAGCATATGTGGGAAATCAAGGAGCCTGTTGTCGCCTTTTGGTGGGAATGCAAAGTTTGCCATCCGATGAATTGAATGCGAGTTTTAGCCTGATTTCCCATCACCGGGGGATTGACAATAGTGCAATTATTCGTCTCAAAAAACGGATGGCTGAGGAGTTTCGTCAGCAGTTGACAATAGGGGCTCCCAGTGATATTGACGAGCAGGGTTTACGCAGGTTGAGCTATCAGATTAAAACTGGAAAAGTCGTTGTTAAATTATTTCTAGCTTATCACCTCCACGCTAAACTTTATCTCGTTCATCGTCAAGACCCAAACAGTCCGATCGTTGGTTTTTTGGGCAGTAGCAATCTGACTTTATCGGGACTGTCAAAACAAGGGGAATTGAATCTTGATATTTTAGATTTTGATGCTTGTAATAAGTTGCAAAAATGGTTTGAAAATCGCTGGGAAGAATACGGCTGTGTTGATATTTCTAAAGAACTTGCAGAAATTCTCGATCGCAGTTGGGCGCGATCCGAACCAATTCCACCTTATCACATCTATCTCAACATTGTCTATCATTTGTCCCGCGAGGCGATACGGGGAGGCGTGATTATTGGCGATGTTGTAGGTTTGGGCAAAACTTTAGTCGGTACGGCTATTGCCAAAATTCTCCAAGAAGATTGTCTCTTGGAAACTCTGATTATTTGTCCGAAAAACTTGGTCAAAATGTGGCAAGAGTATGCAGATAAATATCGCCTACTTGCTAAAGTTTTATCCATCAGTCGGGTACAGCAAGAATTGCCGGAATTGCGCCGCTATCGAGTTGTATTAATTGATGAAAGTCACAACCTCAGAAACCGCGAAGGTAAGCGATACCGAGCCATTCAAGAATATATTGCCATCAATGAAAGTAAATGTATTCTACTTTCAGCAACTCCTTATAATAAAACCTATTTAGATTTATCTGCTCAGTTGCGGCTGTTTGTTCCCGAAGACCAAAATTTAGGATTGCGCCCGGAAGCTTTGCTAAATCAATTGGGCGGTGGTAGTCAAGGAGAGTTAGAATTTATGAAGCGACATCAATGTTCGGTGCGCTCTTTAGCTGCTTTTGAAAAGAGCGAACATCCTGATGATTGGCGAGATTTGATGAAGCGCTATATGGTGAGGCGAACTCGCTCGTTTATTAAAGACAATTATGCGGAAATTGATGCAGAAAACGATCGCAAATATCTAGAATTTGCCAATCGCACCCGCTCCTATTTTCCCGATCGCGTTCCCAAGACCATTAAGTTTTGCTCCGAAACTTCCACAACCGATTCCCAGCTTGACTTTGAGGAAATTGTCACAGTCATCAACGCCCTGAATCTGCCCCGTTACGGGCTCGGAAATTACATCGCCAAAAAACCCAAACAACAGCCGACTGAAGCAGAACAGCGACAGTTAAATGCCCTATTCCGTGGCGGTCGCCGACTGATGGGATTTTCGCGGACAAACCTGTTTAAGCGCCTAGAAAGCAGCGGTAGTGCCTTTATTCAGTCGATCGAACGGCACATCCTGCGGAATTTTGTTTATTTGTATGCGATCGGGCAAAACTCCGATATCCCGATCGGCACTCAGGATGCAGACTTGTTGGATAGCCGCAACAGCGATGAAGATGCAGATTCAGTGGTGATGAGCAATTTTGATACCGAAGAAACAGAAGAAGATTCGGGAGAACTTTTAGATATCGAAGCTGAATTGCTATTAGGCGAAAAAGGTTTTAAGCAACGGGCAGAAGTAGTTTATGGAGAATATAAAACACGCTACCAACGCAGATTTAAATGGCTAAAATCAGACTTTTTTGATAGTAAGAAGTTAAAACAGGATTTGCTAGCAGATGCCCGCTCTTTGATTGAAGTATTGCAAACTTGCGGTAAATGGCATTCTCAACCAGATCAAAAGTTAGCAGCTTTGGTGACATTGCTCACCGAAATTCACCCCCGCGAGAAGGTACTAATTTTCACTCAATTTGCCGATACAGTCCGCTATCTAACTGATAATTTAACTCAGCTCAAAATAGCAGACATTGCAGCGGTGACAGGCAAATCAAAAGACCCCACAGAACTTACATTTCAGTTTAGTCCAACTAGCAACGGTAAGCGTGAAAAAATCTCCCCAGAACAAGAATTGCGGGTCTTAATTACCACCGATATTCTGAGTGAAGGTCACAACTTACAAGACAGTGCAATTATCGTTAATTACGACTTACCTTGGGCAATCATTCGGTTGATTCAGCGGGCTGGAAGAGTAGACAGAATCGGGCAACAAGCCGATCGCATTTTGTGCTATTCATTTTTGCCAGACGAAGGAGTAGAACGGATTATCAACCTGCGGGAAAGACTGCGGCGGCGATTGCAGGAAAATGCCGAAGTTGTCGGGACTGACGAGACATTTTTTGAGGACGATTCACCACAAGTCATTCTGGATATTTACAATGAAAAATCCGGCATTTTAGATGGAGAAGAAGATGCCGAAGTTGACTTAACATCGGAAGCTTTTCAGATTTGGAAAAATGCGACAGACAACAATCCAACTTTGAAGAAAACCATTGAATCAATGCCAAATGTAGTTTACTCAACTCGCGCTCATACACCCGAACCATTGCAGCCAGAAGGGGTTTTATTGTACATGAAAACTACGGAGGGTAATGATTCGTTAATTTGGGTCGATCGCGCTGGAAACAGCGTCACACAATCACAACTGGCAATATTAAGAATTGCCGCCTGCGATGAAGCAACACCAGCCATTGCGAGAGACAAACAGCATCACGAATTAGTTCAAAAAGGTGCTGAATTGATAGCAGAAGAAGAGTTAACTGCGGGCGGACAATTAGGGAAGTCTTCCGGTGCCCGCTTCCGAACCTATGAACGTTTGAAGAGTTACTTTAAGCAAATGGATGGTACAATATTTGCATCCGATGAGTTGTCAAAAGCCATTGATGAAATTTACCGCTATCCCCTGCGCCAGTCGGCAATTGACACGTTGAATCGGCAGTTAAAAAGCGGTATTGGCGATCGCACATTAGCCGAATTAGTCGTAGCATTGAGAATGGACGATCGTTTTTGTATAGTTAGTGAAGATGGAGACAAACGGGAACCAATGATTATTTGTTCTTTAGGCTTATTTCAGGAGATATGATTATTGGGAGTCGAGAAACCGGGTTTTTGCGAAAATACTTCGCTGTAACCCGCAGATGAGCGTAAAAACCCGGTTTCTGATTTATTGACTACGCCCAAGAAACCGGGTTTTTATCGAATGCTGAAAAAAACCCGGTTTCTGATTGATTGACTACGCCCAAGAAACCGGGTTTTTTCCGAGATTCAAGATTATCAACCAGTATGCTGAAAAAAACCCGGTTTCTAACCATCTGCAAAATCCGTTGCCAAACATCCGTTAAATCCGTTACAAAATCCGTTGCCAAACCATGCCACAAACACTTAAAGAATCCCGCCAACTCCTCCAAGACTTTGAATTCAGCAAACTATTCGTCCAAAAACTCGGTTGGGATAATCCATCTTCCCACAAAACCGTATCTTTAGAAATAGAAGGCGAGACTTATTCCCGAAAAGCCATTTCCCAACTTAACAAAGTAGTTGTATATGAAATTACCAGCGCTAGCGGAAATATCCCCAACAGCGCCCAAAGACTGACAATTTATCGCGAAATCGTCCACATTTCTGCCGAAAACCTATTGATTTTTATTGACAAAAATCGCACTAAATGTCTGTGGTATTGGGTGAAGCGCGAAGGTACAAAACTTTATCCTCGCGATCATGTATACGTGAAACGGGAACCTTGCGATTTGTTGTTGAGTAAGGTGACAGCTTTAAAGGTTGATTTAGCAGAATTAGAAACGCTTTCGGTGATTGATGTCGCCCAAAGATTGCAGGCTGGATTGGATGTTGAACGAGTTACTAAGAAGTTTTTTGAAGAGTTTAAACAGCAACACGTTGAATTTTTAAGTGTGATTCGCGGCATTGACAAGGAGACAGATAGGCGCTGGTACACTTCGGTTTTACTCAACCGCTTGATGTTTGTTTATTTTTTGCAGCGCAAAGGGTTTATCGACAATCAAAAATTGATGTATTTGCAGGAAAAGTTAGCCGAAAGTAAACTGCGGGGAACGGATTTATTTTACTCGGAATTCTTGAAAACACTGTTTTTTGAGGGATTTGCTAAGCCACAACATGAACGAAATTCTGAGGCTGAAACGCTGATTGGTGAGATTAAATATTTGAATGGCGGACTGTTTCTGGAACATCCCATCGAACAGAATTATCCGAATATTGCCATACCCGATGCTGCTTTTGAGAAAATCTTAGATTTATTTGCCGCCTATTCTTGGAATCTGGACGATACAGTGGGCGGGAAGGAAAACGAAATTAATCCGGCGGTTTTGGGATACATCTTTGAGAAATACATTAACCAAAAAGCCTTTGGTGCTTATTATACCAGACCGGAGATTACTGAATATTTGTGCGATCGCACAATCAACAAACTAATCCTCGATAAAGTCAATAATCTCTCTTCCTCCAACTCTTCCTCCCCCCTTAAGAAGGGGGGCCGGGGGGGATCTCTTCATCAGCAAAACAACGCATCCAACTCTTCCAATTCTTTCTCCCCCCTTAGCAAGGGGGGCCGGGGGGGTTCTTCTGATCACTTTGAAACCATCACCGAACTCCTCACCAATCTCGACGCCAATCTCTGCCGCCACCTCCTAACAGAAATCCTCCCAAACCTCACATTATTAGACCCAGCCTGCGGTTCCGGCGCGTTTTTGGTCGCAGCGATGAAAACGCTAATTTACATCTATTCAACAGTCATCGGTACCAGCAAGTTTTTAAACGATAGCTATCTCAATAACTTACTAAAAACCATCGAAACCGAGCATACATCACTCAACTACTACATCAAAAAACGGATTATTAGCGATAACCTCTACGGCGTGGATATCATGCCCGAAGCAGTGGAAATCGCTAAACTGCGACTGTTTTTAGCCTTGGTTTCGGCGGCGGAGAATGTCAGCGACTTGGAACCGTTGCCGAATATTGACTTTAACATTATGGCTGGCAATTCCTTAATTGGATTACTGCGGGTGGATGACGCAGAATATGAAGGAAGTGGAACTCAGTTAAATTTGTTTCACAAGACATATAGACAAGTATTAGAGGAGAAAAACCGTCTGATTTCTATTTACCGTGATGCGACTACCTATAGCAAAAACTTGCAGAGTTTGCGAGATGAGATTTCCGAAAAGAAAGCCTCTGCTATCGAAAATATCAATAAGATTCTGTTAGAAAAATTCAAGCAGTTAAAAATTAAGTTTGAACAATCACAGATTAGCGGTAAGCCGATTAAGCGTACCCTGGCTATAGCTGATATAGAAGCTTTGCAGCCTTTTCACTGGGGCTATGAGTTTGATGAAATCTTGCATCAACGGGGCGGTTTTGATGCGATTATTACTAATCCACCTTGGGAAATTTTTAAGCCAGATGCTAAGGAGTTTTTTGCGGGTCATAGCAATTTGGTGACGAAAAAGAAGATGGATATTAAGAGTTTTGAGAAAGAGCAAAAGAAACTCTTGCAAGATGCAGAGATTTCTAATGCTTGGTTGGAATATCAGAGCAATTTTCCTCATATCAGTGCTTACTATCGTTCAGCAGAACAGTACAAAAATCAGATTTCGATTGTCAATGGTAAAAAAGCAGGTACGGATATTAATCTCTATAAACTATTTGTAGAACAATGTTTTAATCTCTTACGCAGAGGTGGCGAGTGTGGGATTGTGATCCCTAGTGGTATTTACACTGACTTGGGTACGAAGCAACTGCGGGAGATGTTATTTAGTCAAACCAAAGTCACGGGGTTATTTTGTTTAGAAAATCGTAAAAATATTTTTGAAGGAGTTGATAGTCGTTTTAAGTTTGTTGTCCTTACTTTTGAAAAGGGTGGGATAACAAATGAGTTTCCCTCAGCTTTTATGCGTCTTGATGTGGATGAACTGCAAAGGTTTCCTAGTGCTGATAGCTTGCAAATTAACGTTGAATTAGTGCGAAAGTTGTCTCCTGACTCTCTGTCGGTGATGGAGTTTAAAAATGAGGGAGATATTCGGATTGCTGAGAAAATGCTGCAATTCCCGTTACTTGGCGAACAGATTGAGGGGAAATGGAATCTGCGGTTAACTGCGGAATTTCACATGACTAATGACAGTCATTTATTCAAGCAAGAAGCTGGGAAAGGGAGACTGCCACTTTATGAAGGTAAGATGATTCATCAGTTTACTCATCTATGGGGACAACCAAAATACTGGATAAATGAGGATGAAGGACGCAAAGCATTATTGAAACGCAATGAAACGGATATAGGACAAAAGCTAGATTATCAAACTTATCGTCTGGCATTTAGAGATATTGCTAGAAATACCGATTCTCGAACAATGATTATGACTATGTTGCCAAGAGAAGTTTTTTGCAATCATAAGTTGCCAACGGCGGTCATCAGATATAGCGAACAGCTAAAACCAGATTGTCAAGCTGAACTATTTTTTATGTCAGTGATGAATAGCTATGTAATTGATTGTGCTTTTAGACAGCGAGTAACGACAAATCTTACCTTTTTCTTCATTTATCAAATGCCTGTCCCAAGATTAACATCAGGTGACAAATACTTCTGGGACATCGTACAGCGCGCCGCCAAACTAATCTGCACCGCCCCAGAATTTGACGAATTAGCCCAAGAAGTCGGCTTAAACTCGCACAGAGAAGGCGTTACCGATGAAACAGAACGGGCTCAATTGCGAGCCGAATTAGATGGCATCATCGCTCACCTTTACGAATTAACGGAAGCAGAATTTGCGTATGTTTTGACTACTTTTCCGATCGTCCCCGAAGCTGTAAAACAAGCGGCTTTGGCAGCATATCGTACCTTTGCGGCATAACCGGCGAACCTGAAATCATCAATTTCAGGACTTATGCACTCCCATCCAAGAAACCGGGTTTTTTCTGAGATTCAAAGCTATCAACCAGTATTCTCGCAAAAACCCGGTTTCTGATTGATTGACTACGCCCAACGCCCAAGAAACCGGGTTTTTTCTGAGATTCAAGGCGATCAACCAGTATTCTCGCAAAAACCCGGTTTCTGATACTACGCCCAAGAAACCGGGTTTTTTACCACATCTGCGGGTCACAACGCGTCTTCTCAGAAAAAACCCGGTTTCTGATCACCTCGCGCGTGAGTCCTACTTGCTGGCGAATGACAGAATTTTGTAACGAGTTGTAAAGTATAATGAAAACAAAGTGAATATAGAGGCCAAGTAGTATTAAATGCGAGTTGCGATCGCCGGAGCAGGCTTAGCAGGACTTTCCTGCGCTAAATATCTTACCGACGCGGGCCATACCCCGATCGTCCTCGAAAGTCGGGATGTACTCGGCGGCAAAGTAGCCGCCTGGAAAGATGCAGACGGCGACTGGTACGAAACCGGCCTCCACATCTTCTTTGGTGCATACCCAAATATGCTCCAACTCTTCAAAGAACTTGACATTGAAGACAGGCTGCAATGGAAAGAACATTCGATGATTTTCAATCAGCCAGAAACTCCCGGAACTTATTCACGGTTTGATTTTCCCGACATTCCGGCTCCGTTGAATGGCCTTGTGGCTATCCTGAGAAACAACGATATGCTCACCTGGGCCGAAAAAATCAGTTTCGGCATCGGTTTGATTCCGGCGATACTTCAGGGTCAAAAATACGTCGAAGAAATGGACAAATACTCTTTTTCCGACTGGCTGAAAAAGCAAAATGTCCCCCCCAGAGTCGAAAAAGAAGTATTCATCGCCATGTCCAAGGCGCTCAACTTTATCGATCCCCACGAAATATCTGCAACCATACTGCTGACAGCCCTCAACCGCTTCTTGCAAGAGAAAAAAGGCTCGAAAATGGCTTTTTTAGACGGCCCCCCTACAGAGAGGTTGTGTCAGCCGATGGTAGACTACATAACTGAGCGCGGTGGCGAATTACGGCTGAATGCACCCATTGGTGAGTTTTTGCTGAATGATGACAACACGGTGCGCGGGTTCCAGGTGCGGGGTGTAAAAGGCGCAGAATCAGAAATTCTGACAGCCGATATTTACGTTTCGGCGATGCCGGTTGACCCGCTGAAGCTGATGATGCCGAAACCTTGGGGCAAAATGGACTATTTCAAACAGCTCGAAGGTTTGGAGGGTGTGCCCGTGATCAATGTACACTTGTGGTTCGATCGCAAATTAACTGACATTGACCACTTGCTGTTCTCGCGATCGCCCTTGTTGAGCGTCTACGCCGACATGAGCAACACCTGCCGCGAATATGCCAACCCAGACAAATCAATGCTGGAACTGGTACTCGCACCGGCAAAAGACTGGATAGGCAAATCCGACGAAGATATCGTCGCAGCCACAATGGTCGAGTTAGAAAAACTCTTTCCCGATCAAATCCCAGAACACGCCAAGGTACTCAAATATCACGTAGTCAAAACCCCTCGTTCCGTATACAAAGCCACTCCTGGCCGCCAGAAGTGCCGTCCCTCACAAACAACTCCCATTAGCAATTTCTACCTAACGGGGGATTATACGATGCAGCGTTATCTGGCGAGTATGGAAGGTGCCGTGCTTTCTGGTAAGCTGACAGCGCAGGCTATTTCAACGCCCAATAAAATGAAAAATTAAGAATTTTTCATAAAGACGTAAAAGAATCTCCCGTTTTCTAGACGGGAGAAAATCAGTTCTAATCTTTAAATTTCTTATTCTCGGATGCTGCAACTGTCAAAACTCCAGTGCATGAGAACTCTGGCTTCTTTGGATGAATCCTACGAACTCTGTCGCCAAGTCACAGCGAGTTATGCCAAAAATTTTTATTTAGGCACTCAACTCATGCCCGAAGCTAAGCGTCGGGCTATCTGGGCGATTTACGTCTGGTGCCGCCGCACCGACGAACTCGTAGACGGGCCTGGTTCTGAGGCCACGACCCCTGAAACCCTAAATTTGTGGGAAAAACGCCTAGAATCGCTGTTTGCGGGCCATCCCCACGACGATTATGACGTGGCTTTGGTGGATACTTTGTCTCGTTTTCCGATCGACATTCAACCGTTTCGGGAAATGATTGCGGGCCAACAAATGGACTTGTACCGCAGTCGCTACGAAACTTTTGAGGAGCTCAATCTTTATTGTTATCGGGTAGCCGGTACTGTCGGGATGATGTCGATGTCTGTGATGGGTGTGGACGAATCGAGTCCCGCTACTAACTGGAATTGGCACTGGGGCAATAAAATTCCCAAAGAAGAGGCGATCGCCCTCGGCATTGCTAAGCAGTTGACTAACATTCTGCGCGATGTGGGAGAAGATGCCCGTCGTGGCCGCATTTATATTCCCTTAGAAGACTTAGCGTTGTTTAACTATACCGAAGAAGATTTATTCAACGGTGTGATTGACAATCGCTGGCGGGAATTGATGCGCTTCCAAATTCAGCGAGCTCGCAAATTATATACTAGCGCCGAACCGGGAATCAAAGTGCTCAGTCCCGATATCCGCTGGACTGTCTGGGCTGCTACTATGCTCTATAGCAGGATCTTAAATGCGATCGAGCGGAATAACTACGATGTGTTCCAAAAGCGGGCTTATGTTACCAATTTTCAGAAATTGCAGTGTCTCCCCGCCGCTTGGATCAAGTCAAAAGTGCTTTAGCAATATGATAGCAACGGAGGAGACGGCACTGTGCTCATTGGTGTCGACTTAACGTAAAACCGATAGTCCGCCAGGGGTTGAAACCCCTGGCTAATAGCGAAAGTCCTCGGTCGAGGACTAATAAGTTGACATATTCTTCTCTTCAGTCCTCTTGAGAGGACTTTCGCTTTGAGACAGGGGTTTCAACCCCTGGCGGACTTGCGGGCCCGCAGACGGACTTGGCGGGCTGTCTAATCAAGAAGGTAATTTTCCGATAATCAGGAGCATTCTGCGACAATGACTCAAATGCCGCCTCAATGCAAAAACTTGCAAGAACAAGTAGACTCTTTACTACAACTACTGCGTCAAGAATCATCTTTGCGACAACAAGATATTACAGCGGTGCAAGCTTCATTGAAAAAAGCAATTTCTCCTGAGTTTGAAATTGTGTTTGCCGGTGCTTTCAGTGCGGGAAAATCGATGCTGATCAATGCTTTGTTGGAGCGGGAATTGCTCTACAGTGCAGAAGGACACGCGACTGGTACTGAATGTTATATCGCCTTTGCTGAATCTGATAAAGAGCGAGTTGTTCTGACTTTTTTAAGTGAATTTGAAATTAAAGAACAAGCACATACTCTTTGCGAAAAGTTAGGTTTAACTACTGAACTTAATATTAATCAAACAGATGTAGTACCACTTTTATGCAAAGGGTGTAACATCATTATTGAAAAAGAAGGCGGCGAAAATAAGTCGGAATTAGCGAAACAAGCTAAGGCTTTGATGCTGCTGTTAGAAGGTTTTGAGGCAAATCGCGATCGCATCCACAGCCTCGCAAACGCCACCTACTCGATGGAACAGTTTAATTTCTCCAATCTGAAGGAGGCTGCTAGTTATGCGCGTCGGGGTAGCAACAGTGCGGTGCTGAAGCGCGTCGAGTATTATTGCTACCATCCGTTGTTGGAAGATGGCAATATTATTATCGATACGCCGGGAATTGATGCGCCAGTACAACGAGATGCCGACCTGACTTATGATAAGATTGAAAGCCCTGATACTTCGGCGGTTGTTTGCGTTTTGAAAGCTGCTTCGTCAGGGGAAATGACGACGGAAGAAACTGAGTTGATGGAAAAGACGCGGGGAAATCCGGGAATTCGCGATCGGCTTTTTTACATTTTTAACCGCATCGATGAAACTTGGTACAATACTCAACTGCGACAGCGCTTAGAAAATCTGATTACTTCTGACTTTCGCGATACTGCGAGAGTGTACAAAACTAGCGGATTGTTGGGATTTTACGGCAGTTTGATTAAAAATACCACAACGCGCGATCGCTTTGGTTTAGATACAATATTTGCCGAAAGAGGGCGGGTTTATATAGATAGTAAGTTAGATTTAAAGTTTATCGGTAAAACCCGCCCGTACAATACGGATAATGGTAGCGAGAATAGCGAAGAAACTCCACAATTTGTCAGCGAATTCAACCGCTACTGTGCTAATTCCGGCAAACTATCTCCCAGCAAATTTCGGATTTCAGTTAACAGCTACGAAACGCCAAATCAAAACTACGTGCGGATTCTTGCGGAACAAGGAAAACCGCTAATCGAGCAATTAATTCAGGATAGCGGTATCGAAGATTTTCGCACAGCCATTACCCGCTATCTCACCGAAGAAAAACGCCCGCAACTGTTCAAAAATCTCGCCGACGATTTAGAAGATTTGTGTATTCAACTGCGGAAACATTATCAAACAATCCAGCGGAATTTGGACAGCCAACCCCGCGAAATTGAGGCGATGAAAGCCCAGGAACTTTTGCGTTTAAATCAAGAATTGCAGCAAGTCGGACAGGATTTTCGGGAACATATCGCCACAGAAATCAATGAAATGATTATGAATAAATGCGATGTTTTTGATAACGATTTTCGGCAACTGCAATCTCGGATGATCCGGCGCTTAGATGAATTATTAGATAGCTTTTCGGTTGAGGCAGCCTATGGACGCACTGTGCTGACTCATCCCCGGAATGCTACAGCGCCTTTAATTGCGGTTTTAGTTGAGGCGCTTTACTTTTTAGCAAATCAGTTGGAAGATATTTTAATAGAGGCTACGGCTTCATTGGTTGCTAATTTCTTCCAGTATTTGAAAGACAGTGTTCGCAAATCTGAATACTATCGACTTCTGTATCGATTGTTGGGGAATGATGGGGGAATTGAACAGCAATTAGATGAGTTGTCAAAGCGGGTTTCTGATGCTTTGGTGAATGCGGCGGGCGTTGAGTGCGATCGCTATGTGCGAGAAAGTCCCCGTTTTTACGATGAAGACACGTTTTCAATTTATCAATTCCGGCAAACATTGCAGCAAACATCTCAAGGTTACGACTGCGAAAATATGGTTGATGCCCAACCTGCAATTAGGCAATTATTGCGCTTAGATTTCGAGCCAAAAGTATCACAAACAATTCGCAAAACCTTCCGCCAAACTGTTAATAAGACGTTGAAAGATCATTTGTTGCCGATGGCCCAAAAGCAAGCGGATGAGATTTTGCAGAAATACAGTCAAGCCCGCGATTATGTGGAGCAAACTTTGGCCCAGGAGGCGGAGGAGAAAATCGCTAGGAACCAGCGGCTGCAAGCGGAGAATGACGAAAAGATCGAAAAGTACGATCGGGCGGTTTCTGGGATTAATAGCTGTTTGCAGGCGATGAAGTTGCACGAAAGTTTGTTACCTGCGATCGGACAAAATGATGGTGTTGTGGTGGATGGTGAATGATTGGAAATCCGGGCGATTTCCAATCGCCCGGTTTCTTTATTGTGTTTATTGTGCTATAATGGCAACAAATAGCGATCGCCAATCCTATGAACATTCGCCAAAAACTTCTAACAATAATCGAACAACTTCCAGAGGATAAGTTAGCAACACTTCTGAACCTAGCCCTATTCTTGAAAAGTGGGAAAGAATCTGTTCAACCGATGCTTGTATCCCAAGCTTATCAAGATTGGCTGAGTGCGGAAAATGACATTTATGACGAAATATTTGCCGATGAACTTAGTTGATCGGTGTTTGATGGTAGCTTTGGAACTAGAAAAAGTAAATTAAATATGACTAACGCATGGTTGGCAATAATATGAAAGATAAAGTTGATTTCCACAATTGCGGCAATGATGATGCTGTATCTTTCGGTATGACAATGCTGAAAATGGAAAAACTCAAGAAAACAGTAAATAAACTTTTGTCTGAGTGGAGTTTAGGAGAAACACTTGATGATTTATTAAGAAAACAGAACCTCAATATCGATGTACCTTGCAATCATCCCCAAAAAAATTGGTCATAGGAAGAATGGTTTAGTCAAGGTATAGATTGTGAAATTCTCGGAGTGGGTGCTCAGGGTTGGAAGAAAGGAAAGATTAAGCTCAAACTCAATGTCACTATAGAATTTTGCCCAGACGAACCAGAAGTTGAAGAAACACCAGAAAACAATCAATTAGAAATCAGCGCGCCAGAATCACCCCTTGACGATTTGCGTCGCCAACTTCTAAACCATGAAAATCAACCTAACAATTCATGACTAAAACCCCTAGAATCCCCATTCCCCCAGAAGTCAGAAAATACGTCTTCAACCGCAACAAATACCAATGCCAAAGTTGCGGCCAAACTAAACAAGAAACCCAACTGTCGATCGATCATATCATCCCCCTAGCCCGTGGCGGCAGCAACGACATCAGCAACCTGCAAACCCTCTGCCGCACCTGCAACCAAAAGAAAACCGACAAACTAGACCCCCGCTTCCGCCGTCACTTTGACCTGTAATGTAGGGGCGGGTTCACCAACAATATCAGCCAATAATTAACAATCTCAAAAACCCGCCCCGGCCGATAAATCGCGTGCGATCGCACTTTTAACCCCTAACTTGGATAACCGTAATGCTGACAAAAACAGTTGACGTGCAAGAAGCACAGACAAATTTAAAAGAATTACTATCTCTAGCACTTAAAGGCATAGAGGTTGTGCTCACAGAAGGCGGCATTCCCCTTGTCCGTTTAGCGCCCATTACATCCCCACCTAAGCAGCGTACAGCAGGATTGCACGCAGGAGCAATCTGGACAAGCGACGATTTTGATGAACCGTTACCAGACGAATTTTGGACAGGGAATCTATTAAATTACTGCCAATAATTAACAATCTCAACAACCCACCCCGGCAAAGATATCGCCAGAGATCCTACAAACATCCGTTACATCCGCTACAAAATCCGCTGCCGAACTTCCTACCATCTATAATACCGATAAGGATCATCCCCATTCTCAAAATCCGTCCTATAATCCGAGTGATAAAACTCCCGACTAGAACCATTAAACACCACCCCATCCACCTTAAAACTCGCCCCCAAATTAGCCAAAATCTGAGCATTCGCGCGAGTTTGCCGCCAGCGAGTAAAACGCAAATAAGTGTTAGTATCAGCATTCAAACCATCCGGGTCAATCTGAGAAAAAATCGCCACACCCTTACCTACAGCAACCCGACTTAACAAACC
Organism: Oscillatoriales cyanobacterium; assembly: GCA_004294385.1. Classification (GTDB taxonomy): domain Bacteria; phylum Cyanobacteriota; class Cyanobacteriia; order Cyanobacteriales; family Microcoleaceae; genus Microcoleus. The sequence goes on along the minus strand of REAP01000025.1, from coordinate 109,226 downwards.
GTCAGCCCCAATTTCACCCCCAGACTTAATCAACCAAGTATCATAAAAAGAGCGCGATCGCAAATCCGAACCACTAACCCCCTTCACCTCGTCCCAACCGGGAACCGCCAAGGAACCCCCAAAATTCTTAGTTTGTTCCAAACCCACGCCCAAACCAGCAACAGGCACTTGACGTGGCAAGAAAAACGCCTTACCACCACCATTCAAATAACTGCGTAAATCAGCATCTTTCACATTCGCCTCCGCCCCCACAATCGCCAGGCCAACATTCTGAGAAAGTCCGTTAGCCCGTTGATAGATTACTCCCAAATTATCCAACTTCTTGGCATCTCCATCTCCCCCAATTAAAACCACCCGATCCGGTTTCCCAGAAACAACAGAATCCATCCCATAACTCACAAGTGTTTGGGCTAATTGCGCCGCCCCAGGATCCACAGCAAAATGGTCTTCTAAATCCAACTGATTTAAAATCAACCGCCCTTTTCCGTAATCCAATTCCATCAGTGGCGAATAAGCTAAATCAAACTCAGACTCCAAAATTGGTCGCCAAGAACTACGGTGTGGCTTCTCAATAGAAGCGCTGCTGACACCGCCACGATTCCCCCAATGCCAGCCGTACCAAGGCGTAATTGCTGGACTCAATCTTGATGGTTTTTGAATTGTGTCTGGGTAAGATTCAAGTAATGTGCTTTCCCCAGTCCAATCGCGCAAATCAGTTTCATCTAAACCGCTAACTACCGGGTGGTTACTATCAATTGGATAGACGCGACGACTAATATGTTCGGCAACTCGCAAACCTTTATTTGTTAGCCATTCTCGCTGCTGGGGAAACACAATTGCTTTCCCGCCATTTCGCACAAAATTCTCTAAGTTTCCCGGCAGATTTTGCCCGCTAGAAAATGCTTCTCGACCGATAATTAATAGTGATGAAACTTGCGAACCGTTCCACGGTATAAGTTCGTGACCTAGCTGTTTTAACATTGCGGATGTTTTGCCAACTGGGTCAAATATTGCCAGCTTATCCTTGATTTTGCTGGGAGTCCCAAACACGCGGAAGGCAAAAGTATCGACATGAGTGCGATCGGCTATTTTTGCAGTTAGACTAATTTCGCCATCAGTCTTGCCTAAAATATCATTTGGCAATTTCACATCGATCGGGAAAAACAGTGTACCTGCCGTCTCAATAGTCCCCTGCTTTTCACCCTTTCCAACCTCTTTCCCCCCCGCCAAAACTCGCCAAGTGAAAGCAAAATTTTGTTTCGCCCTAGTATCGTTAATTAAGACTACCTGCTTCGCCAGTTTTCCGCCCGCCCAAAAACTGTGTTCTTTTGCAGTAAAAGCTGGATTAGAACCAGCAATCCAAGCCAAAGTCGGGCCGTTATTCTTCATAATTGCCTCGCCACTAGGATGAGTAGTGTAAGCTTCTGGCTGCAAATGATATAGCAGATTCTTCGACACTTGCTTCAAATAAACGCCCCGTCTTCCCGGTTGAAACTCTCCAATATCTACCTTAGTTCTACCAGCATCCGAGACTTGCCAACCATGTCCATCATTCCAAGGAATCATCCCTCCAGACATTCCAAAAGTCCGCCAACTCCGCCAAGTATTCGTACTGAATAACTGCTGCAACTTTTGAAAAGCTGGTGCAAAATCTAACTCTTTATTCAGATGCCAACTTTTATATTCTTGACCTTTGACAAATTGCTCGCGGATTTTATTTTTATAAGCCGTAGTTTCTAACTCATAAGCTTGTTTACCCAAATAAATTGCCGCAAATTCCGTCATCAAAGGTTCGCTAACAATCACCTTTTCAAATCCCGCTCGATTTCGCATCATCGTGGCGTGTAGTGGTGTCCCAAATTCCACTACCATGTATGGCATATCTCCAGTTTTACTCCACTCGGAAATCCATTCTTCTCTTTCTTGCAATGGAATTACATTTAAGTAAGAATTCAGCGCATAAACATCGCCAAAATTTGCACCTTGGTGTACCATCACAGGTCTAGTTGGATCGACAGATTTCATACTGGCAAAAGATTCATTTGCCAAGGTTGTAATGTCCCGCAAACGATTCGCATCAAGATTTCCTGCTACTACTTTTTTGCCAATGCGGCGGGGATTTTGGTCATCGGTGTTACCGAAAAAGTTAGGACTTGTAGCCCACATTAATATTGATGGATGATTGCGATAGCGGCGCATTTCTGTGGTCATTCGCGATTTCCAGCGGTCTTTCAGTGAGCGGTTATTCCAACTTCCATTTGAAGCGAGCAAACTAACATCTAAAGCGGGTGCCATAACTGGAAAGCCTTTGAGGTCTGCTCTTTCGGAAAACAGTTCTCGAAAGTGCCACTTCCCTCGTTCGTCGTGATTCCAAGGCCAGGTTTCTACTATATTAAAACCAGCTTTATTGTAGCTTTCAATTAATTTATCAGAACCTTCGACAGTGCCACTTTCCCAACTATCGGGATGCAAGATTGGTCGCAGACGAAATTCTGTGCCATTTAAGAAAAATTTACGTCCTTCTATCCAAAATTCGCGGAAGCCGAAAGGTTGATCATATTGTGTATTAATGCCGCTTCCTTTTACTGCTAATTTCAGGGTGTAAAGGTTTGGTTGACCGACATCCCAAAGACGAGGCTTTTTCCAATCCCACTGGACTTTGACAGTTTGAATTGGTTTAGCTTGAACTTCAGCAGTACCTGTGAATTTTTGTTCTACTTTGCCCTTTTCATCGAGCATTTGAGCGACAAGCTGAATTTGACCGTTTTGTTTGATGTCTTTGAGTTCTACATCTAATTTAATTTGCTGCTTTCTGGTGGAAGTTTGGACGAATACGTCACTAATTAGCGGGCCTGGTGGTAGGCTGAAAATTCGGACTTCGCCGATGATTCCTCGTGATTGTAGGTTGGATTTTGTGGTGTAGATTTCTGTGGGGCCCATGATCACGGTTTTGTCTTTTTCGTCGGAGACTGCTACGACTAAAATAGATATGGTATTTTGACCTGGTTGTGCTAATTTAGTAATTTCAATCGTGCCGTAGGGCCATTCAATTTGACCGCTGTTAATGCCGTTAACAAAGATGATTGCATCGGTACTGACTCTGGCTAAATCGATGAATATTCTGCGATTTTTCCAGTCAGTTGGAATTTCGATATTCCGCTGATACCAAGCTTTGGATAATTGTTGATTGTTGAATTTTTCCCAAGCTGGGCCGGTGCCACGGGAGATGATTCCTGGTGTGGATTCGTTTTTTTCTTCTTGCCAGTTTCCGGGTACTTGGATGGAACCCCAGCTTGGGGATTGGGGGGGATTTTGGGGGTTGCCGATGGCGGGGACAAATTGCCAGGTGCCGTTGAGATAAATCTGGTCGCGTTTGTTGTCGATCGCACCTGCGGCCGCGATGGTATCATTGGAAAAGCCGATCGATATGACTGAGTTGCTGACAGAATTTGGATTTTGAAGTTCATAACCGATGAATCCAAACACGATTGCTGCTGCGAAAAATAGTCCGATAATTTTTGCCAGTTGGTTGTTCATCTAATTTGCTCCCCAAAATTAGCCAATCCAATTTGTCCCTTCAACCAGAATAGCAAGGAAAGGGAAAGAGGGGAAGAGGCAGGGCTGTTTCATTCTCAGGTAAATCATCGTTTTGTAGGGGCGGTGCCCCCGTGCCCGCCCTCCCAGTCCACTGACTAAGAAGTTCAAAGGTGGTACAAGCCCCCGGATTGATCCGTGGAATCAATCGAAAATCGAAAATCCTCAAATCTCAAATCTAAAATCTAAAATCGATTGACTTTTTCAAATCAGTCTCAGGGATGATGGCAAGTCCCAAATAAATATGATTTACTGAATAAAAAAGAAATAATTATTATTAATATTTATTTACAAAGTCAAAAATTAACGCCATCGCCACAGGTCAACCAAAATGAGTCTGTTTCCGGTACTACCTTTACCCATTAAACCTTATAGCATAGCTGCATTTGCCATAGGCACGGCTTTGCTGCTGACTATTTTGTTAATCTTGAGGTTCTTCCCGTCAACTTTTGGGGTATTATGTTTTGCTACTGCAATGGTGAGCGCTTGGTATGCTGGCTTAAAGTCCAAAGAAAAAGAACTACAAACAGAACGAGATATTGTTTCTAAAGTGATTGGTATCGATATTATCGAGTTCCAAAAAGCAGAAATTGCCCTAACTTTATCCTATACTGATCTAGAAACTAGAGTCAAACAGCGAACGGCAGAATTGACAGTAGCGAAGGAAGCGCTGCAAGCTCAAGAAGAGCTATTTCGCTCTTTAAGTTCCTGTTCGCCTGTGGGCATTTTTATGGCGGATATTCAGGGGCACTACACCTATATAAACCCTCGATGTCAGGCTATTTATGACATGAGTTATGCGGAAATTCTAGGTAGTAGCTGGCAGGATTGTATTCACCCAGAAGACAGGGAGTTAGTGTTGACTCGGTGGCTGGATTATATGCGCGAAAGTGGAGAATATGCGATGGAATATCGCCTCCAAATATCCGAGGAAATTGTCCGTTGGGTTAACGTTAGTTGCTCCCCGATGTTTTCCGACTCTGGTGAATTGATCGGACACGTTGGCATGGTTAGAGATGTCACGGAACGTCAACAAGCACAAGCAGCTTTATCCAGCAGCGAACAGCAACTGAGAACATTGTTAGAAAATACGCCAGATGTCATTATCCGCACAGATCGAGAACTGCGTTATGTCTACGTCAATCAAGCTATAGAAAGAACCCAAGGACAACCAGTTTCATTCTTTCTTGGTAAAACCAGTCAAGAAATAGGAATGCCTCCAGAACTTTGCCAACTCTGGGATGAAACTCTCTACAAAGTTTTAGAAACAGGTCAAGAAGAAATTATCGAATTTCAGTCGCAGTCCGCCAATGGTATGAGAACTTATCAATCTCGAATAGTTCCTGAATTTGACAAAGATGGTGCAATTGAATTTGCTTTAATTGTAGCGCGAGATATCACTGAGTTTAAACTTGCTGAAGTTCAAAAAGTGCAACTGACAATAGAACAAACAGCTAGGGAAAAAGCTGAAATAGAACAACAACGATCGCGCTTTTTAGCAGAAGTCAGCAAAATGCTCGCAGCGAGCTTTGATGGGGAAACTGTGTGGCAAAATGTCGCACAATTGGCTGTGGAGACGGCAGCAGAGGGGTGCTGCATTCATTTGACCGAACTTGATGGTAAAGTTCGTGTAGTCGCTGTTGCTCACGCAGAAGCCTCGATGCTGGATGCGATGAATAAGTTGAGTGTGCCCAAGCCGATCGACAATAACTCTGTCAACGGCTATCCCCTAGTCCTTCGCACGGGAAAATCCGAACTAATTACTGAGGTCAATGAGGAAATCTTAGCAGCAGCAGCCGAAAATGCAGCAGAACTAGAAGTATTGCGATCGCTGAATATAGCCTCCCACGCTTGTGTACCAATGACGGCACGGGGACGGATCATTGGTGCTATTAGCTGCTTTACATCCAAGTCTGGTCGCCGCTACAATTCCGAAGATCTGGCAATGCTAGAAGACCTAGCTTACCATGTCGCGATCGCCCTGGACAACGCTAGACTTTATACAGAAGCGCAGGAAGCACTGGCTCAAACATCGCAATCCTTTGCCTTAATTGACTCACTATTGGAAGCAGCTCCTTTAGGGATTTGTTTTCTCGATCGCGAAATGAGGTACATTCGCATCAATCAAGTCTTAGCAGAACTCAACGGTTTGACCGCCGAACAACATTTGGGTCAAGACTTCCGCCAACTATTGCCAGAATCTGCGGCCCAATTTGCGCCTGTGATCCAGCAAGTTTTGGAAACTGGTCAGCCGATTTTGAACGTAGAAATTAGCGGTGAATCTAAAGGACAACCGGGATATTTTGGACATTGGGTAGGCAATTACTATCCGGTGAAAGATGAAAAGGGAGAAATAATTGGAGCCGGGATAATTCTCACTGATATTACCATAGCCAAACAGACAGAAATAGCTTTGCGAGAAAGCGAAATACGGTTCCGCAGTGTGGTAGAATCAAACATGAGTGGTATCGGTTTTTGGGATATAGAAGGCGCAATTACTGGAGCTAATGATGCCTTACTAGAAATGATTGGATATACCAGGGAAGAGTTAGTTTTGGGAAACCTTCGTTGGCCGGAACTCACGCCACCAGAATACCAATACCTCGATCGCATGGCGATGGAACAAGTGCAAGCATTCGGGAGTTGCAAGCCTTTTGAAAAAGAATACATCCGCAAAGATGGTTCGCGCTTCCCGGTTTTGGTCGGCGGCGCACATTTCCAAGGATGCAAAGACAAAGGTTCATTCTTTATTCTTGATATTAGCGATCGCAAACAAGCAGAAGCAGCCCGATCGCAAATCAATCAAACTTTAGAAGCTTTGATTCAAGCCTGTCCCCTAGCAATTACCGTTTTCAGCGCCGAAGACGGTATTGTAAAAATGTGGAATCCAGCGGCAGAAAAGATGTTTGGTTGGAGCGAATCAGAGGCGATAGGTCAATTTTTGCCCAACATTTCCCCAAGCCAGCAAGAGGAATTTATAGCTAACTTAAAAGGGATTCGGGATGGAAATGCGATCGCCGGCATGGAAACTGTGCGCCACAGAAAAGACGGTAGTTCCATCGACATCGGTTTGTGGGCAACTCCCATTCGCGATCGCCAAGGCAACATTAATTGTATGTCGATCATCGCCGATATCAGCGATCGCAAGCAAGTCGAGACAGAACGGGCCCAGTTGCTCGATCGCGAACGGGCCGCGCGGGCCGAAGCCGAAGCCAGTAACCAGCTCAAAGACGACTTTTTAGCCACCCTTTCCCATGAACTCAGAACCCCTTTAAATGCGATTATGGGCTGGGCACAGGTACTTCGCCGTGGGCGGTACACCCCAGCCACTTTAGCCATTGCCCTGGAGGCGATAGAGCGTCAGGCGAGGGTGCAGGCGCTGTTGGTAGAAGATTTGCTCGACGTTTCCCGGATTATTCAAGGCAAGCTTTCTCTGAAAACTGGCTGGTTAGATATCATCAAGACGATCGAGATAGAGATCAATTCAGTCTGTTTGACAGCCGAGGCCAAGTCTGTAACTGTCAACTCACAACTTGACCCCACACTCGGATTGATCTGGGGCGATGTCCACAGGTTGCAACAGATAGTCTCCAATTTGCTGACTAATGCTGTAAAATTTACACCAGCGGGGGGCACTGTGGAATTGCGCTTGTCAAGAAATATTGAATTTTTGAACGCCGATTCGCCACTACCAATTACCAATTATTTGCAAATTCAAGTCAGTGACACCGGAAAGGGTATTACTGCTGACTTTCTGCCCCATGTTTTCGATCGCTTCCGCCAAGCTGACGGCTCAATTACACGGACTGACAGCGGTTTGGGACTAGGATTGGCGATCGTCCAGCACTTAGTGGAACTCCACGGTGGCAATGTCACAGCCGAAAGCCCAGGTCAAGATAAAGGTGCTACATTTACAGTCAAACTGCCACTCAAACAGCCGAAAAGTTAATCAACTTTAGACTTGAGATTTTAAATTGGACAACGCTCAATGCCCAATTCTCTATGCCCTAGTAATACGATCATGCTATGTATAGTCGCTCTTATTTTGTTTACAGTTGTGGGCATTTTCACCGCAGGATGGATCGCAAAATCTATCCTGCCTTTGAATGCTGATACTAAAAATATTCCCAAATGTGAATCGGCACAAACAGATTGCAAACAAACTGCAAAAATATGGACTGAATATAATCCCACCCTAGAAGCTGAATTCGTTGAGTATACAACAGCATTAGCTCGTACTAGCGAACAATTACAGAACGAAATTATCAATCGTAAATTGCTAGAAGATAAGCTGAACAGTTCGACTCAGCAAATTAGTATAATCTTGGAGTCGATCGCCGATATTGTCCTAATCGAAGAAAATTTACAAGATAGCATAGAACAGGAACAAGCCATCACCCGATCGATCGATCGAATGCGCCAATCCTTAGATATTGACACCATCTTCAATACTACAACCTCTGAACTGCGAGAAATCCTCAAATGCGATCGGGTCGCTATCTATCGCTTTAATCCTGATTGGAGCGGGGAAGTTGTTGCCGAGTCCGTGGCTCCGGGCTGGATATCTCTGGTTAAGCGATCGGGCGATCTTCCCAACAATCTCATCGAAGACCCAAATTGCCAAGTAAAAACCCTGCAACGCTCTGGCGAACAAATCCTGGATACCTACATACAAGAAAATGAAGGTGGTGTTTACAATCAAGGCCTGATTTACCGAATAGCTGAAGACATTTACAACTGTGGGTTTACTCCTTGTTACATCGAACTATTAGAGGAGTTTCAAGCCAGAGCCTACTTAATTGTCCCCATCTTCTGTGGCACTCAAATTTGGGGTTTACTCGCCAGTTATCAAAATTCCATGCCGCGCGTTTGGTGCAAAGCAGAAATCAATACTGTACTGCACATTAGCACTCAACTGGGAGTTGCCTTACAGCAAGCCGAATTACTCGAAGCTACTCAAAAGCAGTCAATACAACTCCAAGAAGCCGCCCTAGCAGCAGAAGCGGCTAACCGTGCTAAAAGTATCTTCTTAGCAAACATGAGTCACGAACTGCGTACACCTCTAAATGCAATTCTTGGCTTCTCCCAATTGATGCAACACTCTACTAACCTCAACCTCCAAGATCAAGAAAATCTCCGCATCATCAACCGTAGTGGAGAACACCTGCTGACTCTGATCAATCAAGTATTAGATTTAGCAAAAATAGAAGTAGGACGCATTACCCTTAACCCAACAGAATTTGAATTAAACAGCCTGATGAAAGAAGTGGAAGAGATGTTCCAACTCCAGGCGCAGGAAAAACAATTGCAGTTAATATTTTACTCTTCTAGCAATGTTCCAACCTACATCCGAACCGATGAAGTCAAGTTGCGCCAAGTTTTAATCAATCTACTTTCTAACGCTATTAAATTCACCAAAGAAGGAGGAATTTCCGTAAGAGTAACCTCAGTTGTGAGCAATGAAAATCAGGAACTCCCAATCACTAATACTTCGACTACTCGCCCCATTAACCCTTCGACTACGCTCAGGGAACACGTAGTCGAAGGGCCCCTGAGCGTAGTCGAAGGGCTGAACACAAATTCCCAATTACATTTTGAAATAGAAGACACTGGCTGTGGCATGGATCCTGATGAGTTAGACAAACTATTTCGAGCCTTTGTACAAACCCAAGCTGGGGAATCCTACCAGCAGGGAACTGGCTTAGGATTAGTAATTAGTCAACAATTTGTCAAACTGATGGGTGGCCAGATAGCAGTCCGCAGTCAAGTCGGATGTGGCACTACCTTCACTTTCGATATCCCAGTCAGCGTCGTTGATGCCAGTACCATTAAACCGAAACAGGTATCGCGTCAAGTCATCGCCCTTGAACCTAACCAACCACGTTATCGTATTCTGATTGTGGACGATCGCGCAGATTTGCGTCAACTCCTAGTCAAAATGCTCAACCGTTTCGATTTTGACCTGCAAGAAGCTAGCAATGGCATAGAAGCCATTGAAATATGGGCTAATTTTGAACCCCACTTAATCTTCATGGATATGCGGATGCCAATCATGGATGGTTATGAGGCGACAAAACGTATTAAAGCTAACATTAAAGGTCAAGCTACCGCCATTGTTGCCGTTAGTGCTAGCAGTGCGGGGGAAGCGCCAACAGTTGTTCTCTCTGATGATTGCGATGACTTTATCCGCAAACCGTTTCGAGAAGCAGAAATCTTGGATGCCCTTCACAAACATCTAGGAGTGCGTTACATTTACGATGAACCTCAAAGCGCAGAGGAGTCAACTCAAATACAAGCCCTGACTCCAAAAGCCCTTGCGGGTTTGCCTGTGGATTGGCTGGCATCCTTAGAACAAGCCACAATTGAGTGTGATTTGGAGTTGATCCTCACCAAAATTGAGCAAATTCGCGATCGAAATGACTCTTTAGCCAACGCTCTCACGGGTTTAGCTAACGAGTTTTTGTTCAATCAAATACTAGATCTGATCAAGCCAGAAACCAATTAAGGTTGACTGTTAACTGTTAACTGTTAACTGTTAACTGTTAACTGTTAACAGATGGCAAGAAAGCTTGCTATATAGCGTTTCCCAATGCCCAATGCCCTATGCCCAATGCCCTATGCCCAATTCCCAATTCCCAATTCCCAATTCCCAATTCCCAATTCCCTATGCCCAATGCCCAATTCCCAATGCCCTATGCCCTATGCCCAATTCCCAATTTCCAATTCCCAATCATTCCTTTAAGGGAAATATTTTAATTGTTGATGATATTTCCACCAATTTGCAACTTTTAGCTCAAATACTATCTGAGCAAGGATACAAAACACGCACTGCCCCCAATGGTCAACTAGCCCTGCGTTCCATCGATTTAACTCCTCCCGACTTGATTTTGTTGGACATCATGATGCCCAAAATGGACGGCTATCAAGTTTGCCAAGCCTTGAAAGCTTCTCCCAAAACCAAAGACATTCCCGTGATCTTTATTAGTGCTTTAAATGAAGTTTTTGATAAGGTGAAAGCTTTTGAAGTTGGCGGAGTAGATTATATTACCAAACCTTTTCATGAGCAAGAAGTTTTGGCCCGTGTTTCCAATCAACTAATTCAACGTCGGTTATTTCAGCAAATACAAAAACAAAATAAAAGCTTAGAATCCGAAATTATTGATAGAAAAAATGCCCAGGAAGAAACACAGTTTTTACTTGCCACTACTTTTGCCTTGGCTGAATCAAAGGATTTTGAAGAGTCAATATCCATTATGCTGCGCTTTTGTTGCGAGTTTATTAATTGGGATTTAGCAGAAGCTTGGATGCCGAATACTGATGAAACTTTATTAATATGCAGTCGAAATTTTTATGCAAATGACTCCAATTTGTCAGATTATCGCTCCCAAAGTTTACTGAAAACATTCGCTCTGAATATTGGACTACCAGGTAGAATTTGGTCATCCAAGAAATCCGAGTGGTTACAAGATATCTCCCTGGAGCCAGAGCAAGTTTTTCTACGGAATAAAATAGCAGCAAAAGCAGGACTAAAAGCAGGTTTTGGCGTACCAATTTTAGTTGATGAGCGGGTGGTAGCGATTTTAATATTTTTCAATAAAACACCGCTCCCCTCTCAACACCGCTTGATAGAATTGATTAATGCTCTAGCTACTCAACTAGGTTCAATACTTCAGCGACAACTCGCTGAAGAAAAATTTAAACAGCAATTTCAAAAAGAGCAGTTACTCAATCAACTAACTCAATCTATCCGCTGTTCTCTGAAGTTAAACACTATTTTTTCCACGGCCGCCCGCGAAATTGCGATTAGCCTAGGGGTAGACCGTGTTGCTATTGCCCAATATTTGCCGGATAAAAAAATATGGATTAACATATCCGAGTATTATGATTCCACACAGTTAGAAACAACTTTAGGACTAGAAATTTCCGATGAAAACAATGAAATTTCCGATCGACTTAAACAATCAGAAATTGTAAAAATTGACGACACGAATACTTCCTCTACCGAAATCGAAAAACGCTTAACTAAACTATCTGCTGGTGCGTGGTTGTTCGTACCGCTCAAGGTTGACTCAAAAGTCTGGGGTAGTGTCTGTGTGGTGAAAGAAAATCGATCGTACTACTGGCAAGTTTTTGAAGTAGAATTACTCTGTGCAGTAGCTGACTCGGTAGCAATTGCGATCAAACAAGCCCAAATTCATCAAGAAATTGAATCCTACGCGCAGCAACTTGAAGAAACTTTAACTGAACTCAAAAAGACTCAAGCTCAGTTGGTACAGAAGGCAAAAATGGCTTCTTTAGGTCAGCTAGTGGCAGGGGTGGCTCACGAAATCAACAACCCCGTCAACTTCATCTACGGCAATATTACTGTAGCGATGGACTATGCGCGAGATTTGCTTCATCTCGTTGCATTGTACCAAAACAACTACCCCCAACCAGTAGCAGAAGTTGGGCAAAAATTGGATAATATTGATCTCGATTTCATCGCAGATGATTATCCAAAACTTTTGAAGTCGATGAAAGATGGTGCATCTCGGATTAGCAAGATTGTGTTGTCTTTGCGAAACTTCTCCCGCCTTGACGAAAAAGAGTACAAGTCAGTGGATATTCATGAAGGCATCGATAATACTTTATTGATTTTGCAACACCGACTCAATGGCTCAAATAATGGCAAGGAGATTGAAATTATTAAAGATTACAGTGAATTGCCAAAAATTCAGTGTTATGCTAGTCAGTTGAATCAGGTATTTATGAACCTGATTGCTAATGCTGTTGATGCTTTGGAAACTCAATCATCACCGCGCCGGATTACGATCAGTACAAAAATGGATATTTCGGCATCTTCATCACCCATTTCTGATGCTATTGTGATTCTGATTGCTGATAACGGTTGTGGGATGAGTGAGAAAGTGCGTGATAAGATATTTGACCCATTTTTTACTACAAAACCAGTGGGAAGTGGTATAGGTTTGGGGTTGGCTATTTGTCATAATATTGTAGTGGAAAAACATCAAGGTCAAATTGGTTGTACTTCTGCTCCGGGTCAGGGAACAGAGTTTATTATGCAGATTCCGATAGTAGGGTGCGTCAGCTAGAACACTTACTATACATGGGAAACGCTTATTACGCTAAGCACCCTACGATCCTCCTTTAAATGTGCCGAACAGCTTATTAAAGTTATAATAAGTAAATCGCCGTCCAAACCCGATCGCTTCTCATCTGGAAATAGACTGGAGAATCAAATGACCGCAGCAGCCACCGCACCACCCATAAAGGAATCACCCCTTCTGTTTGAGGGACTCACTTGGAGAGAGTTCAAAGCAGTTGAGCAATTGCTAGACCGTCCAGGATATCGACTTTCTTTCCTGGATGGAATTTTGGAGATTAAACTAATGCCTGGAGAACCCCACGAAACCGTTAAAAAGAGGATTGCTGGATTGTTGGAACTTTACCTGCTGATGGCAGGGTTTGACTTTACTCCAACTGGCTCAATGACTCTAGAAAGTGAAACCGTCCAAGTCAAGCGAGAGGCCGATGAATCTTATAAACTTGCTCCTGGTCGTAGGCTACCCGATTTGGCGATCGAGATCGTGTTTTCCAGTGGCGGTATTGACAAGCTAGAGGCATACAAGCGGCTGAAAATTCCTGAAGTATGGTTTTGGGAAGACGGATTATTAGAAGTTTATCACCTGCGGGGAGAGGGCGATGCGCTTCATTATGAAAAGGTTTCCAGTAGTGAGGAGGTGAAAGGAATCGATCTGGATTTGTTGTTACGTTGCATTAATATGGTGAATCATGTTGATGCAGTTAAGACTTTTCAACAAGCACTCCAAAAATAGCAGATTTTATGCGATCGACAACTATCAAAGAACCGATCGGGCCTATTCACATTCTCGAAGCTAATCCCCCTGTAACGCCTGGGGAGTCGGAGGCTGTACCGGTGGTATTTATACACGGTATGGTGCTTTCTGCGAGCATCTGGGATACGCAGTTGGCGCGTGTAGCCCGTACCCGACGGGCGATCGCCCTGGATGTGCGTGGACACGGTGATTCGGCACCGCCGGAGGATGGCAATTATGCCCCTGTTTCTTGTGCGGCGGATGTTTTGGCTGTGCTGGATGAACTGGGACTCGATCGCGTGGCGATCGTTGGAAACAGTTTCGGTGCTTGTATCGCTCTTGCAGCAGGGGCGATCGCACCGCATCGCATCACACAGTTAATCCTGGTAGACCCACCTGGAGACTTTACGCAGCTCCCCGTAGAGGTGTACGAGGCAGAGTTTGTCCCGTTTCTGAGGGCGCTGGAGACGGAGGATTGGCGGGCTGCGGTAGAAGTGGGCTTTAACAATGCGCTGACGGGAAGTACGACTGATACGCGCGATCGCATTCTGGCTAATTTGGCGGCAACTCCGCGCGATCGGCTGTTTGGAATGTATCGTGGTATGTTTGCCTTTGATGCAGTGGATTCGCTCGATCGCTACCTAGCAGCCCCAGGAACACGAGCCCACGCAATTATTGCCCCATCAAACGCTTTTCCCTTCAGCCTCCACATCCTGCGCCCCACACTGACGACAACAACGATCCCCGATACTGGACACTGGCTGATGCTGGATGCGCCGGAAGCTTTTGCTAGAGAACTTGATAAGCTATTCTACATTTAAATTGCATATCAAAAAAAATCAAACTTTTGTGGGATGGGCGTCCCGCCCGTCCTAAATATACAATTTAAATGTGTGACAGCTTATCTGTTTGGAAAGTGTTGAATAAATATCTCCCAAAAAGCTTGTCAAGAACAGGCAAGATGCCTGTTCCACAAGAATTATAGGAGATGTCTAGTACAGATATTCGATAAAATCTGTTATTCGATAAAATCTGTTAGTTTCACCACAATTCATCGATGGTTAAATTGTGGGGATTTTTGAGGATGAAGGTGTTATTGTCTTTGATTAAGTCACCCGTGCATAAAATTGGTAAGCGTTCTTGATAGGCTTTGATAGCGAGAATGTAATCTTTGTCTCCGAGTGAGGTTTGAATTTTCCGCAATTTGTCAGCCACAAGGCCTAGGAGAGTAATCTCACCACTTAATTTGTGGGCATTTGGGATATTAATTTGCATAACAATTCCCTCTAAGGTAATATTAGGAAGTGAGGTAATTAAGTCTGCTAATATTTCAAGTTGAGAGCGATTTTCCGCAATTTCTAGTGTTTCCATGACTTCGTACATCCGCAGAGCAAAACCACTAACTTTTGGTTTTAGAGCTAACAAGATTTCGTAGTCTTCGCCTGCTTCATTCTTGCGAGTCCAGATAGATGATTTGTCATCATCTCGACTTTGTTCATGCCATCCGTGTTTTTGTAAGTAAGCAGCGACTTGAGGCGGTTCTAAGGTTTTGAGAATATCGGGGTCTCGGACTGTTACTATCATAGGAGTTCTCCTGATTCAATTCGCTGCATGAGAGTTTTTAAAGCATCTCTGTTGAAAATGTTTTGTGTGGGTATTTGAACAGTGACAGTGTTTTGATTTTGGGTGGGCGGTAGCCCCCGCAATGATGCCCAGTAGCCACAATAGCGAAGGCAGAGTTCTTGTTGAGATTGGCGCAACCAATCCTCTTCACTGTCTGGTACTAAAACGATAATGAGAATGCGGGGGACAAATGGGTTTTCTAGCCTTAATTCTTCATAGTTTTTAACTTCTAGGGGATATCTGATAAGTTCATTATCGAGTAAATTTCTGGAGGTGCATTTTATTTGGACATCTAGGCGAGGGCGGCGCGTTGATTTTGATGGTCCCAAACCTGTAAGAATTACGTCAACTCCTTCTGCATCTAAGGGACGCGGAGCTATTTGGAATGAGTAGCCGGCGGAGGCTGTTACCCCATAGACATAAGCATAGCTAAATTCCTCTTTTTTGGTGTTCAGATCCACGCTGATTTAAACCTCGACATTTTTAAATTGGGCATTTACAAAATAACTCATCATATCAAATCCTCTCTTCATCGGAATTATTAGTGGCCGAAATTAGGAGACGGCTTGGCCTTAGTCCCTACAGTATTATTTTCGGTAAGGACACTCCAAGGCCCGATCGCCCCCAGAATACCCCGACAAAACACCATAGACCAAGATTTGTTGCCAAATATTAAATTTTTCCGGCGAAAACTTGCAATTTAAGTGTTTATACTTTACGATCCAGCCATGTAAAGAAAACTCAAGCAACAACCCTGCGAACACTAACCTGAAATGGGTCGAGAGTGCCAGAAAGCAGGAACAGTACATTTTTTAACTAACTCAACAACAAAGCATTTGCAGAAAAACCCAGGGATCTATGATTGCCATCTTGGAACGAATGCTTTGCCCACACTACTACTACAGATGTATCAAAATTTGTTTACCCAAAATTAGCACCCGACAGATGCCTGACGCTGAAATGCCGGCTGTCTAAAGTTTCTGCAATTAATTTTGCTGTTTTTCTTGTCTTTAACTACTTGAGGATTCGATCGAATGGTTTCCATTTCTCAAACTAAATCTGATCAGCTCACTTTTTCCGATCGAGGGGAAATAACGGCTGAAACTCAAAATATGGCAGCAACAGCCACAGGAGTATGCGTGACGGTTCACGGGCACTTCTACCAGCCACCGCGCGAAAACCCTTATCTAGACGCGATCGAGCGCCAAGGTAGTGCCCATCCCTTCCACGACTGGAACGAACGCATTAACTATGAGTGCTACCGCCCCAACGCCTTTGCGCGCATCCTGAACGATCGCGGCGAAGTCGCAGGAATCGTCAACAACTACGAATATCTCAGCTTCAACATCGGCCCAACTTTGATGAGTTGGCTGGAACGCTACGACAATGAAGTCTATCAACGGATTATCGAGGCCGATCGCAAAAGCTGTCAAAGACTCAATGGTCATGGCAATGCGATCGCCCAAGTATACAATCACATCATCATGCCGCTGGCTAACGAGCGAGATAAACATACCCAAATTCGCTGGGGGGTAGCAGATTTCCGTTCCCGGTTCGATCGCGATCCCGAAGGAATGTGGCTCGCCGAAACCGCCGTAGACTACGCCACCCTCGAAGTTTTGGTCGCTGAAGGCATTCGTTTCATCGTCTTGGCCCCCTCCCAAGCCGAACGCTGTCGTCAACTTCCAGGCGCTGACAATAGCGATCCCGAATGGCACGAAGTCGGCGGCGGTCAAATCGATCCGACTCGGCCCTACCGCTGCTACTTGAAACCAGAACTGCGATGGGCGGTTTCCAACGAACTTTCCCAGCTTAGCAGTCACAACTTTAGCCGCGGAAACGGCCACAATTCTGAAGCGACAACTAATACTCCCTACATCGATATCTTTTTCTACGATGGCCCGATTTCGCGGGATATGGGCTTCAACGACGTTCTCAGCACCAGTAACCACCTAGCAGGGCGTTTGGGTCAAGCGGTGCGCGGAGACCACCGGCCAGCCCAATTAATCTCAGTGGCGACAGATGGCGAAACCTTCGGACACCACAAACACAGTACGGAAAAATGCCTCGCCTACGCCTTTACGGAAGAGTTTCCCCGCCGTGGCTGGACGGTGACGAACTTTGCTCACTATTTAAGCCAAAATCCTAGTGCTTGGGAAGTGGAACTGAAGCCTGTGACGGCTTGGAGTTGTTCTCATGGGGTCGATCGCTGGCAAGATGATTGTGGCTGCGGTGGTGGTGGTGGATGGCACCTCAAATGGCGTCGGCCTTTGCGGGATACTCTGAATTGGTTGCGCGATCGACTAATTCCCATTTATGAGGAAGCAGGGCGCAAGTTGTTCGACGATCCCTGGGCGGCGCGAGATGAATATATTGATGTCATGCGCGATCGCACCCAGGCCAATGTTGACAACTTCCTATCCAAACATCAAATTCACCCTCTCAACGCAGCAGAACAGGTAGACGCATTGCGACTGCTGGAAATGCAGCGCCACGCCCTGTTAATGTTCACTAGCTGCGGCTGGTTTTTTGAAGAAATATCTCGCCCTGAAGGTGTGCAGATTTTGCGCTACGCAGCTAGGGCGGTGGAATTAGCCGCAGAAGTTAGCGGTGTCCAGTTAGAAAAGGATTTTGTCGATCGGCTTGACTTAGCACCAAGTAATGTTGAATGCTTCAAAACTGGGGCAGAAGTTTACCGCCAACTCGTTACCACAGCCCAAGTCAGTCTCAAACAAGTTGCAGCCCACTACGCCATCAGTTCGCTGTTTGCCAAATATCCCCGCGAACAACGAGTTTACTGCTATCAGGCCCAGCAGCTAGATTTCCAGATGCAGCGGATGGGATCAATGACTTTGGCGATCGGTCAATTGCAGTTAACATCCGAAATTACGCGGGAAACAGAACTTTTTGTGTTTGCGGCATTCCACCTCGGCGGCTGGGACTTCCACTGCTGTATTCAGCCTTTTGGTAGCGATCGGTCCTACACTATGCTCAAAGAACGGCTGTTTGGAGTCTTGCAAGAAGCTTCAGCAGCCCACGCAATTCTCGAAATGGTTCGCCTGTTTGGAGATCAGTCTTTTAGCTTGCGGAATTTGTTCGCTGAGGAACGTCACCGAATTGTGCGCCTGCTGAGTCAGGAAAATTTGACCAGATTGGATCAAATTTACACTCAGGTTTACCGCGAAAATTACGGGGTGATGATGGCATTCCACCGTGACGAATTGGTCGTACCTGTGGAGTTACAAGTCGCGGCTGAAGTAGCTTTGGGACACCGCTGTTTGACGGCGGCGAAGGCCCTGGAACGAGAAACGGCTGACGCGGAGTCGCTGTTGGGGGAAATCGAGGCAATTTCGACTGAAGCGAACAACCTCCGCTGTTGGCTTAAGGTTCCTGAAATCAGGCACATTTTGGAAAGGCTGATTTACCGGTTTCTGAAGGCGCTGCTAGAAGAGGGTTCTGATGTAACACTGCTTTCTCCTGTGGAGTTGGAGGTTGATATCCGCAGTATTGAACGTTTGATTGCTGTGGGCGATCGGCTGGGGCTGGATTTGTGTTTGGATCGATCGCAGGAACTGTATTTTGATTCGATGCACAGTCAAATTGTGCCTTTGTGTTTGGGCTGGCTGCAACGACAAACTGATTCGACGACCAAAAGTGCGATCGACCTCGTTGGCTTGGATATCGTTGACTCAGACAGCGGCTGGGAGTTGCCTGTGATTCGGCAGTTGCTGGAGTTGGGTCAAACCCTCGCGGTTGATGTTGAGTGTTGGTTGGATCAATTAGGGCGATCGTTTTCCGATTAACCTGGAAATCAATCAAACAGGCAAGATGCCTGTTCCACAACTGATGAATTTTCTTGTGGGGTGGGCTTCTAGCCCGCCCATAAAAACGCAAGAGGACACGGCAGTGCCGTTTCCCTACAATTAATCTTGCGTAGGGAAACGGCACTGCCGTGTCCTCTATATCATTCCGATGCTACTTTCTTTGAATTTTAGTTCTACTTTATGGGAAGATGAACAGACCGTTAGCAAAGCATACAAGTTTTAAGCAGTTGTAAGCTTTGCACAGTTGTGAAGAGAGAACACTAAATTTTAAATCTATGAAAGTTGGCGATCGCGTTTGCATTAAAAACTCAGTTGTTGTCTACCACCATCCTCAAAATCGCAATCAACCATTTGATGTGAAGGGAATGGAAGGAGAAATAGTAGCCATCGTTCAAGAATGGCAAGGTAGACCTGTCAGTGCCAATTGGCCAATTCTAGTACAGTTTGACAAAAAATTTAAAACTCATCTCAAAGAAGACGAGGTTGAGTTGATATCTTCTGAAGTCTAGGCTTATCCAAAACCAGGAAGCCGAAGCGCAAAAATCGAACTGCTTCGGCTTTTTTCTATCTTTCAGTCTGTTTTAACTGGGATCTTACACCATTATCAGCAACAGGCAAGATGCCTGTTCCACAAAAACTCTATTTTCTTGTGGAACAGGCATCTTGCCTGTTCATAAAAAGCTAATTTAGTTTTAATGCCTATTTTTTCTGCCGACTCCGACAAAACCAACCGAAAATATTAAAATCTCCCTGCATTTTCTGCAATTCCTGTTGATGCTGTTTCGCTGTAGCGTAGTACCATTGACAGTGTTGTTCAAGTTCTTGACGATACTTAACTTCTGAATAAAAATCTCGAACAATTTGGTTTTGCTGTAAAGTTTCGGCTGCGGGAGTGGATTCTGGAACAATACCTTGCAACTCGTGGGGAAACATAATTGTTTGGGGCGACAATGCCAAATATTAGCTGTAATTGCTTTAAACTAACACATTATTCAAAATGGGTAATTGTTATTTGCTTCTTATTCCTTATGCTAGATTTACTATTAATTAGCACTTTAGGATTTTTCGGTAGTTTCGGACACTGCGCCGGAATGTGTGGCCCGCTGACAGTGGCGTTTTCCCTATCTGCTGCCGCCAAAGATCAATTAGCTTCCCTGCGCTTTCATTTGCTATTAAACTTGGGAAGAATTATTGCTTATACCCTAGTTGGTGCTGCAATTGGCGGATTGGGTTCGGTATTAATTGCTGGCGGACAAATGGCTGGTACTGGTAGCGGATTGCGACGCGCGATCGCAATTCTGACTGGTACAATGCTAATTTGGTTTGGATTGGTACAAATCAAACCGGATTTACTGCCGCGTTTACCATTGCTACATCCAGTTTCGCACGATCGCATCAGCAATGCAATGACCAAGATTTCAACTCAAAAAAGTTGGTGGATACCATTGGCTTTGGGTTTACTTTGGGGTTTCATTCCCTGTGGTTTCCTCTATGCGGCCCAGATTAAAGCAGCGGAAACCGGAAACCCAATTTTGGGTGCGGCAACGATGTTTGCATTTGGAATGGGGACACTGCCAACTATGCTGGGAGTGGGGTTTTTTGCAGGTAGATTGAGCGCTGACAAACGCAGTCAACTATTTCGTGCGGGTGGTTGGGTGACAATTGCGATCGGCACAATTACTCTGTTGCGAACTGATGTAATGGTTGATGTGACTGGTCACGCAGCACTACTTTGCTTGATGCTAGCACTGATTGCGCGTCCAGTGAGTCAGTTTTGGCCAAAATTGTTGCGCTACCGTCGGGCTTTGGGTGTCGGAGGATTTGCGATCGCCCTTGCTCACACATTTCATATGCTAGATCATACACTGCAATGGAATTTTGACGCTGTATCTTTTATGTTGCCACAGCATCAGTTAGGGATGATGGCTGGGATGGTGGGGCTACTGCTAATGATACCAGCGGCGGTTACAAGTTGCGATCGCATTCAAAACTATTTAGGCAAACTATGGCGGCAAATTCATCTGTTAAGCATTCCCGCTTTCTTGCTATGCAGCCTTCACGCTGCACTCATCGGTTCCCACTATCTCGGCGGCTTTGAATGGAAATTGCACCATCAACTGCTGACAGCGGCATTAGCCGTGGTTACGGTATTAGTTCTGTTTGTGCGATCGCGCTTATTTTGGTCAATTCTATCATTGGACAATTTCTATGTTTCACCTGTCAAACAAAAGTAAAACTTTAGGATTATTAGTCTTCTTGGGATTGCTAATAGAATCAGGAATATTTCCCATACCACAGCTAAACTCAACTTTAGTTTTAGCCCACGAAGTAGAAGTATCAGCAGATGTAGCAGCTACCTTTCACCTAGAACCAAACCACAATCCCCGCGCCGGAGAAACCGCAAAAATCTGGTTTGCACTAACTCGCCGGGGCGGTCAAATCATCCCATTAGAGCAGTGTAATTGCAAGTTAGCCATTTATCCCAAAGGTTATAAACAGGGAGATAAACCGCTGATGGAACCGCCTTTAAAAGCAGTATCTGCCGAACGTTACAAAGGCATTCCAGGAGCTAATATTGTGTTCCCCAAAGCAGGGATTTACGAATTAAAATTGAGCGGATCAGCGAAAACCGCAGCTAATTTTAAACCCTTTGAACTTACCTATACAGTCACAGTTCGATAATATCATCTCCGCGTTAACAGACATAAATCTTGTAGGGGCGGGTTTTACAAACAATATATAACGATGACAAACAATCTAAATAAACCCGCCCTATTGCACTAATTTTTTGGCTTGACAATCTAAATAAACCCGCCCTATTCCACTAATTTTTTGGCTTGATCAATCAACATAAATCTTGTAGGGGCGGGTTTTACAAACAATATATAACAATGACAAACAATCTAAATAAACCCGCCCCGCCCCACAGATAACTCAAATATAGATGATGATTCTTATTTGGGTTGGGGCGGGTTTTTCAAATTATGGGTTTCCGGCGATTATTGTAGGTGAACCCGCCCCTACGAACATCATGTATATTGTGATTATTCCCCACCACAAACGAGGTAACTAATTTTTTGGCTTTGATTTTTGTTGAGAAGCCGCGTAATTATCAGCGATTAACTTGCTAACCTCTGGATTATAAATCCGCAGATAATTCCAGTAATTTTCAAACACCGATTTCACATATCCTTTCGTTTCAGGAAACGGAATCTTTTCTGCAAAAGCATCCGCGTCACTAAAGCTAAACCTCTTCAACCAATCAGCTACTGCATTCGGCCCGGCATTGTAACTCGCCACAGCTAACATAGAATTATTCTTGTACTCATCATGGGTATGACCTAAATACCAACTTCCGAGTTTAATATTGTCGTCCACATTCTCCAATGAATACTTTTTGAAGTTAATTTGCTGCGCCACCCAATCACCAGTTTCCGGCATTACCTGCATTAAACCTGTGGCCCCAACTGCGGATTTAATTCTGGGCATAAATCGCGATTCTTGCCGGATTAATGCTGTCACTAAAAGTGAATTTATTTTCCGTTCTTGCGACCATTTAACGATGTTTTCTAGATAGGGAAAAGGATACAAAGTTTGCCAGTAATTCGGCTGCTGTCTGAGGGCTAAATATTCCTTTCTTTCTGCGGGTTTCTCCCGCTGGCGCAAACTCCCAACCATCCACAAACCATCTAAGTTATCTCCGACACCAAGTCGCATTAAACCATCGGTGAACTGTTCCGAAATACTTGGTTCTACGCGGTTGGTAAATTCAATTTGCCACAGATTCCAAGCATCTCTATCTTGTCCTAATTGATATAGCTCTTTCAGCACAGCAGAACCTGCCGTGGGTTCTACGCGCTGAGAGGGACGCACTACATTCGGAGACAAGTCCCGGACTGTGGTAAAGTCGCCTACAGGCCAGCCGAGAAATACAGCCGATCGCCATGCAAAATAGGATTCTGGATAGCGTAAAATAGTGTACTCAAATGCTGTTTTTGCGTCCTGTTCGCGACCGATTTGTTTTGCCCATTTCCCGACCCAAAATGCTGCTTCTGGTGCTAGTTCGCTGTTGGGGTTGTGGGTGGTGAGTTCTCTGGCCCACTGCCAAGCTGAATTCACGTCTCCCCCTTTGGCAAACTGTTGCGCGACAGTCCATCGCAGTTCGCCTGCTTTATCAGAATTGTTGTATTTTGTCAATAGCAATTTGCGGGTTTCTGAGGCGGATGTGGCGCTTCCTAATTTGTCCAGAAGTTGGGATTTATCTAACAAGGCTTCGGGGGCATGATTGGGGAAGCTGCTAATTACTCGATCGAGCAAAACGATCGCATCTTTCGGCTCATTCAACCGTGACAGCCGTATTAAGCCTAAACCAGTATCTTCGGAATCGGGAAATTCGCTGATTAATTCTTGGTAGGCAATCTTCGATTCTGGTATTTTCCCATCTAGCCACAAACCGCGAGCTTTGCGGTAAAGATTTTGGGCGGTGCGGGGAGCTTTCCCGTAGGCGATCGCACCTTTGCCATAATCCTGTTTTTCCCAATAGCCAAAAGCAATTTCTTCCCAATCTTCTGGTTTCAAAGCGCTGCTGTTTTGCTCCACCAGTTTTTCTAAAATTGTAGCGTAATCATTGACATAATGACCGTGTTTTGCTACTATCAGCATCAACGGTGGTTGATTGGGATTTTCTTTTAACTTAGCGAGGGCAATTTCTACGCTGCGGGGATGAGCGGGAAATTGAGTAATTGCTTGCTGCCAATATTCTGGTTTTGACTTTCCTAAAAAATACAAAGCTTCCGCAGCTACGGGTTCAGTCGGATAATTTTTTAGCAGATCCTGCCAAGCTTTTTCTGCTTTGTCTTTGTTACCGCTTAATTGGTAAGCTTCTGCCCGTTTCAGCGCAATCTGAGAGGCTAAAAGTGGATATTCTTGCTCTAATTTGTCCAATAAAGTTAATGCTTTGGTGGCATTTCCTTGCTGGATTAAATCCGTGGCTAGCAGGTAGCGGGCGCGGCTTTGAGAGGAGACTGGCTGCTGCGGGTTTGCCGCCGTGGATTTACTGGCCGCGATCGCATCTAATTGCGTCGCTCTTTCCGTCGGTGACAGCGATACCAGCGTCTTCACTTCTGAATCGGTATTTGCGGCATTCTGGGCTGGCTCAGCCTTCTGGAACGGGCCGACACTCATCAATTTCGCGGCACCAAGCAAAGAGCCGATCGCCATAACGCAAATTGAAACGCCTATTAAAACAGAAAATCGGGTTTTGCGTCGTTTTAGCATAGTTAATTTAAGAAAGTACGATCGATTTATTTACTCGAACAAAGAAAAAACGACAAACCACCAACTACAAAGTACAATCAAAAGCTAAAATCAAAACAGCAAATCACAACATGGAATTTCGAGTCACCGATACACCCCGCTCTGTGTGGACAGGAGATGCCCTGGCAATTGGTCTATTTGAGGACGCGGTAGAGCTCACCGGGGACTTGGCACAACTAGATGAAAAGCTCATGGGCACGTTGAAAGAGCTGATACTGGAAACCGATTTTAAGGGCAAAGCTGGTACCAGTGCCATTACTCGCGTTGGAGGAAATAGTCCCCTTCGCAAAATTGCGATCGTCGGTTTGGGCTCTTCAGATCACTTAAAATTAGACACTGTGCGACAAGCCGCCGGTGTTTGCGCCAAACTAGCCAAAAAGGAAAAATGCCAAACCCTCGGAATTAGCTTTCCTGTGTGGAAAAGTGCGCCGGATGCTACAGCCAGTGCGATCGTTGAAGGTGTAGAACTCGCTCTGCATCTAGATCACCGTTTTAAGTCGGAACCCGAAGACAAAAGCGGAGCGATCGACCAAATAGACTTACTGGGTTTTGTCGGTAGCGAAAGTGCGATCGTCCGCGCCCGACAAATCACTGCCGGAGTCATCTTAGCACGGGAATTAGTCGCAGCACCAGCCAATTCCGTCACCCCAATTACAATGGCCGAAACCGCCCAAAGTCTCGCGGCTGAATGCGGCTTAGAATTAACAATTTTGGAGCGAGAAGACTGCGAGAAACTCGGCATGGGAGCATTTCTCGGCGTGGCCCAAGCATCTGACTTGCCACCAAAATTCATTCACCTGATTTACAAACCAGCAGGTAAACCACGCCGCAAAATAGCAATTGTTGGCAAAGGATTGACTTTTGATTCCGGCGGTTTAAACATCAAAGGTGTTGGCAGTGGCATTGAAATGATGAAAATCGATATGGGCGGCGCGGCTGCTACTTTGGGTGCGGCAAAGGCGATCGGTCACATCAAACCAGATGTCGAAGTTCACTTTATCAGCGCCGTCACTGAAAACATGATCAGCGGCCACGCCATGCGCCCTGGAGACATCCTCACAGCTTCCAACGGCAAAACAATCGAAGTTAACAATACTGACGCAGAAGGGCGTTTAACCCTCGCTGATGCTTTGGTATTTGCTGATAAATTGGGAGTTGATGCGATCGTTGATTTAGCAACTCTCACCGGTGCCTGCGTAGTTGCTTTGGGTGATGATATCGCTGGTTTGTGGAGTCCTCAAGATAGCGTTGCTGCCGAAATTGTCGCCGCCTCAGAAATGGCCGGAGAAAAGTTTTGGCGAATGCCGATGGAAGACAAGTATTTTGATGGATTGAAAGCTTTACACGCTGACATGAAAAACACCGGCCCTCGTATGGGTGGAGCAATTACAGCCGCGCTATTTTTAAAGCAGTTTGTGAAGGATACTGCTTGGGTGCATTTAGATATTGCCGGCCCGGTTTGGACTGAGAAAGAAAATGGCTATAATGGCCCTGGGGCTACTGGTTTTGGAGTTCGGACTCTGGTGCATTGGGCCATCGGATAATTTTAGATTTTAGATTTTAGATTTTAGATTGAAGACTTAATTAGTAGTTTTCATCTAAAATCTAACTTCCTTTTGCTATACCTTGACTCGACATATCGGCAACTCGATCGCAAACTTAGCTCCCTCTCCGGGTGTAGAACAACACCACAAACTACCACGATGATTTTCTGTGACAATTTGATAGCTAGTTGCTAATCCCATCCCCGTACCTTTCCCCACTGGCTTAGTCGTAAAAAATGGATTAAATATTTGTTCTTGTACCTCAGAACTCATCCCACAACCATTATCCTGAATCGAGACAAGAACCTGATTTTCATCAGTAATAGAAGTCGTAATCGTAATCTCACCAATATAATCTAATTCTTCGGTAGGGACACGGCAGTGCCGTGTCCCTACGCTTTCTCCCTGCCGTGTCCCTACGCTTTCTCCCTGCCGTGTCCCTACGCTTTCTCGCTGTTGTTCGATCGCATCAATCGCATTCACCAACAAATTCATAAATACCTGATTCAATAAACCACCATAACATTCAAATAGGGCTAATTTACCATATTGTTTTGTGAGATTAATCTCTGGTTTTCCCCCCCGACCATTTAATCGATTTTGTAGAATAACTAAGGTACTCTCGATATTTTCGTGGATATCTATTGCTTTTAAATCTGCTTCATCCAATCGCGAAAAAGTCCGCAGAGACTTCACAATATCACGGATGCGTGTGGCTCCAGTTTTCATCGATTTAAGTAAGTTAGAAAAATCACTTACTAAATACTCAAAGTCCATATCTTGTGTAAAATTAGAAATCGCCTGTGGTGGACTCGGATAATGCTTTTGGTAAAGGTGAATTAGCTCAATCAAGTAACTAGCATAATCAGCGGCGGGTTGAATATTGCCATAAATAAAGCTCACGGGGTTATTAATTTCATGGGCAATTCCAGCTACCAACTGCCCCAAACTTGACATCTTTTCAGCTTGAATTAACTGAGTTTGAGTATTTTGTAATTTTTTGAGAGTTGCTTCTAATTTCTCAGTTTGTTGTCGTAGTTGAATTTCTGATTGACGCACTGCTGCTTCGGCTTGTATCCTTTTCATTTCAGCACCCGCACGGGTGGCAAAAATTCTTAAAATGGCTGACGACATTTCTATATTTGGTTCCATCGGTTTAGTGTCCATCACTACCAGCAGCCCCAAACAATTACCAGAAGCATCAACAATCGGCAAACCGCTGTAACTTTCGACTTGGAGGGCGACTAAATCATCATCTTCAGGAAAAAGAGACTGAACCGAATTTGGATATAGGCAGAACTCTGTTTGACTATTCTCACAGGGTGCACCTATTAGGCTATAGATAAAGTTATCGCCAAAGTCGTCTCCTACCCAAAATGCTCTAGTTTTCGCGATCGACTTTTCTGAGTCAACAAATTCAGCGATTAAGGCATAACGGACTTCTAATACTTGGGCGAGATATTGGACGCAACTTTTGAAGAATTCTTCGCCTGTTTTTGCTGCCGTACCTTCGACAATTAAGCGGAGAGCTTGTTCTTGGCGTTTGCGATCGGTGATATCTTCGGAGATTCCTAGTAAGTATTTGGGATTGCCAAATTCATCAGGGATGGGAATTTTTCTTGTATGCAGAATTCGAGGGCCTTGATGACTCGTTTGAATCTGTTCTTCAGGAATATCCAAAATCTTGCCATTAGCCAAGACTTCTCGATCTTTGGCTATGAAAAAATCTGCTTCTTCTGGTGGAAACAAGTCGTAGTCACTTTTTCCTAATAATGCTGATCTAGGATAACCGAGTAGTTCTTCACCAGCTTTGTTAAAACGCAAAAATTGAAGATTGTCGGCATCTTTGACAAAGACCATGTTGGGGATATTTTCAATGATCGAGCTGAGGAAGTTCTGAATTTGCGAATTTTCTAACTCTGCTTGTTTGCGATCGCTAATATCTCGAATATAGCCATGCCAAATGGTACTACCATCAGGTTCTCGCTGAGGTGTAGAATTACCGACCAACCACAGCATCCGCCCATCGGGTAAAAAAACTTGATATTCGCAATACCAAGGGGTAAGGTGTTCGGCAGAATCGATAATGGATTGATAGACGCGATCGAGGTCATTAGGATGGACAACACTAAAAACTTTAGAAGCATCTTCGCGCACTTCTTCTGGGGAAACGCCATAAACATCTCGCACCCCTTCGCTGACGTATGAGAAATAGGAAGTGCCATCAGGACGCAGACGGAACTGATAAATAACGCCGGGGATATGGCGGGAAATTTGTTCTAAACGATGATAATCTTCCGTCGTAGCTTGGTTAATAGGCTCAATATGATGACTTCCGGGTAGGGATTCGCTATTTTTCAGAACTTCTTGCTCTAAACGTTGTGTCAGTTCCCTGACTTGCGCCTCTGCTCGTCTGCGCTGTGTAATGTCTCGCATTACCAACAAATGACCGTGGGGTAGAAAGTTTGCCGTTGCTGCATATTCCACTACGCGAATATCTCCATCCGCTCGCACTAGGCGGAATTCACCCCGCGCTTTTTCTGGTTGTTGAAATTCTTGCCATAGTTGTTGAAAATCAGTTCCGGGCTCAGTAAAATCACTAATGCAGCATCCGAGGATTTCATCTCTCTCTAGCCCAAATAATTCACAGGCTGCGGGGTTGACATCGAGATATCTGCCTTCGTCATCGACGATCGCGATCGCATCCAGAGCCGTTTCAAACACAGTCCGCAATTGTCGGTCTCTCCTTGAGAGCAAAGTGCGATCGTCTTCAGCCATTAAGGGATTAAGTGGTTTATTATGGTCTAGGGATTCGGACATGAATTCTACAATGGTATGTCAAAAAGATTTCATCTTCCATAAAAATAACAAAGTTTTGAATGAACTTGTCTAACATAGGAAAAGAATTGAGTAAAAAATGTTAGTGTGCTTACTTTAATGAACAGACTGGCAGGGCGATCGCAAATTCAGTACCTTTACCCTGTGCAGAATTCACATCGATCATACCCTGATGTTTCTCAACTATAATCTGCCGAGCGATCGCCAAACCCAATCCTGTCCCTTTACCGACTCCCTTCGTAGTAAACAGTTTATCAAAAATCTGCGATCGCACCTGCTCACTTATACCAACACCGTTATCTTGAATCCGAATAGTTACTTGTTTGCGATCGGTCGATAATTCAGTTTTAATCGTAATTTCATTCATGATTTCTTCATAATCTCGTCCTTGATTTGACTCATCTAAAGCATCGATCGCATTTGCCAACAAATTCATAAACACCTGATTCAACTGTCCGGCGTAGCATTCAATCGGGGGCAAATCGTCATAATCTTTGATGACGGCTATCTCTGGGCGATTTTCGTTAGCCTTGAGGCGATGCTTAAGAATCATGATTGTGCTATCAATACCATCGTGGATATTGCAAGCTACGGGATGGTCTGTGTCGGCACGGGAGAAGGTTCGCAGGCTGATGCTGATGCCTTTGATGCGATCGCACCCCAGTTTCATCGAGCCAATCATTTTGGGCAAGTCTTCGATGATATAGTCTATATCGATATCGACCGCATGATCGGCAATTTCTGTTTCCGAAGCGCGATCGCGATATAGATTCAGATGCTCCACTAAGTCTTGCACCGTTTGCTGGGTTTCATGCAGATTGCCAGAAATGAAGCCAACGGGATTATTAATCTCATGAGCAACGCCTGCAACTAAGTTACCCAAGGCCGACATTTTTTCGCTTTGAATCATTTGCAATTGGGTGTGCTGCAAGTTTTGTAAGGCTTGTGACAATTCCTGAGATTTTTCAGTGATGATGACTTCGGCTTGTTTGCGATCCGTAATATTTTGAGAAAGGCCAATCAAACCAATGATGTTTCCCTGCGGATCTCTGAGTGGTGTTTTAACAGATAGATATGTGTTGTTGACTCCATCAACTTGGGCTATTTCTTCAATGCGTTTCGTGATGCCTTGGGTAATAACTTCTCGATCTATTCTCATGATTTCTTCAGCAATTTCTGGGAGCATAAAATCGGCATCCGTCTTGCCAATTATTTCATTAATGCTTTGATTAAAAAACTTACCCACATTTGAATTCATAATCATGTAACGACATTGCAAATCCTTCGCAAAAAAGTAGTCGGGCATTGCTTCGAGGAAGGAGTTAAGTAAGTTATTCGTTTCTTGCATAGATTTTTCAGAGGCTTTACATTCAGCATAAAGTCTGGCATTTTCTAGGGAAATGGCAGCTTGGGTACAGAGGAAATTGATGACTGTGAGGCGATCCCTTGTAAATACCCCAGCAGTCATTTCATTTTTCAGGTAAAGAATGCCGGCTAAATGTCCTCGATCGAGAATCGGTAAACACAGTATACTCTTGGGCTGGTGTTGGTTCAGATAGTCATCAATGATGGGTAAATCCGTTTGTAAATTATCCACCACTACCACAGTTTGTGTCCGCTTCACGTATTGAATTAGTTTGATGGGAATGTTAAGATGACCGTCTACAAATTCTGAGCAAAGTTCTGTAGTTTCAGGAGTTGAAATAGCTCTAACCTGCCAGGTTTCGTCTAGGGGAAGGACTAACACACACTTGTCGCCCCCGGAATTTTGCAGAATGATTTGGGTCAATTGCTGAAGCAATTCATCAAGCTGGATGATACTAGAAAGGGCTTGAGCAGCTTTGAGTACAGAGCCAAAATCTAGTGCATCAGAAATGCTGGTGCTGTGGTCAACTTGCGTTGATGAATGAGTAACATTGCTAAGGGTTTCTAGCGGATCGAAGCTGGTTTTGGGTGACTGCAAGATAGGCTGGAGCAGTTGAGGATAACGGGTTTCTAGATCGGCAACTTTGGCTTTAGCTCCCCAGCGCGCATAGCAGTAATAACTCTCAATCATGTAGGCTTGAGCGACTTTTTCTTTGCCCCAATTGAGATAAAACTTGGCGGCAAATTCGTTCGCTAAGGCTTCTTCATTGACGAATTGGTTTTCTTTGGCGAGGGCGATCGCGCGATCGTATAGATCCATTGCCTCGTATGATTTACCTAATATCCGGCACTTCTCAGCTTTTAGCAAATCATACTTATTTTGATAATTACTCGGAGCATGGAATGCCCAATTGTGCATTTTTGATTCATTAGTTGTCAGCATTTCTAAAATGACAGATCTTTCGGACATATTTGCGTCAACATAAGATCTTATTTTCACCAATGAATCATAAAATGTGAAAGTTGCGACTAGAATACTACCTGCAACAGTATAAAGATATTTTCTTGCAAATTCAAGAGATTCTTTGGAAGCATCAATATCCTCTAATAAATAGAATAAAATAGTCTGATTTAAATAGGCATGAAATAGCCCATGAAAATCAGATTTATTGTGCATACCATCTAAAATCATCAAGAATTTAGATTTAGACTCTAAAACCTGAGTTGGACTTTCTTGCAACAATATACAAATTGATTCAAGATAGCATTGTGTCCAAGATGCCGCAGAATCTTGCTTGGTTTTTTGTAACAATGTAATCCGATCTATAATCTGTGACTTAAGTAAACTTAAGGTAAATCCAGAAATATAAGAGCAGTATGAGTGATGAAAAATCGCATATCCAGCAAATTCTATTTCACCTTGTTCTATTCCCAATTTATAAGTTTCTTGAAGTTGATAAATTACATCAAGAATATGATTGTTCCAGACATTAATATATACATTTACACAATATAGTGTTTTAACTTGAACACTACGAGCAGCAAATTTTTCGGCTAAAGTTGAAGCAAGATGTCCAAATTTATGCCCAGCTTCAATCTGTTCTCCATCACAGAGTAGAAGTCCATAGCAAGCATAACCAAAGGAGGTAAAAGAGGTATTACCATACTCAAGGGATAGCTCAATCAATTTGAACACCATGATTTTAAATAGTTCGGCGTTAACCTGATAAACTGTGGGAATGGCAGCCTGGAGTATCTGAATCGCAGCCAACCATTGTGGTTCTTTCATCTCAGGTAGCTGTACTAGAGCTTCAACAGTTTCATTTGCCAGTTTAGCTTGTATAATTGTAAATTCCTGTTCTACCTCTATGCCGTTAGGTTTTTCCAGACATGGAATTTCTAAATCTTTAAGCACCTTAATAGTAATCTGAATAACTTCCTGCTGCTGAGTTTGAGCGGTATAAGCTAGAATCTTTGTTTGATAGGCACCAATCCGATCCAAAATCGTTCTGGCTTGTTCAAATACAACATCTAACCACTGATCCATCAGTAGAAAATCTGCCGACAAGTAAGCAATTTCTGCTGCTAAATTGTATAATTCAAGGGCCAGAGTGTAGTGAGTTTCCCAAATAGTTGAAGGAAGTATCAAAATACCAGTCTTTAGATAACCCATTGCCGATTCATAAGCGATTGCATTTTTTGCTCTTCGTCCGGCCATAAGATTTAGATAGACAAGCTCCATCCGATCGAACTGATTTACAACTATTAGATCGATCGCCTGATTCCAGTGATTTACGATCGCAAAAATATTTTTTTCTAATTGTTTCTTAGGGGTATTGTTCAGGAGTATCCTACCAATATCTAGATGAGTTTTTTGTTCTTTTCCTTCGGCAATTAGGGAGTAAGCAGCTTGCTGAACGCGATCGTGCAAAAAGCGATAAGTTGGATTGGCTACTGCATCGGAAACTGAGGCACTGCCAGATTGAATGAAGAACTTATAAATTTCTGTATTTGGAATAATCAAACCTTCTTGTAATGCTTTCCACAGCATAGCCGCCATATCTTCAGGAACCCGATCAGATACAATTGCCAAAGTATTCAAATCAAACTGTGCTCCAATACAAGCCGCCAACTTCAACCCATCCTGAGTTTGTACTGGCAACTTCTGCAATTGCAGTGCCATAAACTCCACCACATCATCGGTGATTGCTAAGGCTTTGACTTGAGCAATATCACACTGCCAATGGTGGGCTTCCCAGTCAAAAGTAATTTGCTTATCTTCATGGAGTGCTTTGAGAAACTGAGTCGCAAAAAATGGATTACCTTGAGTTTTTTGGTACACCAATTTAGTCAAGGGTTGAGCAATAGTGCGATCGCAATTCAGCGTATCTGACATCAACTGATTGATATCCACTAGACTTAAGGGTTCGAGGGTAATTGTATTAACAACTATCCCGGTTTTGATAATTTCATCTATGGTGAGGATAAACGGGTGAATTGATGACACTTCATTATCTCGATAAGCTCCCAAAATTAGTAAATGTCCTGTCTCTGTCATCAACAATTGCAGCAATTTCAATGATGCGGAATCTGCCCACTGCAAGTCATCCAAAAACATCACTAAGGGATGCTCTGTTTTGGCAAATACCTGCACAAACTTTTGCATTAGCAAATTGAATCGATTTTGCGCTGCACTTCCCGATAGTTCCGGCGCAGGAGACTGTTTGCTAATAATGCGTTCTAACTCAGGAATCACATCAATCAAGACTTGTCCGTTGTCTCCAACTGCTGTCATAATTTGAGTTTTCCAGAGTTGTAACTCAGCATCTGATTCTGATAGCAACTGCCCCATTAAATCTCGGAAAGCTTGCACGAATGCTGAAAAGGGAATATTTCGCTGAAATTGGTCATATTTGCCTTTGATAAAATAGCCTCGTTGTCTGACAATTGGCTTATTAACTTCATTGATGACAGCAGTTTTACCAATACCTGAAAATCCAGCTACTAGCATCATTTCGACCCCCCCTAGCCCCCCCTTAGCAAGGGGGGGTTGGGGGGGGTTAGCGACTCGTTCAAATGCTTGAAGTAGAGTTTCTACTTCTGTTTCTCTTCCGTAAAGTTTTTCTGGAATTATAAATCTGTCTGTAATATCTCGCTTTCCAATGTCAAAATATTCGATTTTGCCTGTTTTTTGTAATTGAGCTAGACAAATCTCTAAATCATGCTTCAGCCCTAATGCACTCTGATAACGATTTTCGGCATTCTTCGCCATTAGTTTACTGACAATTTCTGATAAAACTAGCGGAATTTCTGGCTTAAATTGATGTATCAGCATCGGCTGTTTTGCTAGATGAAAATGCACCAATTCCATCGGGTCATTTGACAGGAATGGTAACTTCCCAGCCAACAATTCATAAAAGGTAACTCCTAAAGAATAAAAATCACTACGGTAGTCTATGCCGCGATTCATCCTCCCAGTTTGTTCTGGGGAAAGATAGGCTAATGTCCCTTCGAGGATGTTGGGATTCTGAATTTCTTGGGTTTCTCTCGGTAGTAGTGAGGCGATACTAAAATCAATTAGTTTGACTTGTTTAGTTTCGGGATTAATTAAAATATTGGCTGGTTTAATATCTTTGTGAATGACTCGGTTTTGGTAGAGATAGTTGAGAATGTCTGTTAGTTGCAGGGCTAGGTTGAGAAATTCTGTTAAAGATAAAGAGTTAGAGGATTGGTTTTGATCTGTTGCTGTTTTGAGATAAGTAGATAAGGAGATTCCGCCAAAGTCCTCCATGACTACGGCATAGCTATTGCGGTATGCTTCTAGACTTAGGGGTTTGATGATGCTGGGGAAGTCGAGATTTTTGGCTATGGTGTACTGGTTGCGAAACCCGACGAGTTCATTGAACTTGGGGTATTCGTTGCGCAGCAGTTTGATGACGACTGGGTATTTGTCACTGGTACGGATTGCTCGATAGACTATGGTGCGTGTACCTGCGTAAAGTTGCTCTGTTATTTGATAACCTGACAAATTGGCGGCATCCATAAGTCGTTCATCCTTTACTAGACATAGTTGAATTTGAACTTTCTACTCCATTGTATTTTATTATTTGACAGGGGTATGATATCAGAAAACAATAATTTGTAACTTTTCACTACAGATGTACGCAGATGTACGCAGACAAGATTAACTCTACATTTCCGTACATTTGCGTAGATCTGCGGTTTGATTCTTATTTATTCCCCATAGTGGCCACCAGCAACCTTACCCCGAAACACAACGTAATTGTAGATGTTGTAGAAAATCATAATCGGGATCAAAAAGCCAATGAACACAATCATAAATACCAGGGCGCTGGGTGCCGCCGCCGCTTGGTAAATCGTGAGTTGCGTGGGAATAATGTAGGGAAAAACAATCAATCCCAAGCCGATGAAACTGAGTAAGAATATCAGAATAGTCCAGACAAACGGCGTCCGTTCTTGTTTGCGTTCGAGACTTCTTAGCAATAGTCCAACCAGCAGTAATCCCAGCAAAGGAATTGCCGCAAAAATATAAACTAGCGGTTTCTCGAATAATCTCGATCTCGTACTTTCATAAAAGATTGGAGTTGCGACAGTAATCAGAATCGCTCCGATTAGTGTAGTCACCGCCGCAATTTTAGCCGTGCGATAGTGAGTTGTTTGCAGTTCCCCATCTGTTTTCATAATTAGATAGGTGGAACCAATCAAAACGTAGCCTTGAATCAGTGTCAAAGCCACCAAGATCGATCGCCAATCCAGCCAATCCCAGGTAGTACCCACAAAATGCCCAGATTCATCAACAGCAATGCCTTCAAGCACCGCACCCAGGGCAAATCCTTGAGCCAAAGCAGCCAAAAAACTACCCGCACCGAAGGCATAATTCCAAAATAACTTCCGGTTAGAATGCTCGCGAAACTCAAAGGCTACAGCCCGAAAAATTAACCCAAAAAGCATCATACAAATCGGGATGTACAATGCCGTTAAAATCGTGCCATAAGCGAGGGGAAATGCGCCAAACAAAGCACCTCCCATCAAAACGAGCCAAGTTTCATTAGCATCCCAAACATTGCCCAGACTGGTCATTAAAATGCCCCGGCGCTCGTCATCGGAAGCAGTCAGAGATAGAATTCCTACGCCTAAGTCAAAGCCGTCTAGCATGACATAAAGCAACAGAAAAATACCTAAAATTACGAACCAGACTTGCGGGAGAAAATGCTCCAAAGCTTGCATAAAATCTCCTATTGTTGTGCTTCTACAGGACGTTGATCGGGAATGTGTTCTGCGGGTGCAGTTTCGATGGCAGGTTGATTGTCTAAACCTGGAATTGGCAGATTTAAATTAGGGCCTTTGCGGATAATCCGGCTGCCAAAATACAAGGCGCAAACAAACAAGAAACTGTAAATAACTGCAAAGAAACTGAGAGAAGTTAAAACATTGCTAGCGGGGATGTTTGACACCCCATCAGCCGTGCGAATTTGCCCGTATAAAACCCAGGGCTGTCTGCCGACACAGCGCACGATCCAACCCGATTCTACAGCGATATATCCCAGTGGTGCCGCTAATACCCAAGCGCGCATTAACCAAGGTTGATTGCTAATATTTTCAGCGGAAAGTTTGCCTCGACTCCACTGAATTGTACTGAATAGCATCAATCCTACAAACAAGAATCCAATCCCGGACATGATGCGGAAACAATAGTAGATTAAACCCACCATCCGAGGTCTATCTTCTGGTTTCCATTCCTTTAATCCGAGGACTGGTTCGGAGAGTTTTTGTTTGAATTCTAGGACGTATCCTAATCCATTGGGAACCTTGATTTCCCAATCATTTTTCTGGGCTTTTTCGTTAGGAAGAGCCATGATAGTCCAATCGGCTGAACTTCCGGCTGGGGAGGTTTCCCATTTAGCTTCGATTGCTGCTAATTTCGTCGGCTGATAGTGATAGACTTGTTCGGCGCTCAAATGTCCGATGAATATCTGCAAAGGTGCAACTGCAATCGCGGTTGCTATGGCAATTTTTAAAGATTTGGAAAAAAAGGCTTCGTTACGTTTATTCAGAATGTACCAAGCGCTAATTCCACCTATTACAAACAGGGATGTTTCTAATGTTG
Organism: Oscillatoriales cyanobacterium; assembly: GCA_004294385.1. Lineage (GTDB taxonomy): Bacteria > Cyanobacteriota > Cyanobacteriia > Cyanobacteriales > Microcoleaceae > Microcoleus. The sequence goes on along the minus strand of REAP01000025.1, from coordinate 72,658 downwards.
CAAAAAACATATGGAGAATGCTGTTTAATGCAAAGGGATTCATAATTGCTTGGAAATAATCAGTGACAACAAACTTGCCGTTAATCATTTCTCCACCGGCTGGTGTCTGCAACCAAGAGTTGGCGACTAAAATCCAGACAGTGGAAAGGTTTGCGCCGAAGGCTACCATGATTGTAGCGAAATAATGGACGATCGGGTTAACGCGCCCCCAACCAAACAACATAATTCCTAAAAAGCCAGCTTCTAGCATGAATGCCATTGAAGCTTCAAATCCTAAAATGCTGCCAAAAAAGTCACCAACGGCTTCCGAAAATGGTGCCCAGTTTGTGCCGAATTGAAATTCCATTGGAATGCCGGAAGCTACCCCAATCCCGAAGTTGAGCACGTATAATTTCGACCAAAAACGAGCATGGTGGTAATAGTCAGGGTTGCGTGTTTTCAGCCACATTCCTTCAACAATTACCAGATAAATTCCCATTCCAGTAGTCAAAACTGGCCACAGCATATGGAATATGGCAGTTAGCGCAAATTGCATCCGCGATAGCGCTACGGTATTAGATAAGATATCCATGTTTTTATCCTTTGGTCAGTTCAACAGATGTTTGTTTGCACCAGTTCCAAAATTAACGCTGATTATAATGTAATGTAAAAATTAGTGAGTATTTGTAGGTGAAGCAACTTTTAAGGTTTCATACAGATTTGGGTTGTATTTTATTGTATTTTTCAAAAGAGGTAAATGAGGATTTGCCGTTGGGTAGAGGCGGGTACTTCGACTATGCTAAGTAACCCGCCCCCACCCCACAATAGGCTTTCTTCCTAAGCAAATCGACGCCGCAATAGGGGTTGAATGCTCAGCAGTGCTACCACATCAAAGGCTAGCAATACTAACAATGCTCCTCCGAAACTAACACTACCCCAAGGAGCTTGCATCACAACACTAGCTAGCGACCAATCGCTGTGGAGGTACAAATAGCGAATAGGTTCGATCGCATAACTGAGAGGATTGAGAGTCACTACAACTTGCAACCAGTGTGGCATAAACGACAGCGGCGCGAGGGCGGTGCTGGCAAATAACAGTGGCAAGTTTGTAACAAAAATTACTGCAATCAATTCTACGTGGCCGGGAAGAGCGAAGGCTAAACCGAGACTCAAACCGGTGACTCCCAAAACTAATAGCAGGACTATGAGGGCGATCGCGCCTAGTCCAGCAATTCCCGGCAATCCTGCGCCCAAAAACGCTCCAGCCGTGACTATTGTGCCAGTTTGGATAAAGCTGAGGGTGACGATAAAAATAGCTGAAGCTAGGACGATGGAGAATCTGGAAGCCAGTGGCGCGACTAATAGGCGGTTGAGAAATCCGAATTCGCGATCGAACATAATCGGTAAACCAGCATTCAGCGCCCCGGCAAAAGCTGTAAAAACAATCACACCAGCGCCGAGAAATTGTCCGTAATTCTGGCTTTCGCCGAACAAGCCTGCGGGAGCATTTTCAAACAGCGCACCGAATAAAACCAACCACATCAGCGGCTGAATAATGCCTGCAACTAGCGTCGAGGGGCGGCGCTGCAATTGAATAAACAGGCGCTTGGTTAAGGCGAGGGTTTCTTGGATGAAGTCGCCCAGCAGGGAACTCGAAGTGTCAGCGGATGGGGTGGCGAGTGGCCGCTGCTGGTTGAGGTTGGGGGATGTAACAGTACCGCTCATAATTGCTTGGGTTGATTTTGATTAAATCTGAGATATTGCACCAGTTGCAATCATCCCTTTAGGGCGGGCTAGAAGCCCACCCCACAAGAAGAAAATTGACTCTTTGTGGAACAGGCATCTTGCCTGTTCTTGAGAATGCTGCTCTTCGGTGAGTTAAATCTAACTCTCTTTAGGGTAGCAAGTTTGGAGGTATTGGTGTGGTGGGGCGGGCGATCGCTTTTTGTGTAGAGTTTTGGTAAACTGAATATCATGTTACCTGTCTAATTAGTTGATGACTGGCATTAACCGCGAACTAATACCAGACGCTAGAAGTAGTTTATTTGACAAACATCTTCCCGGTACGTCACAGGTGGAACGACTGCTAAGGAAAGAGGGAAAAGCTCATGTTTTCAATGACAGAGCTACACTAGATGCAGTGGCGGAGGCTATTATTGAGAGAGGATATCTGACAGGGGTTGAGGATGAAACCGATGACTACGAACGTTATGGACTCTACTTTGATGATGCGATCGGCTATCAAGTTAGAGCAGATGGTAGTCGCATTCCCCTTTATTACGCTGAAATAAAAATTATCAAAGGAACAGATAAATATCATGTTATCCCACGCACCAGACCTCGCCGAACAAGTTAATGATTGGGAATTTATCGAATTGTGGGTAGATCCGATTGTTTTTCCGCCTCGAATTTTGATGTTAGTGAGTGGAAAGAAGGGAGAATTTTGTATTTATGACCCATCAGCAAACTATAAGTCTCTGTTTGTAAGTTCAAGCTATGATGAGACTCATTCATGGCTTTTGGAAGATGAATATGAGCGCTGCGATGGTCGGCTTTTGGCGGAGGAAATTGCTTGATTTTTGCAGAGGAGATATTGTGGTAAAATTTAGAATAAGTTCTCATTAACCCTACTGGATATGCTACATTGAGTAGGAAGAATTTGGCAAAAAAATGTCTTGTACTTTCACGGCAATTGTTTATTGGGAAGAGGATGTTTATGTAGCCGAGTGTCCTGAAGTGGGAACGGCTAGCCAAGGAGAAACGATCGCAGTAGCTCGATCGATTAACCAGCAACTATCGGAGTATTTGATTTATGCTAATTGAGAAGATCGTTCAAGAACTACAAGACATTCCCGAAGACAAACTTGCAGAAATATATGACTTGATTCACTACTTTCGCCTCGGATTAGGACGAGAACAGCCACAGCCTCGCACGCCCGGTTTACTGACAGGAAAACTCGGTGATGCTTTTTTTGAACCCCTACCATTCGAGGAGCTCGAACAATGGGAATAAGCTATCTCATTGACACCCATATCCTGTTGTGGTGGCTCTTTGACGACCCCAAACTCAATGCCCAATGCCGCGACATCATTCGCAACCCAGATTTTAATATCATTGTCAGCACTGTTTCAGCCTGGGAAATAGCCACCAAATATCGCATCGGTAAACTTCCCGAAGCCAAACAGATTGTCGGGGAATATTCGCAAATCCTCCACCGATCGCAATTTATCGAACTAGCTATAACTTCAGCCCATGCCCTTCGCGCTGGCAGCCTGCCTATTCCCCACCGCGATCCGTTTGACCGGATGATTATGGCACAAGCTGAACTGGAAAATTTACCAGTTATTACCTACGATACAGCTTTTCATACGGGACTGATTGAAGTTATTCCCGCCGCCGAATCAAGAGTATGAGCATGGAAAGGGCGATCGCACTTTTTGGCGATCGCAGACGAAAGAGAGTTAATGGGGATGGGATAAGGGCGATCGTACTTGGCTCAAGCAAGGGCGATCGCTGACTTACAACTTAGCATTCGCAGGTTTGGGGAGTCAGAGGGCAATTATAGTTTAGCAGCTTCAACCACATCCTTAACCATTTTAATCGCCTCTTTGATTGCCATTTGACCGCTTTCTACGGCCCTAATTAAATCCTGAGCATCTTTCGGGCTAATTAAATTGAGCCTGACGGGTTCTTTCAAGGAAACAATAAATTTAGTTTTATCGCTGTCTTGCAGCTTAGAGCCTCTTTCTTTGGCTTCAACATCTCTTAGCTGTTCTTTTAACTGTTTAAGCATTTCTGCTTGTTTTCCCTCGTCAAAAGTGCCATCAAATAACATTCGTTTTGCCCCTACAAGAGCAGCAGCACCTAAAGCTGCACCGCCAACAACTAATCCTACGGGAGGTGCAACGGCAAACAACCCAAAGAAAAATGATGCACCACCGAAAGCTGCCACCGCGGCACCAGCACCGGCAGCCCCCACTGCACCAATGCCAATTTCTGCTAAAATCCCTAATTTATCGTGTGGGTTTTTTGCCAGTTGCTCTATTGACTTCAGAATTTGCTCTTTGGTTGGCGTTTTATTTGCCGACATATTCGACCTCAATTTTTTTGCTAATTTTGACAGTTAAGCAGTGATGACGTTGCAGAAAATTGTATTGAAAACGTCTATCATTAGTTGAAAAAATGCTTTGGCAATCTCAATAATGTCTTGAGCAATTCCAATAATTCCATCAGACACCTCTTTGCCTTGGGCGCGTTGATCGAGTCGGTGGCCGGCTATTGCACCAATTGGGATACCCAGCACTGTTGCCAAAGGTGCTAATAAGGGGCCGACAAATGGTATCGAATTTGCCAAAATTCCTACAACGACGCCAACAGCAGCCCCTAGGGCTAAATTGGGATGCGCTTTGACAAATTCTATGATTTTAATGAGGAGAATTTTGCCGATGAGTAAAACTTTGTTACCAGCTTTTTTCGTGTATGTGGCAAGTTCATGCAGCCGGATCGAGACTTCATGCGGCAAGCCTGTATCATTTAACCACACATACAAGTCGCTGCTACTCATTGCATCAGCATCGACTTGCCAGAGAGCCATTTTTAAATTAGCTTGAGGTAGGGATAATGCACTAGACATGATTTTTTATCCTATTGTAAATTACAAATTTTTTACGAACATTTCACGAGTCTCAAAGCCGCTAATTTAATTTTAAGTTAATTTTTATGTAGTGTAAAGTAGGATAATGTCACAAATTGCCAGGAGTTAATAAAATTAGCTAGCCGTTAAAAGTCATATTTTGCCCTTCTTAGCCATAAAACGTCAGAAAAAGTCTGATACAATAGATAAAACCTCCTACATTACCCAATAAATGGATGTTCAAGAACTCTTAAGGTTGGCTGATGGCTTGGCGTTCGCTAAGACGGGCAAACGATTGGACGATCTGCAACAGGCAGTAGTACGGGGAACGTGGCAAGGTAAAAGATACTCCGAAATTTCCAAAGAGGTTCATTGTACTGAACGCCATATCAGAAATGTTGCGTCAAAGTTATGGCAAATTCTTTCAAAAATCTTAGAGGAAGATGTTAATAAATCCAATTTTAGATCCACAATGGAAAGATATGAAATCTCTAAAATTTCAAATTCTGGTAATTTTAACCTTGTCCACAAAGGGAATATAAACGTCTGCACAGAAAACTCACATCCTCCAAAAGCTCCACAACACTCACCCCCCACACAAAACCCAAATGAAGACAACACCGAACAAAAACCGCGACTCGATTTAAGAGATGCACCGGATGTCAGAACCTTCTACAACTACGCCAACTCACCTCTCACTACCCTCGAAAACTCGATCGCACACCAAAACAGCCGCCTCCTGACCATCACAGGCATGACAGGCACCGGCAAAAGCGCGATCGCCCGTAACCTCATCCCCCAAATTCAAACTCAGTTCGATCGCATCATCTGGCGCAGTCTCCGCACCTCCCCACCCCTCGAAACCACCCTCAAAACCCTCATTCAATTTCTCTCAAATCAAAACCCCCCCTTACCAAGAGGGGGCGAAGGGGGGGTTTTCCCCGCCAACACCGACGATCAATTATCAATCCTAATAGAAACATTGCGCGAAAATCGCTGTCTCATCATCCTCGATGACGTGCAGCAAATTCTCAGCAGCGGGCAACTTGCAGGACATTATAAACCAGGATATGAAAACTACGGAACCCTATTTAAACTCATCGGCGAAATTCCCCACAATAGCTGCTTAATCCTCAATAGTTGGGAACCACCCTCAGACATCCTCACCTTCACCGACGATAATTCAGCAGTATGTTTATTGCAGTTAACTGGTTTAGGTGAAGCAGCCACAGAAATTCTGAGAGAAAAAGGTTTATTGGATGAAGAATACTGGCCAGAATTGATTGAGCTTTATCAAGGCAATCCCCTCTGGTTAAAATTAGTCGCTCAAACCATTAACAACTTATTTAACGGTAGAGTATCTCAATATTTAAGTTATCAACCAGTGTTTTTAGGCGATGAATTGACACCAATATTGCAGCAGCACTATCAGCGGTTGTCGGAAATAGAAAAACAGGTGATTTCGCAACTTAGTAATGAAAGTGAACCTGTTTCATTTACCCAATTGATGGCAAAATGTCAAGGGTCACAAGGCGAATTATTTAAAGCAATTCAATCTTTAGACAGACGGGGAATGATCGAAAAATTGAGCTGTGAAACTGAAACCGTTTTGACGATTCCACCTGTGTTAAAACAGTATGTTAAAATGGTTGGAGAATAACTACCTCCTTCACTTCAATTTTGGATCAACAAATTAGAATCCCGACTTCTTCAAGAAGTCGGAATTCTCAGTATTGTTCACCAAAACATATGTGGCAAATCCCCAAGAATCAGTTTCAGTTCCGGTTCATCAACCCGCTTAATTGCTTTAGGAATACTCACCCACTGCCGCTTTCTTTTATAAGCTTCAGGCCAATTTTCCACAACAGTTTCTACTTGCAGTAAAAATACATCCACTTGCCAAATACACCCAGATTTATAGTATTCATAAGTTCCCATTAAATCGGGAAATACTCGACCCAGCAAACCTGCTTCTTCCCAAGCTTCTTTAGCTGCGGAATCTTCGGGAGTCATATTAGGTTCAATTAAACCTTTGGGAATTACCCAGCGCTTACCTCCCGATGAAGTAATCAACATTACTTCAATTTTTCCGTCCATAATGCGATACGGAATTACCCCAGATTGTTCCACTGATACAATTATTCTGGTACTCATAGTTTATAAAATATATTTTTGTGCAAAAACAGGTTCAACTTAATTAACAGTTGAAGACTCAAAACAACAATTGCACCCTGATTTTACATAATTTATGCGCGCGAGGTCAAAAACCCGGTTTCTGAGTTAATCTTTCGGATAAATCCACATTAATCGGAGAAACCGGTCGGATAAATCGACATTAATCGGAGAAACCGGGTTTTTTGGCGTTAGTCCTACAGAACTTATGCGCGCGAGGTCAAAAACCCGGTTTCTGAGTTAATCTCTCAGATAAATTCACGATTAATCGGAGAAACCGGGTTTTTTAGGAGACACATCTTAATGAGTGTAAGGGCGAAGCATTCCCGCAGACAATTTATTAGTGATCACCAGAAGTTTATTGCGGGAATGCTTCGCCCCTACGAATATATTTGCAAAACTGAGATTATCCCCTCTACTTAACCTAATCTTTTTTTGACTTAGCCTCCAAACTTTCCAAACGACTCTTCAAATCTTGATTATCCTTTTTCACCATGTCTAATTCCTCCCGCAACTGTTTCACTGCTGCATCAGAACCAGCATTTCTCTGCACTCTTTGGACAGCTTCATCAGCCATACGACGGACGCGGCCATCAGGAGTTTGATCAGCTAAACCATGCAAAATCCGCATCGCTTTGCGAGTTTCCATTTGTCCCAAGGCTGAAACTACAGATACTTGAGTCAAGAAAAACGTCTCTTTAGATAATTCAGCCAAGCGCTGCAAAATCCGTTCTAAATTGATCTTATTTTGACCAGTTGAAATTGCACCCAAAGCGCGAATTGCACCTAAGCGCAAAGCTTGGGGAGTACCAATGACTGTGTATTTCAAAATCAGATTCAGCGCGTCTTCAGAAGTTTTCATTTGCGCCAAACCGGAAATTGCACCCGATCGCACAACCTCATTCCACCCCTGACGCTCCTTCAGCACCAATTTTAACTCTTTGATCACCTGTTCATCCGTCGGTTTTTCATCGAGGTTAGCCCCTGCAATTCCACCGATCGCACTCGCTGCGGCAGCTTCCACATAATAACTAGCATCGCCTTTTTCCACGATCGACCTCAGCGCCTTATAAGTTTCATGAGTTTTGATTTGACCCAAAGCCCCCACCACAGCGCGGCGAACACGAGCATCTTTATCCTTCAAACCAGCGACTAAACCGTCAAAAACCTGGTCTAGTTTAATGTCAACTAACTCACCAGCGACTTCGGCACGTACAGCCCAAAACGGCTCATTCTTCAGAGCATCTGACAGCGTATTCACCACCTCCAATCCTCCCTTTTTAGCCAAAGCTTGGGCGGCATAAATCCGGGAAACTGGGTCAGGATCGAACTGCAACTGAGCTTTTAATTCCGCAAGTGCATACTCTAAACTAACTGTTTTTAAGTATTTATTTCCCACATCAAAACTGATAAATGCAGGCTTCTCTTCCAATGGGAAATAGAAACTTTGTTCTCGTTCGTATACTCGTACAGTGAAGGTTTTGAGCTTCGGATCGGAAGATGCAGAATCATCATCATTGTCGCTTTTTTCTGGCTTGTAACCAAAGCCGATCGGAATTTTTAGGTCAAAGACATCTTTGTTATTGCCGTTGCCATTTTTGCTATCTTTTACTTGAGTTTGGGTGACAGTAACTTTCGCTAATTTGTTATCTCCATCCCAAGCATAAGCAACCTTATAATCTGGATGACCACCGCGATAAACGTACTGGTCAAACAAAAACATCAGATTACGACCGGTAGCTTTTTCTATAGCCCGCAGCAAATCGATTGTTTCTACAGTTTTGTGAGCATTGTCCTGGACAAAAGTCTGAATTGCTTTGTAAAATAGTTCATCGCCCAACTCGGCGCGGATCATGTGATAAACGCAAGCACCTTTTTCGTACAAATGGCGATCGTACAATTCGATCGCTTCCCGGTAAACATGAGTCACCATCGGGCGGCGGTAGCGAGAACTGTCTTCAGCTAAATAACTGCGCGCCTCATTTAACATATAATAAGCTGCGTCTTCTCTGCCGTATTCTTTGTCAGTCCACAGCACCTCACAATAGGAAGCCATGCCTTCTTTAATCCAAGCATGAGACCAGTGTTTAATTACTACTAAATCGCCAAACCATTGGTGAGCTAATTCGTGAGCAACTAAGCTTTCCGTACCTCGATTATCGAGAGTTGCGCGTTCATCTAACAAGCACCTATCTGTTAGCAAAGTTGTCGAAGTATTTTCCATGCCGCCGAAGATGAAATCATCGACGCAGACTTGAGCATATTTGGGAAAAGGGTAAGGATAGCCAAATGCTTGAGAGAAAAACTCAATCATTTGAGGCGTTTTACCCATGCTCAGTTTGGCATCAGCTTCCCGGCCTCTTTCCACGTAATAATTAACAGGTTTGCCGTTCCATTCATCTTTGATCTCGGCAAAATCTCCCACAGCCAAAGTCATCAAATATGTTGGATGAACTTGAGTTTGTGACCAGTGATAAATTTTATCATCGCCGTCGTTTTTTGTGCTGACTAATTCACCGTTGGAAATAGCAAAGAATTCTCTAGGAACTTGTACTCTAATTTCCGAAGTTGCGAGTTGTCCCGGATAGTCGAAACAGGGAAACCAGAAGCGAGAATCTTCATCTTCGCCTTGTGTCCAAACTTGAGTAGGTTTGTCGGGATAGTGTTTATCTGGGCCGACGAAATAAAGGCCGCGTTGGGGTTTTTCGACTGAATAGTCGATCGCAATTGTAATCGGTTTGTACGCTTCTGTTGGTTCGTGCAGTTGAATTTGTAGAAATTCGCCATCGTAGTCGAAGTTTTGCTTGGTGTCGCCGACTTTGACGGATTTAATTTTTAGGTTGACAGCATCTAAGGTTAATTTGTCAATACCGCTGCGGACTGGATTGATGCGGATGCTGCAAGTGCCCCGAAAGCTTTGCTTGGGAATATTCAGCACTAAGTCGAGGAAAATGTGTTCTACTTGACCGGGGCGATCGGGGTTATAGTGGGGTTTGGCACCGGGCATCTCGAAGGATTTGTGACCGTTTTCAGAATCAAAGTAAGTGTGTGACATTTTGATGGCAAATTTGTGAATCGATCGGCGATCGCTGGTACTTGAGCTAATGCTGAGTTGCCAGCTTATTCTAGGGTAGCGCGTCCAAGTTGCTGTTGTCGCTAATCTGATTAAAAACTCTGCCGATCGCCACCTTGATAGCAACTAGGATTTTTTGCTACAATACAACTACTGCCAGATTTGATATCAACTATAAACTCAAAATGTCACACAGCCAAATTCATTCACTTTTTGGCTTGATTTCACTCACGATTTCATAAACATCAGTATCTGGTATTTTTGTAAACAAAGGCGTCATCTGCTTCAAGATTTCCTGATAAGCTTCGGTTTGATTGGCGGCCATTTCTTCTATGCTTTCCCAAAAAATGATGGCAATACCCTTGTCAGTATTTGGCAATTGCAGCAAATACGCTCCCTTAAAACCTGTAGCATAAGTTGCAACTGCTTGGGCAAAAAGTTGTTCTGCTTCTTTGAATTTTCCTGGTTTAAATTCGCCAATGGCAATGTAAGCAAACTGATGTCTGAGAAAGTCGAGAAATTCTGACATAGCTTTTTCCTCAGTTAATAGCGATACACTCAATTGTATTTTACCCGATCGCGGTAATAGCGATCGCACTTTTAATTATTCTCCTCGAACCAAGCCATTAAATCGGATAAACTAGAAAATCCTACTACTTCATCGACCAAACTCTCTAATTGCTCAACAGATAATTCTCCTATTCGCGAAACGACATCAGGATTTACTGTTCCTAAACGTCGCTCCAGCAGACGCAGGATCAAAGCTGTCTGACCTGCTTTAAACGACCTGCTTCAATCCCTTCTTGACGACCTGCTTCAATCCCTTCTTGACGACCTGCTTCAATCCCTTCTTGACGACCTGCTTCAATCCCTTCTTGACGGCCTGCTTCAATCCCTTCTTGACGGCCTGCTTCAATCCCTTCTTGCATCAATTGACTCTTAGCTAACTCTAAGCCATCTCTTATACCTCTAGTAATTACTCCCCGCTCTTCTTCGAGCGCCATCTCTTGGGCTTCCATATTCTGCAACTCTTCCAAGCTTAAGTTAGCTTGATTGGCGATTCTAAAAGCTTTTTCGAGTTCTGGAACTGTTTCCATTGTTGCTGGAATTGCTTCTAGATCAGGAGTATTTTTCATAAAATAGATCCATTTCTCAGTCAAAGTTGTGAGTTGATCTAACTCTTTGTTAAACTTGGGCAATTCCACAAAAAACATTTCAAGTTGGAGATGAGGATAATCAAATAGTTTTTCTTTTTCTTTGAACACAAAATGAGAAATCACATCCGGTTGTTCTTTAAACATTTTAAAATCAGTAATTGTCAAAGCAATTACTGGTTGTAATCTAGGATAACCTTCTCTAATTTTGAGTTGGTTGGCATAGGTTTTGGCTAGATTGTAGATAACTCGCTTTTCAAAAGCCTCTACATTCAGAACTTGCATTTCAATAATTACCGTCTTGTTGTCGGTAATGCGAGCTTTGACATCCAAATAACTGTCTTTTTGTCCACTCACAATACCAGCAGAATAAGGGTCAATAATTTGTAAGTCTTGGATAATTGGCTCACCGGCGTAAATTAGAGCATTTAAGAAACTGATGAGGATATCTTGGCTGTCGGTGGAACCAAATATTTTTTTGAAGGCAAAGTCTGTTTTAGGGCTGATAAATTTCATGGTATTTTTCCTGGTTTATTTGATGGATTTATGAAAATTTTTTAGGAAGTACGATCGCCCAATCCCGGAAAAAACTGGGTAGCTGCAATAGTCCACTTGAAATTATTAAAATACTGTTACTATAACTTTAACAGATAAATAGGTATACAGCCAGCAAAAAGCCACAAAAATGACCAAAATATTAGTTATAGAAGATGACGACTTGATCCGAGAAACTGTATTAGAAGTTCTGGAATGGCATGGTTTTGAAGCTCTGGGTGCCCAGAACGGACTGGTTGGGATCAAAATGGCGATCGCACAAATTCCTGATTTAATTTTGTCTGATGTCATGATGCCCAAATTCAACGGTTTTGAAGTTTTTGCAGCTTTGCGATCGCACCCTGAAACTTCCAGTATTCCATTTATTTTTATGACAGGTACTGAAATGGAAAAAGCTCTTGAACTCAAAGCCGACGGTTATCTCAACAAACCGTGTAGTGTAAATGAAATGCTGGGTGCGATCGCCAATCAATTAGAAAAACCGAAAGTTATAGCCGAAGGAAGAAGGAAGAAGGCAAATGCGGTCAAAGCAATGGTTTCAGCAACTAATAACCTCCTAATTCATGGGTGATTTTAGGAAATTGACAATTGCTGACCGGCGGTGTGGCTTAGACTGGGTATGTTGAATTGGTAAAAAAGCTATGAACTCACAATCTAAAGGCCGCTTAGTTTGGAATCACTCTACCCATCTTGACGGATTGATACCAATTTTAGAGCGACTGACTCAAAAAATTGGCATTCACACCGTTACTCCAGGTGTTATTAACAAAGTTAAAGGTCACATCCCCCACATGACATTAAGAGTGTCAGTACCCATCCGTGGGGGATTTAAAATCATCGCCAGACAGGGCAAAACTGTACAAGAAGTCTTTATATTAACCACTCTCGGTCAAGGGGACTTGGAAGATATGATCGCCAAAACCCTAGCCAAGTAACAATTTTTGCTGAGCAACCCAGGCGCGAGCCCTAACTGAAGAAGTTTCGTCACCAGAGGCAATTTCCTCAAGTCTGGTCAAAACTTCCGATCGCCAATCCGGTTGAACAGCAGCACCAGCCAAAGCTTGCAAAGCTCCCACTGCTGCGTAGCGAACCACCCATTCTGGGTCTTGGGACGCTTGCAGCAGAGTTTTAGATGTGCTTTCTTGAGCCTCTGCAATTTGTTCTGAGGGCATCAGTTCCCAACAAATCGTACCCAAACCCCTAGCAGCCGCCCGCCGCACGCTCAAAGCAAAGTCATTCGCCGCTGCATCTAGCAAAATATCTAAACCCCTGGGGTCGCCAATTCCCGCCAAGGCCCGAACCGCCCAAGCCCTCGCTCCGTAATTGTAGCCGTCCAACTGTTCTAGCAGTGGCAGTACCGCTGGTTCTCCGATTTGAATCAGCCCGTCAACGGCGGAAACAGCAGCGCCTGGGTTGTTGTAGCCGAGGACTGTAATTAATGTGGGAATTGCTGATTGTGAAGAAGCAGCAGCCAGTGCTTTGACTGCGTTTAATAAGCCTTCAGAAGAATCTGCTTGTTCGACGGCGCGAATTAGTTCTAATGCCATTTATTTATAGTATTTATAACAGGCTGTCCATTAAGTTCATCACGCGGATGGCTTCATCGGATACAGATAGTGATTCTTGCCGATCGAGATGATGCTCCAAAATTCCTTTGAGGGCAATCAATTTCATGCTATTTTCTGCTAAGGTTTCAGAGATAGCTTGAGCTCCGGGCAAATAGCCGATCGCACCTAAGTCCATTAAAGCCGATCGCCTCAACTGCAAATTATCCCCATTCAAAGCAGTCACCAACAATTCACCATAAACCACTTCCCCTGTTAATTGGTACATAGCCCGCGCCGCAGCGTATTGTACTCTAGCGACAGAATGTTCTAAAAAAGGTGCAATTAATGGTATCGCCTCTACAGCTTTTAAGGTGCCCAAAGCTTCAATTACCGAATCGTAAGGTTGCACCAGATGGGACTTACCTGGGACTCGTATAGCAGCTTCTACGCCACCATTCAGTAATTGCATTAGTGGTGGAATAGAAGCGCGATCGCCCAGCATTTCCAAAGCTTGAGCCGCCGCTTCCCGCACGTAATAATCTGCACATTCCAAACAATGAGTTAGAGCGGGCAATGCTTGTTTGTCGCCCAATTTCCCCAGAGCTCGCGCCGCGTTTCGCAATAGGGAATAATCGCCAATTTTTGTTTGTTCTGATTCTGCTTGCAAAGCATCTATCAAAGCTGCAATAACTGCTGGTTCTTTGACTCTAAATCTGCCTACCCACCATGCGGCGTAATAGCGGAGACTGTAATCTTGGGAGTGCAAATTTGCGATCGCCTGTTCCAATGTTAAGGACTCACCGTCTGCATTTGCGATCGGCGGTGAATCCGATTCATCATAATTCATGATTTATTTATTGTGAATTTTTAACAGGTTTTGCATAAATTTTGGTGAATATTCGGTGGTTTCTCTCATAGATTTCGTAGGTTGGGTAGAGCGTCAGCGAAACCCAACACATTATTTTAAGAGAGTTGGGTTTCGCTCTCGCGTCAACCCAACCTACACTATTACATTTTACCTGTGAGGGGTATTACCCCAGGGCTGTTTCATTCTCAGACAAATCATCGTTTTGTAGGGGTAGTGCCCCCGTGCCTACCCTCCGCGTCTACTTCGTTTACACAGACAAAACCCGCCTGCGCGGGTTGGATAAACTAGGCTAATTCTATTAATTGTTAAGTGTTGACTGTTGACTGTTGACTAAAATCTGCCAACTGCCAACTGTCAACTGACCCTTCGACCCTTCGACTACGCTCAGGGAACTAAAACTGCCAACTGCCTAAATTGGAGTAATGCTGGCGATTTTTGCGCCCATACGCTGAAACTTCTGCATTTGTGAGGACAAATCCTCAACAGGTACGATAAAAGCTCTGCTGCTACGACGTACTGCTGGATAGCCACCTGTGCGAATGCCCGAAACTTCCACGCGGAACATTTTGCCTTCCTTACCGTAAGCTGCCGCGCCACCGAAGCCGCTGCTGGGAGTTACGTTTCTGGCAGAAGCCCGATATGCCCAACCTTCGTTGCCACCGGAAGGCCCAACTACTGCTGTAGCGCTGTTTGTGCCAAGTTCCACGGCTAGACGAGAGGTACAGCCTTCTAATTGAGATGTATCGCTACTGGCATAACCCCGATACAAGCGGAACATCCGGGTAAAACCAACGGTTTTTTGTCCACGTTGAGTGTCAAAACCCCGATAGTAAGGTACAATGTCCTCACCGAAGCTTTCTTGATACTCTACTGAATCAATGAAAGAATCAATATCAGCTTCGTATCCTTTTGTTTGATACAAGTCTAAGTGATAGACTACTTCTGATTCGTCGTAGGGAGCCCGACCGAGCAAGTGTTTGTAGCTTAGTTCGATCGTCCGAGTTTGAAAGCTGCTGTAGAAAAACTTAGTTTTGTATAATTCAGATTTCGCAACTGCACGCACAAATTCTCTGACTGTTAAACTGCCGTCTCGCAGGAGAGATTCAGCGCTTTTCAGTCGCTCGGATTTCATCAAATAATCGTTGCCCAGCAACTGGCGGTAAGTTGCGCGAATTACTGCTTCGACGTCATCTTTGGTGTAATTCGGACGTAATTCTACCTTCGGCGCATCAATTAGTGCCGATGTTCCCAGTCTGGACGATGCTGTTGTAATAGCCACCAGATTTTCTCCTAAATTTATGAGTTTGACACTGAATCACGGTGTATAGATATGCCAAAACTACTCAGCTCTTTTATCGACTGAGATTGTTGGTTCACCGAGCGGGACTAAAGTCTCTGACTTTTTGCTTTAAAAACCGAAAACTTTTTAAAATTGTTTGCAAAACTTGGCTTAGATCACAGATGCCCGGAATTGTAAACAATTGTTAACACTAAAGCTAACAGCAGCTTAAATTTCCGGGCATCACGCAAATCTAGCTCAGGGCGTTGATTGCGTAGTCGAGGTAAGAAGTTGCTTCAGTTGCAGCATCACCACTCAAACCGTGGTTGGCTTTGATGTACTTGAGGGCTTCAACGTACCAGCTAGGAGACAATTCAAATGTCCGGTTGATTTCGTCGATACCTGCAATCAGGTATTCATCCATTGGGCCTGTGCCGCCTGCAACTAAGCAGTAGGTGACCATACGGAGGTAGTAGCCGATGTCGCGGGCGCACTTTGCTTTACCTGTTGCGGTAGAAGCATAGTTAGGGCCTTGCATTTGTTGGGTGTACGGGAATTTGTTGTACACTGCTTGGGCTGCACCGTCGATCAAGCGCTGAGAGTTAGCTGTCAAAGCTTTTGCTGCTTCTAAGCCAGCAGTTGCTTGGCGGAAACGACCAAAGGCGACTTGAAGTTCGGTGCTGCTGAGGAAGCGACCTTGAGAATCGGCTGCTGTTACTGCTTCGGTTAAAGGGGTTTTCATTGTTCAGTTTTCTCCCTAATGTTGTGTTGTTTTGGTACTGAAGGATTGTAAAAATGCGATCGACGATCGCCTTTTCTACACTTAAATCGTCGCTTAGCTGTTTTTAGCCGACTGCGCTGGCTGCGCGATCGAAGTAGCTACCGATTTCAGACATCAATGAGCTGCAATCTCCACGAGTGATGCCGTTGGAGTCGTTAGCAATCGCGATCGCTGCTTCCTTCATTTTTTGGACGCCTGTTGCGACTGAAGCACCAGGAGTTCCCAAAGCCAAGTAGGTTTCGCGCAAGCCATTCAAGCAACGGTCATCAAGAACGCTGGCATCACCTGCAAAAGTTGCATAGGTGACATAGCGCAAGATGATTTCCATGTCGCGCAAACAAGCTGCCATACGGCGGCTGGTGTAAGCGTTGCCGCCGGGGGCGATCAATTGAGGTTGCTCAGCAAACAAAGAGCGAGCTGCGTTGGCAACGATGGTAGAAGCGTTGCTGGTGATGCGGTTAACTGCATCAATGCGCTTGTTGCCTTCTGCAACCATGCTGCTCAAAGCGTCCAATTGGCCTGTGGCCAAAAATTCGCCACGGGCGTCAGCTTGGGAAACTACTTTTGTAAATGCGTCAAACATGAAAGAACTCTCCTATCTTGAGTTAATTGAGTTTGGTGGCGGTATAAAACCGTTAAGTTAAATTTGTTCAGGCTTTAGGCCTGTAAGGGTCGAGGGTTGATGTCAGCTATTAGGCTGACCGGCTCGATCTCTCCCTTTCCGCTACCTGTACCATTGTTACATTGCAACGGACGTTTAAGAAACCTTAGAATATTTTACATCTTTTATGAGATGCGACAAACCTTGTTAATCAGTGTTTTTGTTAACTTTAGCCTGCCTTTTCAACCCTCTGTACCCTTTATACAATGCTCAGAAGTGTTTGTTTATTACAATTTATTACAGGAACTTATCTTTGTGAGTAGACAAATGGAAATAGAGGGCTGTGGCTGAAGATCCTGCTTGGGGTAGATGCTGAACGAACAGCCTCCAGCAAAGGTTTGGCTCGATCGCTCTTCCAACCAATTTGCCCAAACCAGTTCCAGTTTTGTTCCTGCGATCGCCCCTACCGGATTTGTGCGAACCCCAGAAAGTATTAAGAAAAATCAAGAAGCTTAAATTTTCACTAATAAAAGTAATACTTGCCCACAAATAGAGGTAAATAAATCTGTCTTTGTACTCATGTGCGGATCAGTCTGTTCCAGTAGAGTGTGATGGACAGTCTTGGACGCATTGTAACGGTGTGGCAAAGCTTTGAGATTATTCACTTCGCTCAGAATGGCATAAGTTAGATTGTTAGTGATTCCCGATTCCCGATTCCCGATTCCCAATTCCCAATTCCCAATTCCCAATTCCCAATTCCCGATTCCCGATTCCCGATTCCCGATTACTTATATATATGTCTTTAAATCCTCCGTCTTCTTGGCACACCGTAGCAATTGACAAAACCCTCAAAGAGTTCAGCAGCAACAAAGATACGGGCTTAACCAGTCAACAGGTGTCAGAATCCCTACAGCAATACGGCCCCAACGAACTACAAGAAACAGGAGGCCGCAGCCCTTGGTCGATTTTTGTCGATCAGTTCACCAACATCATGTTGTTGATGCTGATGGGTGTAGCGGTGATTTCCGGTTTCTTGGATCTCAAATCGAACACTTTCCCCAAAGATGCGATCGCCATTTTTGCGATCGTCATCCTCAACGGCATTCTGGGCTATCTCCAAGAAAGCAAAGCTGAAAAAGCCCTCGCAGCCCTCAAAAACCTGTCATCTCCCCTAGTGAGAGTTGTGCGAGACGGCAAAACTTCAGAAATAGCAGCTAAAGATGTCGTACCTGGAGACATCATGCTGCTAGAAGCAGGGGTAAAAATAGCCGCAGATGCCAGATTAATCGAAGCATCCAACCTACAAGTCAGAGAATCAGCTTTGACAGGGGAAGCTTTACCAGTCACCAAGCAAGCTGAGATAGAACTTGCAGAAAATGCTTCCTTGGGCGATCGCCTGAACTTGATTTTCCAGGGCACAGAAGTTGTTCAGGGACGCGCTAAGTCGATCGTCACCAACACCGGAATGCAAACTGAATTGGGCAAAATTGCTGCCATGCTTCAGTCTGTAGAAAGCGAACCAACTCCCCTGCAAAAACGGATGAGTCAGTTGGCAAACGTTCTAGTCTCCGGCGCGATGATTTTAGTGTTAATTGTCGTCATCGGTGGCATGATTAGCTTCCAAAATGGCAGTATCGGGTTTGATACCACTAGATTTGAAGAATTACTCAAAGTATCTCTGAGTATGGCTGTGGCGGTAGTCCCCGAAGGACTCTCAGCGGTTGTGACAGTCACTTTGGCACTCGGAACCAAGCGGATGGTGAAGCGGCACGCCCTGATTCGCAAACTGCCGGCGGTGGAAACCTTGGGTTCTGTCACCACGATTTGTTCAGACAAAACGGGTACTCTGACTCAAAATAAAATGGTAGTTCAGCGAGTACACGCTGGCAATTCCGATGTCCGCATCGGTGGAGAAGGCTATGCCCCGATCGGCATTTTTACCGATCGCCAGAAATCGACCCAAATTAATAATTTAGAAGAATATCCAGAACTTGAATCATTATTAATCGCTTGTGCAGTTTGCAACGACGCATTTTTGCAGCATGAACAGCAAGCATGGACAATTTTGGGCGATCCCACCGAGGGAGCTCTGCTATCTTTGGCGGCAAAAGCAGGCATATATAAGGACATACAGTCTCAATTGTTGCCACGGACGGCAGAATTTCCATTTTCTTCTGAACGCAAGCGGATGAGCGTAATTTGCGAACTACCAGGCCGATCGCACAATTGCGGATTTCCGGCACATCAAGGACAACAGCCGAATCATTTAATGTTGACCAAAGGTTCTCCAGAGTTGACTTTGGAGCGTTGTAACTGGATAATTGTGGGCGATCGAGTTCAACCTTTAACTCAGTCCATGCGCGATCGCATCCTTGCCGAAAACAACGATATGGCAAGTAGCGGTTTGCGAGTCCTCGGCTTTGCTTACAAACTCTGGGAAACCTTGCCACCATCAGGTTCTGAGGAAACCAGCGAACAAGAGATGATTTGGCTGGGGCTGGTGAGTATGCTGGATGCGCCGCGCCCGGAAGTGCGGGAAGCTGTGGTGAAATGTCGGGATGCAGGAATTCGGGTGGTGATGATTACCGGAGATCACCAGTTGACTGCAAAGGCGATCGCCCAGGACTTGGGTATTGCGAGTTTAGGCGATCGAGTGCTCACCGGTCAAGAATTGGAAAAACTCAGCCAAGAAGAACTCAAACAGCAAGTCGAACACGTTAGCGTCTACGCCCGCGTCTCCCCAGAGCACAAATTGCGAATCGTCCAAGCCTTGCAAAGTTTAGGCAAATTTGTCGCCATGACTGGTGACGGAGTTAACGATGCGCCTGCTTTGAAACAAGCCGATATCGGCATCGCGATGGGCATTACCGGCACCGATGTCAGCAAGGAAGCTAGCGATATGGTACTCCTCGATGACAACTTCGCCACTATTGTCGCTGCTGCGGAAGAAGGACGAGTAGTTTATACTAATATTCGCCGTTTTATTAAGTACATTTTGGGTAGTAATATTGGCGAAGTTTTGACCATCGCCGCCGCACCTTTAATGGGTTTGGGAGGAGTGCCGCTGACTCCGCTACAAATTTTGTGGATGAACTTAGTGACTGATGGCGTTCCGGCTTTGGCTTTGGCGGTGGAACCTGCCGAACCAAATGTGATGAAGAGACCTCCTTTTAGTCCGCGAGAAAGTATTTTTGCGCGGGGTATGGGTTCTTACATGATTAGGATCGGAATTATTTTTGCAATTTTGACGATCGCCATGATGTCCTGGGCCTACGGATACACTCATGGCGCTACTTATCAAGGCGATCCAAATACTTGGAAAACGATGGTGTTTACCACTCTTTGTTTAGCGCAAATGGGTCATGCAATCGCGATTCGTTCTAACACTCAGCTAACTATCGAGTTAAATCCATTCACTAATATTTTTGTTTGGGCTGCTGTGATTGTTACTACTTTTCTGCAATTACTACTGATTTATGTTCCCCCACTCAGAGCATTTTTTGGTACTCACTATTTGAGTCTATTTGAATTGATGGTTTGCTTCGGTTTTAGCGCGCTGATGTTTGTCTGGATTGAAATGGAAAAACTGTTTATACGTTTCTACAAACCAAGCAGATAGTCAGAAGTAGGTTGGGTTTCGCTCGCGCGGTTCCTGAGCGGAGTCGAAGGGCTACCCAACCTACATATTTTGGATTTTATATCAAATCCTCTCTTCATCGTCCTGTATTAATCTCTCTCCTCTCTTCCTTCGCGTCCTTCGCGCCTTCGCGGTTAAATCATTCCGATACAACCGGAATTGATATTATCATGTATCTCAAAAACATTCATCTCCGACAGTTTCGTAATTACCTAGACCAAAAAGTAACATTTGACGCTCCAAAAACTATTTTAGTGGGCAATAACGCTCAGGGAAAATCGAATTTATTAGAAGCGGTAGAATTGCTTTCAACATTAAAAAGTCATCGGGCGACGCGCGATCGCGATTTAATCCTCAACTCAAAGCCAATGGGCCAAATAGAAGCCACCCTTGAGCGTCAAACCGGTTCTATGGACTTAGCTTTAACTCTGCGCTCTCAGGCCCGCCGCACTTGCAAGCTCAACGGCGAACCTCTGCGCCGTCATTTGGACTTTTTGAGCGTCTTAAATGTAGTGCAGTTTTCTTGTTTGGATTTGGAATTAGTACGTGGTGGCCCGGAAGTAAGACGCAATTGGATCGATCGCCTAGTCATCCAATTAGAACCAATTTACGCTCATATTTTGCAGCAGTACAACCAAATTTTGCGCCAACGAAATGCTCTATTGAAAAGCTCTAAGGAAATCCGAAAAGCCGATTTTTCAGAACCTATTGACAAAATGCAATTTATGGGTAATGAAACTGCCTCATCACAGGATAGAGAAGAATTCCCCATTCCCCGTGCCCAATTCCCAATTCCCAATGCCCCATCCCCAATTCCCAATGCCCAATTCCCAATGCCCAATTCAGAATTAGCTTTGTGGGATGCACAGTTGGCGACGGCGGGTGCTCGTGTGATTCGTAGGCGCGATCGCGTTTTGGAGCGATTGATGCCTCTAGCGCGCAATTGGCACTCTTCCATTAGCGGTTCTACCGAAGTTTTGGACGTGAAGTATGCTGCTAATATTGAAGTAGGGCAGGAATTCATTGCTAAAGATAATCTCGAAGGAGTGCGATCGGCATTTTTAGATAAAATTCAACAAAGGGCGATCGCCGAAAAGTTTCAAGGTACAACCTTAGTCGGGCCACACCGTGACGATATTACATTTACAATTAACCATACACCCGCTCGTCAATACGGCTCTCAAGGACAGCAGCGAACTTTAGTATTGGCATTAAAATTAGCCGAATTGCAGCTCATTGAAGAAGTCGTCGGCGAACCCCCCTTGCTATTGCTAGATGACGTACTTGCAGAACTCGATCTCAACCGCCAAAATCAACTTTTAGAAACAATTCAAGCACGATTTCAAACTCTAATTACTACTACCCACTTAGGCGCTTTTGACTCTCAGTGGCTGCAACAAACTCAAATTCTCACAGTCGTTGCAGGACAAATCAATCAATTTTAGATTTTAGATTCTGGATTTTGGATTGACAAAGTATATGTTTTATGGTATCAATATATTTTTTTTGTAAATTGACATTGGTATCCTAATTCGAGATAGGATAAAGGTTAATTTCCATCGCGAATTTCGCCGCCATTTCTCCAAACCCTTATGAAACATTACATTTCCCGTCTGTTAGCCCTAATATTAGTTGTTGTCATCGGCGTAAGCGGCTGTAGCAGTGTTGCAGGCACCATGAGCGGAGATTACCGCCAAGACACATTAGATTTAGTCAGCAGCTTGAGAACAGCGCTCACTTTACCAGATGGTGCGCCAGAAAAACCAGCAGCTCAAGCAGATGCTCGTACAAAAATCAATGACTTTGCTGCTGCTTACCGCCGCGATCCCGCTCTTACCAAGCTTTCATCTTTCACAACAATGCGAACAGCATTAAATTCTTTGGCTGGACATTACAGTTCCTATCCAAATCGTCCCGTTCCTGAAAAGTTGAAAAAACGTCTTGAAGCAGAATTTCAGCAAGTGGAAATGGCTCTGAAAAGAGGAACTTAATTCTTGTTTTCTGAGAGTTAAAGGAGGAAGTTGCTTTTGCTTTTTCCAGAAACCCGGTTTCTCGAAGAAACCGGGTTTATTTGATTTGTAAATATACTCTGTTTTCCCATGAAATTTGCACCAACTCGCATCGCAATTCCTCAACAGCAGCGACGCTTTTTAAATGTAGTAAGTGCCGTTTTAACCAGTAGCTTAATTAGCCAGCTTATCTGGCCATTTATCGAAAATCAACCTGCTATTGCTCAAACATCAGCCTATTGTCAATTATCAAAAGAGCAAGTCAATCAAAAAGAAGACTTGCGCCGCGCCGCACTCTCAGGAAAACCAGAATCTCAGCAGGCATATTTTGCTATTTTGAACAAGCACGCGCGGGAAAGTGCAGAATGTCGTCAAAAAACTTGGCCACAAACTCAAGCGGTTTGGCTGCGCTTATATCCCTGTGATGTCAGAGCCGGAGAACTCGATCGCGTATTAGACAAAGTTGTGAATAAAGGCTACAATCAAGTCTATATCGAAGTGTTTTATGACGGTCAAGTCCTGCTACCAGCAGCAGACAATCCGACTGCTTGGCCTTCTGTAGTGAGAAATCGTGGTTACGAGAAATACGATTTGCTAGAAAATGCGATCGCCAAAGGAAAACAGCGAGGTTTAAAAGTTTATGCTTGGTTATTTACCATGAACTTTGGCTATACTTATTCTCAGCGTTCTGACAGACAGCAAGTCCTCGCGAAAAACGGTCAAAATCAGACAAGTTTAACAGTAGCTCAAGATGCCGGAATCAACGATGACTCCGGCGAAGTTCCGGGAAATCAAGCCTTTATCGATCCCTACAATCCCCAGGCGCGACAAGACTATTCCTTGTTGGTAAATCAAGTGCTAAAACGTCGGCCACAAGGAATGTTATTTGACTATATTCGCTATCTGCGAGGCGTTGGTCCAGCTTCTGTCGCCACCAAAGTTAAAGACTTGTGGATTTACGGCTCAGCATCCCAGCAAGCTCTTTTGCAGCGCGCTAACAATCAACAAGGACGAGATTTAATTCAGCGGTACTTGACAAAAGGATTTATTAATGTTGCTGATGTTCAAGCCGTAGTTAAACAGTATCCGACTGAAAAAGAACCTCTTTGGCAAGGGCGAATTCCGAAACCAATTGCAACACCAACACCCAAATTAACTCCCCCTCAAAAAATAAATTCTACAGTAAATATAGTTCCCAAAAATCCTGGCAATGGCAAACCAACTATTTCGATTTCTACACCAAGCCCAACACTAAAACCAACACCAATAGCAACGCCAACACCGATTTTGCCTGATACTGGCACTCTGCAAAAAGACCTTTGGAAACTGAGTGTTGCTCATGCAGTTCAAGGTGTTTTAGAATTTTTTGGCATGGCAATTCAACCTGCTCAAAAGATGGGAATACCTGTAGGAGCGGTATTTTTTCCAAATGGGAATCAGATCATAAATCAAGGAGGATTTGATTCGAGATTGCAGCCTTGGGACAGGTTTCCGGCTTCTGCGGAATTTCACGCGATGTCTTACGGCAATTGCGGAGATGTAAGCTGTATTGTGCCGCAGGTGCAACGGACATTGAGTTTAGCACCTCCGGGAGTAAAAATCATTCCGGCGATCGCGGGTGATTGGGGAAAACCGCTAAAAAATAGGCCGTCTTTGGAAATTCAAATGCAGGCAATTCGTGCTGCGACACCGCAAATTAATGCAGTGAGTCATTTTTCATTTGGGTGGCAAGAACCGGAGGATGAAAGAGCAAGGCAAACTTGTCGTTTGTAGGCATAATATCAAATTTTGGTTGATTATGGAATAGATAATTCGGCACGGCTGAGCAAGTCGCCATTTTCCAAAGGGGGAATGGTGATGCGGCTGAGATTTGCGGGATCAATCATGGCTTTACCTCCTGTTGTGATGCGTCGGCATCTTGTATTTTAGCTAATTTTAGGCTGTTATTTGCTAAAATAGTAAGATAAAGTTTATCAAACAAATACTGGATAAAAGTTAACACAAAGGAGTATTTCTATGGTAAGTCAGTCAGAACTAGAACAGCAAGTATTCAACCAAGATTCGATGATTGATGACTTAAATCTAAGTCAAGAAGAAGATAACGATAATGAACCTTATGAAACAGACAGATTGATATATGACCCTGAAAAAATTAATATTTTTACCAAAGAACCAACTATTGAGCAACTCCTAAGAAGAATCGATGAGGCAGCTCTTGATTTAGCACCCGACTTTCAGCGCCATGCAAACATCTGGAAAAATGACGCTAAAAGCAGACTGATTGAGTCGATCCTAATTCGGATTCCATTACCAGCTTTTTATATTGATGCAACTGATGAAGATAAATGGCTGGTTGTAGATGGATTGCAGCGCCTATCTGCTCTGAAGCAATTTATGAGCGATAAAACACTTAGGTTATGCGGACTAGAATATTTAACCAATTTTGATGGCAAAACTTATGATGAAATAGAACGCCGATACCAGCGTCGCATTCAAGAAACTCAGGTGACAGTTTATTTGATTGAAAAAGGTACGCCTCCTGAAGTTAAATATAACATTTTCAAACGCATTAATACAGGGGGATTACCAATGACTCCCCAAGAACTCCGCCATGCTCTTAACCCAGGTAAGGCAACAAAGTTTTTAGCTCAACTTGCGACATCTGATGAATTCGAGCAAGTGACTAATCTGAGTAAGTTGCGTAAAATGCGGATGGATGATCGGGAATTTATACTCGGTTTTTTAGCCTTTACGCTTACATCTTATAAAAATGATCCATCCGAGAAAAGAAATTTGTTTTTAAGTAAGGCATTATCTAAAGTCAATAATATGCCTGAACTAGAATTAGAAGTAATTGAAAATGATTTCAAAAAAGCTATGGTTGCAGCATGGGAAATTTTCGGAAAAAATGCCTTCCGTAAAATATCCGAACATCAAACAAAAAAGTTTCCAATTAATAAAGCACTATTTGAAGTTTGGTCTGTTAATCTCAGTTTGCTTAGCGATGACCAAATTCAGATTTTGAAGCAACGAAAGGAGAATTTGATTGAAAAATTTAAAAATTATGTAGATAGCGATCGAGAATTTTCAGCTTCTATCTCTCAAGCAGCGGAAAAAATAGAGTACAGATTTATGATAATTGAACAAATAATTCGGGAGGTTCTGGCATGATTACTTCGCTACACTTGCTCAACTTTAAACCTTTTGCAAATCAGTTATTGGAATTCAAAAAACTTACTTTGTTTTCTGGCTTAAACAGCACTGGTAAATCTTCTGTTATGCAATCGCTCCTGCTGCTGCGACAATCTTATCAACAAGGTTTGTTGCCAGAAAAAGGGTTGGCGCTTAATGGCGATTTCGTGAATATTGGTACTGCTCAGGACGCACTTTTTGAGGGAGCAAAAGAGGACTTAATTGGTTTTGAGATTGTTTTGGAAAACAACAGCAAAGCGTTATGGCGCTTCAAATATGACAGAGAGGTAGATGTATTGAGCATTGACTCGGAACCAGTTAGCTCGGAAGTGTATAAATCGAATCTTTTTGGCAATAAATTTCATTATCTTCAGGCAGAACGGATCGGGCCGCGCCCATTTAATGAAATGTCAGATTACCAAGTACGACAGCTTGGTCAACTCGGTACCAAAGGTGAATATGCTGCTCATTTTCTTGCTATTAATGGACAGAAAGGTATTCCCAATAGTAGTCTCAGCCATCCAGAGGTAAAATTAAAGACTCAAAGAGACTTATCTTCGGCAAAATCAATGGATTTGATCGATCAAGTTGAGGCATGGATGGGAGAAATTAGTCCGGGTACGCGGCTCAAAATTGACGCCAAATCTGATGTCGATTTGATGAGTTTTCAATATTCCTATGGAGATAGTAATCCTTACCGTGCAACTAATGTGGGATTTGGAATTAGCTACACTTTACCAATTATTGTAGCGGCACTTGCATCAACACCTGGTACAATCATTTTAATTGAAAATCCAGAAGCGCATCTCCATCCCAAAGGACAAGTTAAAATGGGTCAATTATTAGCTTTGGCAGCTAGCGGTGGCGTTCAAGTTGTGATAGAAACTCACAGCGATCATGTTTTAAATGGGATTCGCCTTGCGGTTCACGGGGGTAAACTTGACCCAAAAGATGTTCAATTGCACTACTTCCAGCGTCAAAATAAAGAAGGACAAGCTGTGACTGAAGTAATATCGCCAAAGATCGATCGCAACGGACGAATTGATCGATGGCCAGATGGTTTTTTTGATGAGTGGGACAACAGCTTGGAGATTTTGTTGCAACCTGCGGTGAAAGGAGAATAAGCGATGGATTTGGAGATGGTGTTTAATGAACTGTCTGCACGAACTCTTGCTCCTGATATTTCCATAGCACGACAATGGATGGCAGAATTGATTAGGACGATGGTTGCAGCTAAAGGCTGTGGATTGAAGGCAATGCGTACTAAAGAAGATTTTTTTGCTATCATACTGGCAGAAAACTATCCTCTTTCTTGTTGGCTTATCGATCCTGAAGTTAATAAAGACGAGCGGACTTTTCTGAGAACGCTTGCAACTAAGAGTCCTTTATCCGTTGATATTACTGATGTAAAGATTAAAACTATTCAAGATTCAGATTGCGAGTTGGGTAGTTTGCAAGGGACTCAAGCAGAAGGCTTTAAAGTTGCGTACTACCTTGAAACATTGGCAATTAGTTTTAATTCAGAATCGCTGTGGAATAGCAGTCGCATCAAGTTAGAACTAATACAAATTGATGATAACGAGGAGCTGATACAAGAAAGTGTAGAGGTTCTTCATGCTAGTCAGGAAAATCACGTTCTCGAACACGCTAATTGGATTCAGAAGCGTCTTCAACCCGATCGGCTTAACGGGATGGAACTCTGGAATCGTAGAGATGAGTTGTTCCCTAGTCTGCAATTTTGTAAGGCTGGCAATAAGCAGTTGCGAAGACTTCGTACAGGAGAAAAAAAGCTCGAACTTGTTTTAGAAGTATTGTCGGTTCTTGATAAGTGCGCTAAGACTTGGCAGGCGGGATATTTTAGTCTAGAGGGTTATCCCTTTGAGGAGTCGGGAGAAAGTGAATCTACTCTTAACCAATATTGGAAAGAGCGAACTTTTCTTTGTCCTGACGGTGAGGAACGTCTGTTTGAACGACACGTCAAACTGAAAGAATGCAATTGGCGAATTCACTTCTTCCCAAAAGTAAAGACAACAAAGGTGATTATCGGTTATGTTGGCATCCACCTTCCTACTGATAAGTATCCGACCTGATATCAAAAGGTCTGTTTACAACCTCCGGCATCTGCGGTTAAAAATCCCAATTATGCTAAACTAATTAATAACCATAAAAAATTTTATCAAGCATCATGCAAAAATTACAAGCAAGAGACATCAACCTCCGCTATTTAATCGATAACTTCGGTTTACAACGAGTTCGGAATCTGGAGTTTTTTCGAGAATGGCAAGAAAACTTGCCCGAAGTAACAGACTCAGAAAAACAATTACTCGATCGCATCCAAAACATCTACTACAACCTCGTAGACTCCCCGCCTGTCTTGGAAAATGCAGTGAAGCTGACAATCATCAGCCCGATTTTGTTTATTGCCGGTCTCTTTGAGTCTCCTTTTCAAGTCAAAGCTGAAAAGTCGATCGCCATTCAAGAGGAAGACGAAGGCAGAATCATCGAAGGCAGAATAGATATCCTCATTATGAAGGCAAACTTATGGGTGACAGTAATTGAATCCAAACAACTTGCTTTCTCCACTGACGAAGCACTTTCCCAACTCCTGACATATATGCTCGCAGATCCCGATCGCGAAACTCCTACTTTTGGTATGATTGCCACAGGCGCTAACTTCAGTTTTGTTAAATTAGTCAGAGGGGAAACTTTGCAGTATGCGCGATCGGCTGAATTTGTTATTTCTAATCCCGGCAATGAATTGTACCGCGTTTTGCAGATTTTAAAACGCCTGAGTCAACTTCCCGACTAGCTAAAAAAACCATTCTAAGTTATCTTTCACAACAGACAATATCTCATATCTCAATTTTTAAACTGGTGCGAGCATGGTAAATTACTGGATAGTCGGCGCTTTGGCAATAGCTTCTGTCTGCTGGGCAGAAATAGTACGAGACTTTTATCACGTCGCCTCCCACTATTTGCCACCCTTGCAAAAGCTACACGCTTGGCATCACCGGGTTTTCCGCCCGAATTTGACCCCTGTGAGCGAGAAAATTTACAAGCAAGCACACTGGCGTCATGATGTGCCCGAAGCTGCGTCTATGATGATTTTAGGCTTGTTGCTGTGGCTTGTAGCATATTTTGCAATCCCGGAATATCACTGGGGCGCAGCAGGGGGTTGTGTTTATACTTTAGGCTTTTTGTTGAGTGCGATCGCCCGTGCGATCGGCATCAAGGGTGCAGATGAGTTAACTGACATCACCCATCAACCAGGAAACTTCCTAACTCCACCTGGGAATTGGTTTGTGAATAAACCTTACCACTGGAAGCATCATTTCGATAATCAAAATGCTTACTATTGTGGTACTTTCACCTTAATAGATAAACTTATGGGCACTGCACTTTCTCTCAAAGGCAAAACTGTAGCCGTCACCGGTGCATCGGGAACTTTAGGACATTTGTTGCTAAAACATCTGCATAAAGCGGGTGCGAAAGTTATCGCCCTCACATCGGGAAATCAAACAATTACTTTGAATATTGATGGTGAAAGTTTGCCTGTGAAAACCATAACTTGGCAAATAGGTCAAGAGGCAGATTTAGCAAAATTGTTAGAAAAAGTTGATATTCTTGTGATCAATCACGGGATTAATTTGCATGGAGAAAGAACTGGAGAGGCGATCGCACAATCTTACGAAATCAACACTTTTTCGGCGTTACGGCTGATGGAACTCTTTTTCCTAACCGTCCGCACTAACGAAAACATAGCGAACAAAGAAGTTTGGGTCAACACTTCTGAAGCTGAAGTAATTCCTGCTGTCAGTCCTCTCTATGAACTCAGCAAGCGGGCATTGGGAGACTTGGTAACGCTGCGACGGCTGGATGCACCTTGCATTGTTCGGAAATTAATTTGCGGGCCGTTTAAAAGTAATTTAAACCCGATCGGCATTATGTCGCCAGATTGGGTGGCTCAGCAAATTGTCAAGCAAGCTAAAGCCGATGCCCGCAATATCATTGTTACAATCAATCCTTTGACATTTATCCTGTTTCCTGCTAAAGAATTTTTTGTTTCTCTGTATTTTCAGTTTTTTAGCCGGAAGGCAATTTCAGAAATTCCAGAAGCAGCAATGACAACAGAAAAATCCAGTGTTGGTGCAAAGATTAGTTGATCTCAAATCCGATACCACCGGAATTAATCCCGCAATCAGGAGACGGCAGTGCCGTTTCCCTACAATTAATCTGGGTAGGGAAACGGCACTGCCTTGGACTCCTCCGCTTCTAATTACTTACTTCAGACATTTCAATGACACGGCCATCGTAATCCTTAACTAAAAAATTCAGTGGTTTTTCCCGACGAATTTTATATTTAATGCCACGAGTTTGTATCCTCATTAATAACTGATCCAAACAATCGCGATCGAAACAAACGTGACGTTGGCGATTTTTCTCTCCCGCACCGGCACCGCTAATAATGTGCAATTGGGTATTTTTCATTAACTGATACCACAAACCTTCTGAAGTACCCATCGCTTGAGAGTTCGTCCCCCTCCCGACATTTGGCGACAAGTATAGTGGATCAATGCCAGTTGTCCCCAAGGTTTGCTCGTAGTTGTAGTAGTAGTGCAGGGGCACTTCTGCTACTGGGAGCTCTAACATTCCCTCGTATAAGCTCCGAGCTTGTCCTAGATCGGATACCATAACTGTGTGTACCTTCGGGGCACTGGTGAGAAACATCCACATCGCCCCGGCATAGGCGGCTAGTAGCATTACCATGATGCCTTGAGTCGAAAATAAGCTATCGAGTGGCACTCCGGGCAAAAACGAACTTAAGTGCAAGGGCTGAAGTGCAAGAGCCATAATACTAACTTCTAGAGTCATGTAATAAGAAAGGGTAAACAACTAAATTTATGTAGATTACAGTCGCAGTCGCGATCGAGACTTAAACTATTAGCCATATATGTTAGCAAAAACTAGCCGTTAGGGGCTACTTGATGAAAGTATTTGTTTACGGTACTCTCAAACCGGGGGAGTGCAACTACCTGCGCTATTGTGAAGGAAAGGTTGTAGATGCTTGTCCTGCGATCGCCCGTGGTCAGCTTTTTGCCTTGCCAGCAGGCTATCCTGCGATGATTTCTGGGGGAGGAAGAGTCTACGGTTTTCTCCTCTGTTTCGCTGACTCCGCTATTTTGGCAGATTTAGACGAACTGGAAGATTATCATCCTGGACGCGATCGGGCACAAAACGAATATCAGCGGGAATCGATCGCAATTTTCGATCTCAACTTCAAACCTGTAGACACGGCTTGGGCTTATTTCATGTTACCCGATCGCGTTCGTTCTCTGGGCGGCATCTGGCTGCCCCACGGCAGGTGGGGAAATAGGCTTTTCACAAAGAGATGAATAATTCCAATGCTAAACTATAAAACATCTTTAATCGTAAATCCCTCATCGTCCCAACTAAAAAGACTTGTTTCTGGCAATTTTTCTGTCAACTTAGCTTGGAAGTCAAAAGGTTTTCCCCAATCCCAAATTTTGATTTCTAGGCGATCGTTAAATACAGTTATTTCCAGCTCAATCGGAGTTTCTAAAGGCAGATTTTCGTGAGCATGGCGAACAGCATTTGTAAACCCTTCAATCGTAGCAAGTTTGCACTGATGCCAAACTGCTTCGGGAATTGGTAGATTATCTAACTGCTCGACCCATCCTAAAACTTGAGCAACAGCATTAATATCAGTATTTACTTGAAGGCTAATTTTTTGCAGTGGCTGGTTAGAAGTTCGTTCGGATTGGCTAGTGCGCTGTTCTTTGAGCCAGTTAAAGCTGTTTAGAACATCAAGCCCCCGCTTGAAATAACCAGCTTGAGTGCTATCTTGGGATGGTACTTGACCTGAAACATTCTGATAATATTTGACAATTAACAGACAGTTTCGACCGTCAGAAGTGCGAGTATAACTTAGCTCATCGGCAATTTTGCCGATCAGTTTTATACCTATTCCACCTGACGGAATTTCATCCATGTTATCTCTCATAATGATGTTGATAGTTGACTGTTGACTGTTGACTGGGAGTCGCAAAACAGAAAATCGCGCTTATATGTGGTGGTAACGAACTCGACTTTATCATTCCGACGCTACCGGAAACGATATAAATTATACAATGACAATGCTCGAAGCCTCTGAAGACCTGAATAATAGTAAGGTGGAGTTAACGGTTAACCGTCAACCCAACCTACTTCCTCAATACTAATTCCTTTGCCTTCCTTCACAAAAAAGCCCCCTTTTTAGGGAGCTTAGCGACTTGGGTTATTCTCAAAACATCAATCCTACTGCATTTTTTGTAATGACTTGTGAGGAATTGGTAGACTAGACTTGGGAATCTCCACCACCGGTGCATTCACGCCAAGCATCAAATCATTAGGATTAATAATCTCAACTAAAGGCTCGTTCAAAGCCACCATCAAATCGTCAGAACCAGATTGAGCAAACTGGGGAGCAAATTGGCGGCTACCGATACCAGACACAACTGCAACAAACAAAGCTGCGATCGCGCATCCACCCCAAACTATCATCCGTTTGGGTTTGCGTTCAACGCGCTGCAACACCTTCGCAGCCAACTCCTGTGCCGATTGTTCCGAAGCAGGGACTGGCATTGATTGAAAACTGTGCTGCATACCTAGCAGTCGCGAGTACAAAGCCTTAGTTGCAGGGTCATTTGTCAGCCAGTCTTCGACTTGCCGGCGTTCGGCCGCAGTCACTTCGCCATCGAGATAGGCACTGAGCATTTCAAAGCGATCGCACGTCATAGTAGTTACATTGCCCTGGGCATAATTTTTGTGAGTTTGATTACCAGGGAGTGCATCCCCGCTACCTTGATCATTCAGATTTTTGTCGGATTCAAAGTTATTTTTCATGATTTATACCAGTTCCTGTAATTGGGGAAAGTATGCCTTCGCCCTCAGCATTATTTAATGCTTATTTATATTGACAAATAGAAGTTTTGATGTTAAAGCAAAATTCACCAAATCTTCTTTCCTAACCTTTGACATAACTATAGCGGTTCTCACGCAGGTGAGGTATCCTAGCCTGTCAATTAACAATCCCTAAATCCCTAAATTCCTAAATCCCTCAATTCCTCAATTCCTCAATCTAAAATCTAAAATCGGCACCTGTACCTAATCTATCTGAGAATGGCTATAAACTAATGACCGTCCAGATATTTTTGCAATTGCAACTGCAATCTTTGGCGAGCTCTGGCAATTCTCGACTTGACTGTTCCCAGAGAAACTCCGGTCATTTCCGCGATTTCCTCATAGGCTAAACCCTGGATTTCTCTCAAAACAATGGTTGTGCGGAATACTTCTGGCAAATCTGCGATCGCCACGCGCAACTGATCGTAAAATTCTCTAGTCGTCAAATCTTCATCAGGCCCCGGACTGTCTGCCGCAATTTCCCAATCCACCTCCCCATCTTCCAGAGCACGGGGTACATCCAGCGACAATGGAGTTCGCACCCGTTTGCGCTTCCGTAACTCGTCGTAAAACAAGTTTGTGGCAATACGGCTCAGCCAGCCCCTAAATTTAACAGGCTCTTGCAAGCGATTCACATTGCGATAAACTCGAATCCAGACTTCCTGAGCCAAATCAGCCCTGTCTTGCCAATCAGGGGCCAAGTGATACAAAACGCGATCGACATGGGACTGATATCGCTTCAAAAGTTCTGAAAAAGCAGCACTTTCAGGTCGATTTCCTTCCTGACAGCGCAACACCAAGTCATAGTTAGAGAGTTTTTCGGCTGGCAATTGCACTTGAGAAACGGTCGCCACAACCGCAGACCAGGACAAGGAAATAAATTCATTCATAGTTGGAATTGGCTCGTAGAACATTCCATGATTTTTGACGTTGCGCGATGTTATAAGTTCCCAAATAGGAGTGGGTGATGGGGTGATGGGGTGATGGAGAGAATTTCGGGTGCATCCCAATTTTGCAGGGGCGAAGCATTCCGGCAGTAAGTCTCTGCTTAAAACTAATAAATTATCTGCCGGAATGCTTCGCCCCTACGGATATATTTGCAAAAATGGGATGCTCCCAGAATTTCCTCCTTCTTCCTGAACCGGTTCCTGAGCCCTTCGACTACGCTCAGGATAAACGCAGTCGTTGGGCCTTCTTCCTTCTTCCTTCTTCCTTCTTCCTGAACCGGTTCCTGAGCCCTTCGACTACGCTCAGGATAAACGCAGTCGTTGGGCCTTCTTCCTTCTTCCTTCTTCCTTCTTCCTTCTTCCTTCTAACAACTAACTTCGCACGCTCCAATATTAACCCAACTGCTAGAACCATCAGCCCAATGTTCCTTTTTCCAAATAGGAACATTGTGTTTCAACGTATCTATCCCGTACTGACAAGCTGCAAAGGCTGAGTCCCGGTGCGGACAGCCAACAGCGACCAATACGCTGATTTCCCCCACCTGCAACCGTCCGACACGGTGGTGAATCACAATTCGATTGACATCTACCCACTGGCGCCGGATTTCGGTGGCGATTTGTTGGAATACTCGCACGGCCATTGGTTCGTAAGCTTGGTACTCTAGGGCAACTACAGCTTGACCCTCAGTTTGGTTGCGGACAGTACCGCTCATAAATACCACGGCTCCGTTAGCCGCGTCATCTGCCAAATTGTAGATTTCCTCTACAGATAAAGGAGCAAAAGTAATGGCAAAACTGTCTTGAGCATTGCGTTGAGGAACTGTGTCGATGGAAAGAGCAGCGCCAGAATTCATAAAATAATACGGGATGTGGGAAACGAGCGAGACTTTAGTCCTGAGAGTGTCAATGGGTGAAAATAGTTCTGGATAACTTAATTTATCTTGACACAAAGCAAGTCGCGATCGATGTTGAGCGACTCTAATTTTGGGCGATCGCACTGTAACCGATCAATCAGCAAACTTCACGCGATCGGCAGTATAACTCCTACATCCATAAACCAATCTAGAATCCCAATAAATTACTTAATTCCGATCGCAATGACACAATTACTTGAAATTTTTCTCCTCCTGGGGTACTCCTTACCCAAAATCTTGAGCAACAAATGTAAACTTTATTGATTTTGTTTGCCAGAAAGCTACTTAAATGACATGATGTACCTGTGTCGGATTCAGGGAAATTGGCTAATATTTGGTAGAAGCAAGATCCTAACATCTCGTTGTGCCTTTTCTGACACAGGAGTTGATAGTTCTGGCCGTTAATTGAATTTTTGACCAACGAAATGCGGATACAAGCCCCGTCCTTCTAGGATGGCTTTTACCGAGATTTATCCTATAATCTGGCTAGTCGCCCTAGGGCATTGGGAGACTCTAAACGGACGTAGAGAGACTGTAAGACTACTTAGTAGCAAGTTTCGGTGAAGCGTCAAAGAATCCTCGCTCCTGATAGACGAGGAGGTTGATTAACTGTAGGACTTTTTCTGACATTTACTAACAGTTTCTTACATTTGCTAGATGTCTCTGTACCGTGTAGAGCTTGTAGAGATTTCTACGGGCATTGGTTGATACGCCTTAGTTGAGATCGGATCTCAACTTATGTATTTGTTAACAAACGTTAGCAAAAAAGTATCGGTATGTCAACTCAGTCTCCACCGCAAAAAAGTTAACAACAATAACGAGGAAACTATGGAAGCACTAGCATTGAGCCACTCTTTTGTTGCTTATGAATCTCCAGAGTCTGAACTCCAGCTCAAGTCCTTAGACGAGTTGGGGTTGAAAATTCCTAATTCTGCATGGATAGGCGTTGCTAGTATGGCAATAGCCCTATCTGTCGTGAGTATCCCAGGCGAAGCCCAAGCACGTGGTTGCTACTCCGGCTGTGGTGGTGGTAGTGGTTATCAGAACTACTATGCCAAAGTTGATACCAATGGTGGCAGACTGAACATCCGCCACCATGCTAGTCGTTGTTCTTCTGTCATCGGCAAGTTACATAACGGAGACCATATCGCATTGACCGGTCGTCACAAACGCGGCTGGGCCCAAATTGAAGGCGGCGGCTGGGTATCTAAGAAGTGGATTTACTAAATCTTAACTAGACGATTTTAGATTGCTAGAAAGATTGTTAATCGTTACCAAGCTCTGCCTGGTAACGATTATTAGACATCTCCTAAAAAGCCTTTGAAGAACAGGCAGGATGCCTGTTCCACAATAATTATAGGAGATGTCTATTGTTAATAAGAGCAGCAATTCTAAGCTTTGCCGCCACCGATTAGGTAAAGTAAAGCCATTCGCACCGCCACCCCGCTCGTAACTTGCTGAGAAATTAGACTAAATTGGGTATCGTCCATCAAATCAGAACTAATTTCCACGCCACGGTTAACCGGGCCTGGGTGCAAAACCTTCACATTCGGCTTGCAGAGTTTTAGCCGATCGCGCGTAATCCCGTACAAAGCATGATACTCTCGTAAACTTGGCAACAAATTCTGACTCATCCGTTCCTTTTGCAGCCGCAAAGTCATCACAAAATCAGCATCTTGCAAAGCAGGTTCCAACTGCCAGTGCAAAAATAACTTACCTTCTCTACCATTGCCACACTCAGCAAACAATAGCGGTAGCAAAGTCGGCGGCCCGGCTAAATGAACTTCCGCCCCTGAAGCCGTTAAACTCCAGATATTAGACCTCGCCACCCGCGAATGCAAAATATCCCCAACAACAGCAATTTTTTTGCCCGCTAAAAGTTTTAGCCTCGGACTTTCGGCATCCAAAAGAGAACATATAGTAAAAAGGTCTAGCAAACCTTGCGACGGGTGTTCATGCTGACCATCTCCAGCATTGAGAACGCTGACTCTTGAACCCAATCGATCCATTTCCGACGCAATTGTGCTAGGAACTCCAGCCTGTCCATGCCGGATTACCATCAAATCTGTGCCCATCGCCAGATAAGTCTTAGCCGTATCCAAAATAGTCTCCCCCTTCGTCAGAGAAGAACTACCAGGGGTAAAATTCAGTGTATCCGCCGACAGTCGCTTTGCCGCCAACTCAAAACTATTGCGAGTCCGGGTAGAAGGCTCAAAAAACAAATTCGCCACCACTTGACCCTGCAAAGCTGGCACTTTCTTGGTGCGACGGCCGAGTACCTCCCGGAAGCTGGCGGCAGTTTGCAGCACCGTGTCGTATTCGTCCGAAGTAAAATCATCCAGAGTGAGAATGTGGCGCCGAGTCCAAGTCATACAATTTTAGATTTGAGATTTGAGAATTACTGAATCAGGACGGACTATGAGTTTGGAACTTACCTGTGCGCGCCCGTATCCGGCGGCTTAGAATGTGCGATCGACATTTAGCGATAATCAAGAACAGTATGCAACAATTTTTGACAACCTTTGCTGCGAGTACAGTGATCAAGAAACTGGGATTCAAGCCCCGTCACTTCGACGGAGTTTATCTGAGCGTAGTCGAAGGGCGAGCGGATAAACGCAGCCGTTGGGCTGAGCCCATCGTCTTCTATGACGGCTTTATGCTAGAATATAGGTAGTCGCCCTAGGGCATTGGGAGACTCTAAACGGACGTGGAGTGATGGTAAGACTACCGCTTGCGGAGCGCGTTGCGATGAAGCGTCAAGGAATCTTCGGACTGATAGACGAGGAGGTATGTCAAAAGGCTATAATTGATTTGCGAGTCTCCTCTAACTCCAAACGTACTTTAACTTCCCTGTCCACCTGCCAACAGCTAGCGATATTCGGCAGTTTGCGCCAAACTCTCACAGCGAACCCAGTGTGGAATGTGAAACAAGTTCAGTTTACGTCCAAGGGAGCAGACATTTTGCTTCTTCAGCACCTAGGAGCATATAGCAATGGCTTGTAAAGATGATCAATTCTTTGCAGTCAGTCTTGACTATCAGGTTTGTTTACGATATAAGTTGAAGATGTGGCTTCCCGAAAAAAATCTACACGTATCTTGGCGAGACCGTTCTTGGCGAAACTGCGACAAAAAGTGAGAGCCGGGAAGTTGTAATTACCCTAATTTTGGGTAAAAGCCTCGTCCTTCTAGGGCGACTTTAATTAACTTTGAACCAAGAATCCCCATACCTTAATAGTTGGGGACTATCAAACAAGATTTAAACAATTCAAGAGGTATTATGAGCCAGCAGGTTATACAGCCGATGGTTAAGTTCCAGCGTCAGGTGCAATCTCTCGTCACGTCTGACATTATCAAACCGACAGACAGCATTTGGAAGATTGCTCTGCTATACGGCGACGAATGGCCCTACTGGAAACAGCAACTCCTAGAGTTTGACTTTTCCATGCAAGACCCCGTGGGCGAATTGTTAGCTGTAGAAGGTTGGGACGAGGAATAAGACGACAAGGAAAATCAGGACAATCAGGACAATCAGGATAGTCAGGAATTGAGCATTGAGAAAAAATAACTTCTTCCTTCTTCCTGAAGCGCTTGGGCCAGCGGACTCGAAGGGCCTTCTTCCTTCTTCCTTCTTCCTTTCCTGAAGCGTTCCCTGAGCCCTTCGACTACGCTCAGGATAAACGCAGTCGTTGGGCCTTCCTTCTTCCTTCTTCCTTCTTGCTTCTTCCTTCTTCCTTCTTCCTTCTTCCTTCAACATCCATCAAAGGCAAGCTGATAAAGATTGAGCTAATTGTTTAGCGGTTTGAAATCGGTCCCCAGGCTTAGCAGCCGTCGTTTTCAAGATGATATCTCGCAATTTTGGTACGATGGTGGGAATATTTTCGAGCTTAAAACCATAACCTCCAGCTATCTTACCGTAATACTTTTGAGGGCTGCTTGCTGTCAGCAAAAAAATTAAAGTAGGCCCAATAGCATATAAATCTGACTGAGGAAGAGGCTGTCCCCGGTCTTGCTCAGGCGCTGTATAACCTTCAACGCCGATGCGAGTGCCCGGGGGAGTCCCAATTTCTTTGACTGCGCCAAAGTCTAGAACCGAAATGCTATTGTCTCGATGTCGCACTAGCAAATTAGCAGGTTTAATATCCCGGTGGACGATGGGGGGTTTTTGAGAGTGAATGTAGTCCAAAACCTCACAGGTTTGAATCATCCACTCTATGGCCTGCTGGGGAGGAACTGGGCCACGGTTATAGATGCGTTTTTCTAAATCTTCGCCGTGGAGCATTTCCATGACCAAGTATTTTTTGCCACCCTCGACAAAAAAGTCGAAAAACTTAGGAATTCCCGGATGGTTGAGCAATTTGAGGGTCTTGGCTTCTCGTTCAAACAGTTCTTGAGCTTTGGCAATTTGTGCCATGTCAGCATTCATTTCCTTGAGAACTACCAGAGAATCTGCGGGGGAACTTCCGGGTTTTTGGGCTTTAGCTTTCTCTTTGTCCCAGGCTAAAGTAGTTGTCCCCATACCGCCTTGACCTAAAGTTCTTAGCACTTGGTAGTGTTGCACAGTGCGATCGACTTTCACCGGTTCGCCACAGTGAATGCAGAATAAATTACCAGGTGGGTTCCCGGCGTGGGTGCACAGCGGGGAGGGGCGAGTCATGGGAGGCATCATTCCGATTTTGCCCCCAAGTTCAATGGTAGTAACTTGGAAATGCAGAAGTGGGCCGCCCCGTGCTAACTGGATCAAAGCACCGTCAGATATCCATCCCTGAGACAGGGGCATACCATTCACAAAAGTGCCATTTGTCCCAGAATTGACTAAATACCACTGACTGGAGACACCGCTTTTAATTCTTTGCAATTCCAGGTGCATCCGAGAGACTAGAGCATTGGGAATCACAATGTTATTTTCAGGAGAACGGCCGATGCGAACAATGGATTCGCTCTCAAAACTCCACTGTTGCAAGGGGGTATTTTGTTCTGGATCTAAAAGGGTCAGCAGCATTTTCAATTGATGTGGTTGAGATCCGTTTTTTGGCAGTGGCGGGCGATCGATAATTTACAGGTTTAGAGTATGCGGCATAAAGCAATTAAAAATTAAAAATTAATAAACTATTGTAAGTTTTAACCTATAGTTTTTCATTCTTAACAAGAAGCAACTAAGGACACACACGCTGATTCGCCTATTTCAGCCGTTAATTTCATCAAATCTTTATAATATCGTAATTTTTATTAAAGATTCGGTAAACATTTTAGTTGCGAATTTTTATCGGCGGCATTCATCTGTAATATTACTCATAAGCAGATTGAGTTTAAAAGTAAAACCGCTCGATTCAAAACTTGACAACACAAAAATTAGGTGAACAATGACTAATATCTTACGTAAATTTGGTGTAGCTGTGACAGCTACTGTTCTGGGATTTGCCTTGACTGGGGTCAACTCAGCACAGGGGGCCTCACTTAATTTTAGTTTAAGTTTTTTTGATTCCACTAACTCTCTAGTAGGTGAAGGCTCCTTCAGCTATGATGGCTCGACTCCTTATCAAGAAACTATTTTGTCTAGCTTCTCACTGCCGCCCCTAGAAATAAAAGCTAGCAATCAATGGTTTGCGCTCACAAGCTTTTCTGCAACCGTATTCGGGCGATCGTGGAATTTGTCTCAAGCGAGTGCAGGGGGCGGGGGTACATTGCTTTCTCCTTTGCTGTGGGCGGCGGTCGATCCCATCAAAACACGAATTGTCTATGATGTTTCACGCAGTGGAATTATCGCTCAATTAGCAGATCAATGGGCTTTTGGTAATTATCGCACTCTGCCAGCTTTGGGAATATTTGGCGGGGGTTTAGGTGGAGGGGGAAACACAATTAGTTGGATACAATCAGCTTTTGGACAATCAAACGGAAAATCCACCAACGGCGGATATTTGATAGTAGAGGAAATCAAGCCCAGCCCTGAAAACTCAGAGGCTGTTCCCGAACCTGCAACAATTGCGGGTTTAACTCTGGCGGCCGCTGGCTTGGGGGCTGCCAAGAGAAAGTTGACAGCATCACAAGGCTAAAATCTTGATGCCCCTACCTGCGCGCGAATCACAATTGCTGTGATATTGTCATGACCGTTGTGTTTGTTGCCTAGTTCAATTAACTTAGCAACTCCTTGTTCCAAATCAGCTTGTGGGTGCAGGAGGGGTTCGAGACAGTTTTGCCAGTTAGTTTCCAACAAATTATTGTCTGTCAGACCGTCGGAAGCCAAAATCAACAAAGTATCTTCACATAATTCTAAAAACAGCACGTCAGGTTTCAGAAAATTACTGTCTCGCGGACCGACGGCTTGAGTGAGTTGATAGGCGTCGGGGCGGGAATATGCGGTTTCCGGGTCAACTCCGCGTTTGATTTCGCGCTGTCCTACTTCGTGATCTGTGGTGATTTTTTCCAGGGTGTGTCCTTTTCTGAGGCGGTAGAGGCGGCTGTCACCGACGTGGGCAACGGCAACTTGGGTGTCTTGAACTAAGACTGTAACTAAAGTTGTGCCCATGCGGCCGCTGCCGGAACGACTTTCTTTTTGATTGATTTCAAAGATGGCTTTGTTTGATAATAAAACTCCTTCGCGGATGGTTTCTGAGGAAGGTAGTTGATTTTCCCAATTGGTTTGAAAGAATTCTTTGAGGGTTTCGGCGGCTAATTGACTGGCGACTTCGCCACTGTCGTGTCCGCCCATGCCGTCGCAGAGAATGTACAGCCCTTTGGTTTGGAAGGTGCGGCCGAAGGAGGTTTCGAGCTTGTTGATTTGAGTCCAGATGCTGAAGAAGTCTTCGTTGTGAGCTCGTTGGAGTCCGACATCGGTAATACCTGCGTC
This sequence comes from Oscillatoriales cyanobacterium, assembly GCA_004294385.1. Lineage (GTDB taxonomy): Bacteria > Cyanobacteriota > Cyanobacteriia > Cyanobacteriales > Microcoleaceae > Microcoleus. The sequence continues at coordinate 31,512 of REAP01000025.1, read as the reverse complement.
TTCCAAGCGGTACATCTGGACGGGCATGGGCAGGGTTAGGACTTCGCCAAGGTCGGGACTGGGTTGGTCGGGGTTGCTAAGTTGGAAGCGTGTCTGGGTGGAGATTTCGGCTAGTGCGGGTTGGAGTTCGAGGGGGACGGTTTCTAGGCGCGATCGCAATTCGTCTATGGTATGAATCTCACCTCTATACATTTGTTGCAGGAGTTCGAGTAGTGCGCCAAACTGAGTGCGATCGGACTGATTAAATATTACCTGCCACAATTGCCCCAAATCTATTAGTTGCAAGTTTGAGTCTGGGGGTTCTGGATAGAGACGTTGCAGCCGCAAAGATGCCAAGGAGGAGAAAGAGTCGGGGTTAACTCGCAAATTTGTCAGTTCCAGCAAACTTTGGCGACAACCCCAAGGTTCTAGGGCTGCCCACAGTTCTGTCATTTCGTGCAGCCAGTATAAAATTTGCTGGGTGGAAGTTTCGGGTTCACTCCAGCGTTCTATCAGTGGTGGCCAGTGGGAGAAGTCTTCTAACAGGAGCACTGCTTGTTCGTTTTCTGACCAGCTATCGTGAATGACTGGCAGATTGTGGGAGAATTCCCAGCGGAGAGCGAGATAAGGTTCGGCTATACCTTGGCAAAGCTTTTCTAGGGCGGAATCGGTCAAGTTTTGTCTGGGTTTGATTGCGGCTGTGTAGGGGGAGGCTCGTTTGGCTACGCTGGCAGAATTGGCTGCTAGAAAGGCTTTGAGGGGTGACATTTGCAGCGGTTGACAGTCCAATACTGCTACGGCTACTGTGTCGGAGGGCTTTCTCGGTGGCAGGGTTTCTAGGAGTTGGTAGCGTTGCTGGCTGTCTAGGTAGGTTCCTGCTGGCTGCGAAGGGATTAAATCTTGGGAGTTGGGGATGGGGAAATCTGGAGCTTGGAGGGGGATGTCTGCTATTTCCGGGCTGGTTTCAGGTTCTGGGGCGGTTGTGAAATTGCTTTGAGATAGGGTTATTTCGCTGTCTGATGGTGTATTAGTGCTTTTTTGGTTTGTTTTAAAGGATTCTGGGTCGATCGCACTTACGACTCCCATTTCGTCGATTTCGGGACTGTTGAATGGGTCGTCGATTGGTTCGGCTGGGGTGGAATGGGCTATGGGCGCAATTTCTGGAACAATGTCTGGTATTTCTGGAAATTCGTCTGGGCTGACTGCTGGCAAATGCGATCGACCGCAGATAATTGCCTGCCACACTTGACCTGTTGTGGTGTGACAATTCTGACATTCTTTGGCGCTAACAGCGACTTGGGTGCCGCATTGCTGGCAAAATTTGTAAATTAGCGAATTTCCGCATTGTTGACAAAATTTGTTTTGATTGGGATTTTCAAACTGGCAGCGGGGACAAAGCAGCATAGGGGTTAAGGAAGAAGGAAGAAGGAAGAAGGAAGAAGGAAGAAGGAAGAAGGAAGAAGGCCCAACGACTGCGTTTATCCTGAGCGTAGTCGAAGGGCTCAGGGAACGTTTCAGGAAGAAGGAAGAAGGAAGAAGGAAGAAGGAAGAAGGTTGGTATAGTTTCTATTTTAGCTGAACCAGTAGAAGCCCCGCGCTCAATCCGCCTCGGATGAACGCCCTTGATGAATGCGAGTGAGCCGCCGATTCCACCCGTCCACTAGAAGCTTTCGTCAGAGCCAGCGGGAGATGGGCGGGTGGATCAGAAGGCGAACCCTTCGACTACGCTCAGGGCATCGCAACTTCCTTGATTGACCATTGACTTATTTTTTGTGATCATGGTTATGGTAACTGCGATAAATATTCTTGTGTTGAAGGCGGTCAAAGTCAGAATTTATCCAAGCATCGAGCAACAAAGTCATTTGGCGCAGGCCTTTGGCTGTGTTCGCTGGGTGTGGAATCAATCTCTGGCTACCATGTCCCAAACCTACAAAGACACTGGGAAGGGCATATCAGCTTTGACGATGAAGAAACAGCTCCCCATTTGGAAGACTGAGCATGAATGGCTGAAAGAATGCTACTCTCAATGTCTCCAGTCGTCCGTACTTAATCTGTCTCAAGCTTTTATCAACTTTTTTGATGGTCGAGGCGGGTACCCAACCTTCAAAAAACCTCAGGGTAGACAATCCATACAATACCCTCAGAACGTTAAAGTTCTGAACGATGCTAAGATTAAATTCCCCGGCAATCTTGGAATAGTTAAGGCTAAGATTCATCGCGATTGTATTGGTATATTAAAAACTGTAACGGTATCTAGAATGCCTGATGGTTGTTATTATGCCTCGTTGTTGATGGATGATGGTATCGAAACTCCAGAGTCCCATGAAGATGGTAAGGCTATTGGCATTGACCTTGGCTTGCTAGACTTTGTAGTTACCTCTGATGGCTCTAAATACCAGAACCCTCGGCATCTCAAGAAGTATGAGCGCAATCTCAAACGCAAACAGCGTAAGCTATCCAGGAAGAAGGATAAAACTACTAATAAACGTCGCAAGGCTAGACTTGCTGTAGCTAGAGTTCATGCAAAAATAGCTAGAGTCCGGGTCGATTTTCGACACAAGCTATCCCGTAAGATAGTTAACCAAAACCAAGTTATTGTGGTCGAAAATCTGGCAGTAAAGAACATGGTGAAAAATCATAATCTGGCTAAATCCATCAGTGATGCTGGTTGGTCCATGTTCTGCACTATGCTCAAATACAAGGCAGAAGCAGAGGGTAAAGTTTATCTAGAGGTAGGTCGCTTTTTTCCCTCGTCTCACCTGTGTTCCAATACTCTACTGTCGTTGCCAAAAATGGATCTATCGGTACGTGAATTTAACTGTGTCCACTGTGGCAAGCGACACGACAGAGACATTAATGCAGCAATCAATATCAAAAATGAAGGCTTACGGATATTGGCGTTGGGAACCAGCGTTACTACCCTTGGAGGCAATGTAAGACCAAAACAGTATGGGCGCAAGTCCACTAATGTCGAGGCTGTTGCCCTTGAATTGGGAAGCCCACACTAAGAGCGCGTAGCGATGAGTATTGGGTAGTTCACAAGGGAATTGCTGTGGAATCTTCTGAAAAAAAAGTCTCTCTGGCGATAGATTGAATAGTGGACAGGGGTACTTCACAGAAATATTTGCGCCGGAATTGTTCTTCTGAGACTGCTGCTAGGAATTGCGCTGCGGAGTGGGCGAGTTGGCTAGATGAGTTAGAAGATAAGGGTTGGAGGAATTTGTCTCCTTTATTCCCGGTTTTTTGGGCGTTTCCGGTTTCGGATTGTCTGGTGATGTGAAAAGCCCGATCGCGATAATTGACTTTGAAACCAAGATAGGTTAGGGTTTTGAATCCCAGTTGCAGGGATGTGTCGCTGATGCCGAGTTTTTGGCGGAGTTGTTGTCTGGTGACTGGTTTGGTGGTGCGGCTGAGATATTTGGCGATGCCGATTAGTTGTTCCCAGATTTGCACTGGGGGTACGGTTGGGGGTAGGGTATAGGTCATAGCCAGTTTTTGTTGATTGTGCCGTGCTTGTCTAAACCAGATTCGTAGTTCGTCCCAACTTGCGGGGCATTCTTGGAGGATCAGGGAGTTTTGGCGATCGCATATTTCTGAATTATCAACTAAATTTTCTCCTGGCATTTGAGATCCTAAGTTTATGTTAGCTGCTAATAACTCTTCATCGTTATTTCTATTGCGCCAGTCTACGATCCAATCTATTTGATGGGTCGGGTTGATTTGGTTTTCGACCTTACGGGAACGCACTGCTATCAGCCGCACTTCATACTTTGTTTCATATGTATTAAAGTCTAGTTCCACTACAGCATCACACCGACCTTGAGGAACCTCATCTTGGTAATGTCCCCACCAAATCCCGCGAAATCCCCCATTGCTAGATTCATCCCAAATTGTAAATTGTGTTTTGATATATTCTATTTTTTGTCCTTTCAAATCTTTGATTTTTTGATTCCAAACATTTTCAAACCAGCAGTTTTCAATTAGCAATTTAGGTGCAGGATTCCCCATGCCGCAGGGTTCGAGCAATTTTAGTTCTTGAAATAACTCTTTTCCTAATTCAGAAACACTAATTGTCAGGTCGGCTTGAACGGGGGCGGATGTTAAACTTTCAGTGCTGTATTTTTGTCGCAGTTGCTGATTTACGGCATCGGTAAATAAGGGGATGTTTTCAACGGGGAGACTCAAGCCTGCCGCGAAGGGATGACCGCCGAATCTATCCAATAAATGTGCTTGGTCTTTAACTAATTGATAAAGGTCAATTTGATTTGCAGAACGGGCAGAACCACGGGCAATTTTAGATTTTGGATTTTGGATACTTCGGCTTCGCTCAGCACAAGTTTTCGATTGAGTATCTGTTGGTAATTCTGGTTCTGAATCGGCGATGTCGAAGGATTCGATAAATTCTGTTTCTGGAGGACTTTCGTTGATTTCTGCTGTTCCTTCTGTGCTGAATAGAATTACAGGGCGGCCGTATTCTTGGGCGATTTGTCCTGCTACTAATCCTAATACTCCTACGGCCCATTGGGGGTCAGCGAGGACGATCGCACTCGTGGTAGATAGGTCAAGTTGGGCTAATTTTGCCGCTGCATCTTTGGCAACATCTTTTTGTAAAGATTTGCGTCGGGAGTTGGCAATTTCGGTTAAAAGTGCTAGTTCTTCGCAGCGTTTTTTGTCACGGCTGGTGAGGAGTTCTACGCAGAAACTGGCGTCGCCTTGGATGCGACTAACGGCGTTGATTCGGGGGCCGAGGCCGAAGGAAATGTCCGTGGGGCGATCGCCATTTTTCTTGCACAGTTCGAGCAATTTTGCAACTCCCGGACGAGTGGGATTGTTTATTTGTTTTTGTAGTTGTTCTATGCCTAATTGTGCTAGGTAGCGACAGTCTCCTGTGAGTTGGACTAAATCGGCAATTAGCCCGATCGCGACTAACTCCAATAAGTCTTGTAAAGGACGCTGCGGGATATCTGGCAAAGTTTGATATAATGCTTCGATTAATTTGTAGGCTACGGCGACACCGGATAGGTGAAAGAGTGGATGATTTGGCGGAAAGTAGCGGGGATTGATGATGGCTGTTGCGGGAGGGCGATCGTCCGGCAAGGTATGATGGTCAGTAATAATTATATCTATGTTTAAACTATTGGCATATTCGATTTCGGCGATGTTTGTACTACCAGTATCGCAGGTGATAATTAGGCTAATTCCCGATTTTGCTAAGTTGTCTATTCCTGGAACATTCAGACCGTGAGACTCGGTTAAGCGGTTGGGAATATAATAAGTTAGTCGGTCATTTTGAGCAAAAAACTCTCCCAATCCATCCCACAAAACTGAGGTTGAGGTAATACCATCAGCATCGAAATCTCCCCAAATTGTTATTTTTTCACCGCTGTTTCGTGCTTGCTGAATTCTGTCTATCGCCCAGTTCATTTCTTGCCCGAATTCCCAGGGACTTGCTGGTTGATAAAGTTTGGGATTTAAGAATCCGGGTATTTGTTCTGGGTTTTGGATTCCTCTACACCAGAGAAGTGCGGCGGCATATTTTCCGGGGAGTTCGGGGGCGTGTTTGTTGACAGCTTGGATTAGCCAAGCTGGGGGTTGGGGAGAGGGTTGAGTTTGCCAGTTTTGAGATGTTTGTGTCATCCGATTTTAGATTCCGATATTTTGTCATTCTGAGTGTAGCGAATAATCTCAAAGATATAGCAACCGCCAAAATACTTAGGACACTTCGACTACGCTCAGTAACCGTATAGACTTGGCGACTGGTATAGTTGACTATTAAATAAATATTTCATCGATTATAGCAATATTTGGTAGCCAATCTATGGAAGTTTCTACAGCAAGATTTGCTAAGGAAGCTTTGGTGTCTTGGGTGCGGTGACAGCGAGTGGCGAATTGACAGGAGTTGCAAAGATGGGAACTGATGTCTACTTGGGGTAAGAATTCGCCTTTGTCGCTATAGCGCTGTCGCCAGTCGGTTAGCTGGTGCAGGAGGTTGGTTAAATCTTGTTTTGTGCGATCGTGCTCTATTTGATTATAAGTAAATGTGAGGCTTTGTGGCGGTTCTTCTCCTGGCAATTGGACAAACCAATATGTCATGGAGATTTGTGCGGGCGAATAGTCGCTGGTTTCTACTAACACATATAAATAGAGTCGTGTTTGCCAACTTTGGGCTATAAACTGCGATTTTGGAGGGCGGGGATAGGTTTTCCAGTCGAGAATTTGAGCTTGCTTGGGTTCTGCTATTAATAAATCGTAAATGACGGTGAATAGGTAGTCTTGGAAAATTAGGGTGCGGACGTGTTCGGCTTGGCGGAAGGTTTTGTTGTCATTTTCTGATGGGGTGAAAAGTTCGGGCGCGCTATTGACAAATGCTACGAGACAGCGTTGGATTTCGGTGTCTGGTTGGCCGATGGATGCGATCGATAATCCGAGTTCTCGCTGCTGCATTAGTAGGTGAAATCGGCTACCCCATTCGAGTTTTGCTTGGTGTTCTGGGGGGGAGTGGGTGGCGAGGAGTTCTAGGTAGCTGTGCTGAAATTTGCGGGGGCATTCTTCGAGGATTTTGAGTTGGGTTTGGGAGAGTCTAAACATTTTTTGTGTCTGATTTTATATATGATATTTTTGATAATTGTAAGCTAGGCAATTAATCTTTTTTTTAACCGCAGATTGAGGCGGATGACGCAGATGGACGCGGATAAATTAGGGCGATGGCATTTTTGGGGTAAGAGTGCGATCGCTTATCCTTCACCCCAAGCACTTAAAAACTCGACTTGATTGTACATTTCCTCTGCGGATTTGCTAGCTATAATTTTTAGCAAGCGACGCAATTGTTCGCCAGTTGTGTCTTGAGGTTTTTGTAGTGTAACTCTGCTAACTGTTCGTAAGCTGCTTGTTCCTCAGCTAAATCTGTATCAATCTCTGATCGATTAGCATGATAATATGTTAAAGCTGCATAAACTTGTGCGATCGATAAGTGAGTCATCAGCCTAGCAATTTCTTCCGCACTGTTACCCTGTTTGTACAAAACGGCGATGCGGCGGACAGAAGTACCAGTTTCAGCAATAATCGGACGGCCGCCTCGAAGGTTGCGATCGCGGATAATTAAAGTCCCGATGTCTACTACAGTTGTTGTTGTCATACATTTTTTTAAGTCAGTTAACTTGATTATATAGATTTCTTCGGAAAATGTGTAACTGTTTATGCCCCTGATGGTTCTATCGATAATTGCGTAAAAAATTGAGAAAGATTTAGAGCGATCGCACTTCAGTTAGATTTTTTGGATGAACGGGCGATCGCCCTACACTGACTATTATATAATTATCAATACCATTAACGGCGAAGCCAATGCGTTTTGATACCTACATCCAGTCAATTCAGAGCAATCTACTGCGGGGCAGCGAGCGCACCCATTACCCAACTATCAAGAATTTACTCGATAATCCGGCTGCTAGTCTCGCAGCAATTATAGAAGAAAAAGGTAATAAAGCTGGTGTTCCCGATTTTACTGTCAGGCGCAAGGATTTACTCGTCGGTTATGTGGAAGCTAAGGATGTCGGGTTAGATTTGAATCCTATTGAAAAAACCGAACAGTTGCAGCGATATCGAGAATCGTTAAACGGTAATTTAATTCTCACGAATTATCTAGAGTTTCGCTGGTATGTTGAGGGGAAAGTCAGATTGACCGCAGTTTTAGCCGAAAGAAATGGTGACAGCATTCTACTCCGCCACCCTGACAAAACTATTGAACTAATCGAGGGATTTCTTAACTACACTGGTACTCCGATTAACAGTCCCGAAGATTTGGCAAAACAGATGGCGCGATTAACCAAATCAATTTTACTCGCTACAGAATCAGCTTTGCAAATCGAAACTGAAACCGGAGAATTACATCAACTCAAGCGTGGCTTTAATGAGATATTACTGCCCGACCTCAATGATGCGGCTTTTGCCGATATGTACGCTCAAACTATTTCCTATGGTTTATTTGCGGCGCGAGTTGGTCACGCTCAAAATCCCGGAAATCAACTTTTTGACCGCCGGACAGCGGGCACGTACATCCCAGCCACTAATCCGTTTTTGCGGCGATTATTTAACAGTATTATCGAGACGGATTTACTCAGTAAAATTAACTGGGCAATAGATGATTTAGTCGAGCTACTAGGGCGAGTTGACATGACTGCTATTCTCGAAAACTTTGGTAGTCGCACTCGCCAATCCGATCCAGTTGTTCATTTTTACGAAACCTTTCTTGCAGCTTATAATTCTGCTTTGCGGAAAAGTCGCGGCGTTTATTATACTCCTGAACCCGTTGTCTCGTATATTGTTCGCTCTGTCGATGCTATCCTGAAAAACCGTTTTAATCTGCCTTTAGGATTGGCAGATAATAGCAAAAATCCAGATACGCAACAGCCACGAGTTCAAATTCTAGATCCCGCAACGGGGACGGGTACTTTCCTTTATGGAGTTGTCGATCGCATTTATCAAAACTTGGAAGATATGGGAATATCTGGAAGTTGGAATCAGTATGTACAGGAGAATTTATTAAACCGATTATTTGGTTTTGAGTTGTTAATGGCTCCCTATGCGATCGCACACCTCAAACTCGGTTTGCAACTGCAAAATCTCGGCTATGAGTTTAGAAACAAGCAGCGTTTAGGAGTTTATCTCACGAATACATTAGATGAAGCTTTAAAAAAATCAGAGGTTCTCTTTGCTCAATTTGTGGCGCAAGAAGCTAATGAAGCTTCAGCAATTAAGCGGGATGTACCGGTGATGGTTGTGTTGGGAAATCCGCCTTATTCTGGTCATTCTGCTAATAAAAGTGAATGGATAGCAGGATTGGTAAAAGATTACTATTATGTGGATGGTGTACCGCTGAAAGAACGCAATTCTAAATGGCTGCAAGATGATTATGTAAAATTTATTCGTTTCGGACAGTGGCGAGTCAGTCAAACTGGATTTGGTGTTTTGGCTTTTGTGACTAATCACGGTTATCTCGATAATCCTACTTTTCGGGGAATGCGTCAAAATTTGATGCAAACTTTTACTGATATTTATGTTTTAGATTTGCACGGTAATTCTAAAAAGAAAGAAGTTTCTCCCGATGGTTCGCCTGACCAAAATGTGTTTGATATTCAGCAGGGAGTCAGTATTGGTATTTTTATCAAAGAACCTGGTAAGTCTACTCCTGCAAAAGTTCATCATGCAGACTTGTGGGGAAGTCGTACTTCTAAATATGAAGCTTTAAATTTCCTAGATGTTGATTCAACTGAATGGAAAATAATTCATCCTCAATCACCTTTTTATTTATTGATTCCGCAAAATCGAGATTTATTTGCTGAGTATAACGACGGCTGGAAAATCACAGATATCATGCCTGTAAATTCTGTTGGTATTGTAACTGCTAGGGATGATATGACAATCAAATGGTCAGTTGAAGAAGTAAAAGAAACAGTTAAAGATTTTGTGTCACTTCCTGTTGAGGAAGCTCGCAACAAATACGATTTGGGGAAAGATTCGCGAGATTGGCAAGTGTCACTTGCTCAAGATGATTTACGCAGGAATAATCTTGACGATTCTAAGATTGTTCCTATCTTATACCGTCCTTTTGACCAACGTTATACATACTATACGGGAAAAACAAAAGGATTTCTGTGTATGCCTCGCTTTGAAGTAATGCGTCACATTCTCCAAGGAGAGAACTTAGCTCTGGCTACTTCACGTTCCATTGAAATAGGAGAATGGGAGCATTTATTTTGTACGGTACAGTTGCTCCAACATCATACAGTATCTCTCAAAGAAGTTAACTATTTATTTCCTCTTTACCTTTACCCCGATACTGAAAACGAACAGGGTAATTTATTCACCGATCGCACTCCCAATTTCTCCCAAAACTTTCTCAGTGCGATTCGTGAAAAATTAGGCTATATACCAACTCCCGAAGCAATCTTTTATTACGCATATTCTGTCTTTCACAGTCCTACCTACCGCCAGCGTTATGCAGAATTCCTGAAAATAGACTTTCCCCGCTTACCCTTAACTTCCGACAATGAACTTTTTCAAACCCTCGCTAAAAAAGGTGAGGAATTGGTAGAACTGCACTTGATGAAATCGAAAAAATTAAATAAGGTAATTACTAAATATCCTGTTAGCGGCGATAATGCTGTTACTCAAGTTACTTACAATGAATCGGAACGGCGGGTTTATATTAACAAACAGCAATATTTTGAAGGTATTTTCCCCGAAGTATGGGGGTTTAAAATAGGTGGATATCAAGTGTTGGATAAATGGCTTAAAGACCGCAAAAAAGCAAATCGCAGTTTATCTTTTGATGAGGTTCTGCACTATCAGCGCGTCGTAGTTGCCATGAAAGAGACAATGCAAATTATGGCGGAAATTGATGATGTGATACCGGGTTTTCCTTGGGAATAGCTATCCCTTTGGGTTCCCAGAAACCGGGTTTTTGCGAAAATATTCGTTACACACCGCAAAAACCGCAAAAAACCCGGTTTCTTTGATTTTGATGTTGAGCAAATCCAGAAACCGGGTTTTTGCGAAAATATTCGTTACACACCGCAAAAACCGGAAAAAACCCGGTTTCTTTGATTTTGATGCGGTGTTTATCGAATTTATTATATAAGTAGGGGCGGGTTTTACCAACAATAATTGTCTAAAATCGATCATCTTTTAAACCCGCCCCCACCCAACGGCTCGAATTTATTATATAAGTAGGGGCGGGTTTTACCGACAATAATTGTCTAAAATCGATCGTCTTTTAAACCCGCCCCCACCCAACGGAAAATCCCCATCTACCTGTAGGAGTCTGTTTATGAACCAATGGGGCCGGGGCGGGTTTTTGAGATTTTTTGTTTGAGGTGATGATGGTTGGTAAAACCCGCCCCTACAGCCAATAACAAATCACTCTTTTGTCAATACAAAAACACTTCCTTCATTGCCGCGCCCAATCCGCAAATCGCTATCCAAATAAGTAATATCTAGCCATCCCTGCTGTTCTCGCGCCTCGATCGCAAAATCGACAGCAACGAACTTTTTACCCGACTCAATCTCATTGATAAATTTGACGGGAGATTCATAGCCAATCAAGCTGCGTAAACCTAAAATTGACCGCTCAAATTTTACCTGCACTCGACGTTCTGAAGTCGGTTCAAACTTGGCTGCTACGCTAACTATTCCTTCCAAATAAGGCAAGCCGTAAAGCTCGGCTATGTTGTAAATTTTAGATTCTGCAACTCGGATAGATTGGTAAATTTGACCCAGTTTTAACAGTGGAAAACCGTCTAGATTCAGCAGTGCGCGGCTGGTGGTGTATAGTAACCGCCAATCACCATTTAAAAGCTCTGCGGCTTCGACAGGGCGTGGTGTGGGGTTGAAATCTTCCAATTGGGCGATCGCACTTAAGATCGCTTGCTTGTCGCTAGCCGTCGCCAGCAAACCACGATTTTTACCCGCAATTATTTCTAATAGTTCAGATTTTCCAATCATGATTTTGTTGACTGTTGACTGTTGACTGTTGACTGTTGGCTGTTGACTGTTGGCTGTTGGCTGTTGGCTGTTGACTGTTGGCTGTTGACTGCTACAAATAACCAATAACCGATAACCCTTTCGACCCTTCGACTCCGCTCAGGGTACGGCAAATAACCAATAACTAATAACCAACAACTAAGATATCAAACTTCACTAAATAAAGTAGAGTTCGATACAGGTATGCTAATTCTTGCTCGTTTTTGGCATAGCATCTGATAACTTCCCCAACACTGACAGCACCCTGTTGTTTAATTGTGTTTAACATCTCCATCTGAATTTTAACAGATATTCTCCGGTCTTGACCGAAGCTGGTAAACCAAATTGTCTGTAACTGCTTCAAAAGTTCCGGTGTGGCTATTCCCCCCAGACTCAACATCATCTCATTGCTTAAAGTTCTAGTCGAATAATGGCTTAACACCCGAAACGGATCGTCGCTTAGGGGACAAGGTGGCATTCCTGCTTTCAAAGGCACAGATTCCGGTGCAGAAACGCGAATTTCTGCTAACTCCCGCCACAACTCTTCATAAGCTGCAATTACCACTTTCCAATCATAAATCTCTCTCACCCTTTGTCTACCATTTTCTCCCATCCGCTTTCTCAATTCACTGTCTGCAATTAATTGGCACAAAGCGTTAGTGCAAGCATCAATATCAACTGCTGTGGCTAGGGAAGTGTGACCCATGTAAGTCGGCCAATTCAAACTACCATCGAGATAATTTAGCGCTAAATCTAAACAAGATTCTGGCGGCGGGATGAGTGTGGGAATTCTGAAACCATCTATTTCGTGGCGTACTGATTCTTTGTATCCATTCCAATCTGAAACAATGGCCGGCAATCCATTCGCCATCGCTTCAATTGGCGTTAGTCCAAAGGTTTCTTGAATGTTGTCGGAAAGGGACATGAAAATATCGGCAGCAGACCAAATATTTACTCGGATTTCGGGATTTCTCCCGTCTAAAAAAATAGTATTTACTGAGGGACAAAATACTTTGGCGCTATTTTTAAAGTCGGATTCTTCTCTCGGATCTTCGATCCAACCGGCTTGGATTAAGTGAATTTTAGTCTTGGTTTGTTGCGCTGCGCGTTCCAGTGCGATGTACATTGGTACTGGATGACCTTTGGCAGAAAAAGTTAATCTGCCGACAAATAACACAACTATATCGTCGGGAGAAATGTCGAGTTCTTGTCGCTGTTGGCGGCGAAGATTCAGTGCATCCACACCCTGCGGAAACGCGCTGCAATCCACTCCGAGGGGAATAATCGGCAATTTGACTAAAATTTTAGATTTACCGCCTGTACGCTGCGATAGATACTCACCCCAGGCCGTCATAACTTGTTCTACTGTTGTTTTGACGGCGGCGGAGGTGCAGATGAGGGCGTCCCAAGGTTGTACGGGTGCGGTGACTAAATTTCCGATCGCATCCATGACATACTTAGTTGCGATCGTGTGGGTAACGCCGCAAACGCTGTAGGCCCTCTGGTCAACAAATCTGCGCGCCCAAACCATATCTGCAAGGGCGGGATCTGGTCGATAAATTGTACCAGGTTGAGATAGCAAATCGGGTCGATCTGCCTGAATCCACCGGACTTTCCGAGATTGGGAAAGCCAGGGTTGGATGCGGGTACAAAACTCCTTAAACGTTGCTTCGCTGTCGGCGCAACAGTAGAGATAGTCAGCAGTTCCGTGTTGGACTAAGCTTTTGAGAAATCCTTCTCCGGCTGAATGACGCCCCAGAAGCCTTTTTCCGCCAGTGTCATAACCGTCTTTGCTATATAAAACCGCCGCCGTTATGTCCATCCTGAAATTTCGTGTCCTTGACGCAAGTTGTAGAGATTTTAACTGGGAATTTTTTGATCGCCCAGAACTGATAAAAGCTTTACTCTCAAAGAGTTTTAGCTTTTGAGACTGGATGTGTAGAGTAGGTGGGTTCGACTATGGAGTCGATCGCAATATGTCCGAATGTATGCGAATGTATCCGGCGATATCTTGGAAATTCTGATTTCAAATTAAAATATTACTACAAAATGAGGATGACTAAGAGCGAGTTTTATGCTAATCTAGCGCCCAAGGAAGCGTTAAATCGCCTTGACCATATCCCATCGTACCTCGATCCGGAACCAAAGGGAGCCTGTGGTATAATGCTTTAGCCCTGCTAAATACCCGATTTGTGAGGCTAAATCGAAAGATTAGTCAGTTAGCAAATATCCTCAAGTCGATCGACTATTTGTGTTTAAAAACCGAGAATTATGTACAACCCCTCTCTGCGTCAAATACCCCGCCATCTCCCTGCTGATGTAATTCCTTTAAAGCAGCAAGCTTCCCTTTTGGATTGGTTGGAATCTAACAATCGCCTGATAGCAAGGGATGTCCAAGAACCGGACTATCTGCACGAAGAAGAAATCTCCGAATTGATGGCCGTTGATGACAATCCTTACGATGATTTGGACGATGAAGCAGAAGAGGATACCGCTACAGGCGACGAATAGTAACTACTAGGGTGCAGGAGTCAACTCGCGAAAGGGAAGAAAAAACTAATAACTTCCCAATAGCTAGTGCCATACCCAGACTTTCCAACTGTTAATTTATTGCTATCAAATGGTGTGTGGTGAGGAGTTTTATGGATAACTTTTTGGATGAAAAAGTTTCTTTGAGTATGCCTTTTAAACTTACAGGCAAGAATTTATTCTTGTCACTGTGTTTGGGGCTAGGCATTGCAGCTATCGGTTTAGATTTGGCTGCGGGTAGATTTTTGAATTCACCTGCATCACTGTTCATTCCGCTAGTTGTTTGTGCTTTAGTCGCTTCGGGTTTGGGTTATGTAGTTATACCCGTACTCCAGCGAATGAAAGCAGGACAAGTAATTCGCGAAGACGGCCCCCAAGCCCACTTGAAAAAAGCGGGAACCCCGACAATGGGAGGCATATTTTTTGTACCGGCTGGAGTTGCAGTCGCTTTACTTTGGTCTAGGTTTAACTCAGATGTTGTGGCAGTTTCGGCTTTAACTTTGGCTTATGGTTTCATTGGCTGGTTAGACGACTGGCAAATTCTCCGCCGCAAGTCGAATAAAGGTATCTCACCTCGGATGAAATTGGCTTTGCAAGTGGGTTTTGCTGCTCTATTTTGTCTGTGGCTGATGTTACACTATCCAGCTATTTCTACGAATATTGCTTTGCCTTTCGGTTGGGTATTGCCATTAGGTTTACTGTTTTGGCCACTGGCTGGTTTTGTGTTAGTTGCTGAAAGCAATGCTACTAATCTTACTGATGGCGTTGATGGATTGATGGGTGGCTTAGGTGCGATCGCACTTTTAGGATTAGGCGCATCTGTAGCTTCAACTTCACCACAATTAATGATATTTTGCGCCTGCATCAGCGGCAGTTGTCTCGGTTTCTTAGCCCACAACCGCAATCCAGCCCGCGTGTTTATGGGCGATACAGGTGCTTTAGCTTTGGGCGGTGCGTTGGCTGCGGTAGCTTTATTAACTAATAGCCTTTGGATATTATTAATTATCAGCGGAATTTTCTTTATTGAAACGCTGTCAGTAATTGCTCAAGTAGGTTATTACAAAGCTACAAAAGGCCCGGATGGCATCGGCAAACGCCTGTTAAAAATGGCTCCGCTGCACCATCATCTAGAACTGTCTGGCTGGCTGGAAACTCAGGTTGTTGGTATCTTTTATTTGACTAACATAGTGTTAGTGTTAATGATTTTGATATTGACTGGCAATAGTTGACTGCGGATTCGGTAAGGGATTGTGCAGGGGATGTAAGAGATATTTTATACTATTCTTTCCACGATGAAGCAACAGGCAAGATGCCTGTTCCACGATGAAGCAACAGGCAAGATGCCTGTTCCACGATGAAGCAACAGGCAAGATGCCTGTTCCACAAGAACTGAATGCAGTTGTGGAACGGGCATCTTGCCCGTTGCAAGCAATGAAGTTATAATTTATAACTGAATTAACAGCAAATGTTTTTACCGGAAGTTTCGGTGGTAGTGCCAATTTACAACGGCGAGGCGGATTTGCCGGATTTAATCGAGTGTTTACGATCGCAAACTTATCCACCAGACAAGGTAGAATATCTCTTAGTAGACAACAACAGTCTCGATCGCACTTTAGCAATTATCCAAACAGCCACAAACTCGAACCCCCCCTCAGTCCCCCCCTTGGTAAGGGGGGGAGGCAATTCGGATCGAATAACCATTCGCCACTTCACCGAAAACCAGATTCAAAGTTCCTACGCCGCCCGCAATAAAGGCATTCACAGTTCAAAAGGCGAAATAATTGCCTTTACCGATGCAGACTGTCGCCCAGAATCTGACTGGTTGGAAAATTTAGTTAAACCCTTCGTCAATCCAGAAATCGCGCTTTCCGCCGGGGAAATACTCGCATTACCTGGTAAAACTATTTTAGAACAACACGCCGATCGCCAAAATACTTTATCTCAAAAACATACTCTGACTCATCCTTTTTGTGCTTACGGCCAAACTGCCAATTTAGCTGTACGCAAACAAGTTTTAGCAGAAGTCGGTTTATTTCGCCCGTACCTTGCGAGTGGTGGCGATGCGGATTTGTGTTGGCGGATTTTGCGAGAAACATCCTATAAGTTGGATTTTGCCGAAAATGCGATCGTCCGACACCGCCACCGCAATACCATAAAACAGTTACAAAGTCAATGGTATCGGTACGGCGAATCTAATAAATATTTGCACGAACTCCACGGTGTTGATTTGATGCGAGAATTGACAACACAGGAATATTTGTATCGGCTGGTGAGGTGGCTGTTGAAGGAATTGCCGATCGCAGCGATCGCGTCTAAGGATCTGGTAGACTTCTTCAATACGCCGATCGGTCTAATGAATGTGAGGTCAAGGGCGATCGGACAGCGCCAAGCCAAACTTCCCGAAGCAGCTTGGGAAATTGAACGGTTTTAAGATTTTCAAATATACAGCTTTTCAGGTCAGCAGAGGTAGGGACACGCCGTCGTACCCATTAGTGTCAAATTAAGGTACAACCGATAGTCCGGCAAGGGTTGAAACCCCTGCCTCAAAGCGAAAGTCCTCTAAAAGAGGACTGAAAAACTCATTAGTCCTCTTTTAGAGGACTTTCGCTATTAGACAGGGAATTGATTCCCTGGCGGACTGGCGGACTGGCGAGAGGACTGGCGAACTCACAGCTTAAGTTGACACCTATGGGCTCTTGGAGTGTCCCTACAATCCGTCCCTATAAATACCTATAAGGGCAGTTTATCGGTACCTATAAATATGCTTAATCAGAAATATGAAAATTTAACGCAAGACTTAATATAAAATTAATAAGTCTATGCTGAAGCGCCTAGTCTCAAAACAACGAGTAACTAGAAGACTGACGCCAAAATAGCCTATAATTCTTAGATTCTGGCTTCCACTACTTTAGTCAGTGCGATCGGAATTATTCTCAGATTTTTAAAGTTTTGTAACATTTTCAGGTAATGCCAATGGCTCAAATCCTACTCCAGACCGTTTGGTTAATACCTTGCTATCCACTCATCGGCGGAGTTCTATCGATGCTGTGGTTTCCCGCTGTCACCCGCCGCACGGGGCCAAGACCATCCGGTTATGTGAACGCCATCTTAACATTCTTTGCTTTCGTACACGGTGTCATCGCCCTCACAGCTATCTGGAATCAGCCCGCGCAACAGCAGTTCATTCCCTGGCTGAATGTCGCAGGTTTAGACTTAACCATTCCCGTCGAAATCTCTAGTGTCACCGTTGGGGCGACAGTTTTGATTACCGGACTGAACTTTTTGGCACAGATTTATGCCATCGGTTACATGGAAATGGACTGGGGCTGGGCTAGGTTCTTTTCCCTGATGGGGCTGTTTGAAGCGGGGATGTGCGGCTTAGTGTTGTGCAATTCCCTGTTTTTCAGTTACATGATTTTGGAAGTTCTCACGTTGGGGACTTACCTGCTAATCGGGCTGTGGTTCAATCAGTCTTTGGTGGTGACAGGAGCTCGCGATGCTTTCTTAACCAAGCGGGTAGGAGATTTATTTCTGTTGATGGGAGTAGTCGCAATTCTGCCGCTGGCTGGAACTTGGAATTTTGACGAGTTGGCTGTGTGGGCCCAGACTGCAAAGGTTGACCCCACTGTGGCGACTTTGTTGGCCTTAGCTTTGATTGCCGGCCCGATGGGCAAATGCGCTCAGTTTCCCTTGCACCTGTGGCTGGATGAGGCAATGGAGGGCCCCCTGCCGGCTACGATTTTGCGGAACACCGTAGTCGTGGAGACTGGTGCTTGGATTTTGATTAAATTGCAGCCGGTGATTGCTTTGTCGCCGATCGGACTTGAGACAACTATTATTGTAGGTGCTGCGACGGCGGTTGGTGCTTCCTTAATTGCGATCGCCCAAATCGACATCAAGCGCACACTTTCCTATATAGTCAGCTCATACATGGGCTTAGTATTTATCGCTGTTGGCACCGGACAAACCGAAACCGCCCTGACATTAATGTTTGCCTATACATTGGCAATGGGTTTGTTGGTAATGAGTATCGGTTCGGTAGTTTGGAATAGTATCACTCAGGATGTCCGTTCTCTCGGTGGTTTGTGGGGAAAACGTCCAGTATCCGCAATGTCGTTTATTGTCGGTAGCGCTGGATTAGTGGGATTGCCGCCCTTCGGCTGTTTCTGGGCTTTAGAAGAATTCACATCAGGACTTTCGGAAACTCACCCTTTCTTGTTAGGAATAGTTTTGTTTGTCAACGGTGTCACTGCTTTTGGCTTAGTGCGCGTCTTCGGCTTAGTTTTTGGTGGTAAACCAAAGCAAATGACCGAACGTTCGCCAGAAGTTCACTGGCCTTTCATCTTACCGATGATGATTTTAATGGGCTTTACTTTGCACGTTCCGCATTTTTTGGCAGCGTGGCAATTATTGCCTGTGGCTAGTTTGAATTATACCGTAACTGGACTGCTAGTTTTGTCAAGTGCGATCGGCATCGGTGCAGGAGCATTTGTTTACCTGAACGAGAAATGGGAAAAACCAGTGCGAATTGGTTCTCAAGCCCTGCAAGACTTTTTTGCCTACGACTTTTACACGGCCAAACTTTACCGCGTCACCGTGATATTTGCAGTTGGTTTAGTGGCTCAAATTGTCTCTTGGGTCGATCGCAATATTGTTGACGGATTCGTGAACTTAATCGGTTTTGCAACAGTTTTCAGCGGACAAAGCCTCAAGTATAACGTCAATGGTCAAACTCAATTTTACGCCTTGACAATTCTCTTCGGAGTTGCACTTTTGGGACTAATTGTAAGCTGGCCTCTACTAGCTCGCCTGTCGCTGATTGTCGGCGGGTAAAGAGATAATAAGATTACAGATTTTAGGTGACACTTTTAATCTAAAATCTGAAAACATGAAGTCTTAAAAAAGATTTCTAACCAAACCAAACAAGGCAGAATCAATGAACCAAGATCACAAAAAAGTCAATGTTTCCCGGCGCAATTCCCTCAAATTTGTTGCAGGTGCGATCGGTACAGGCATACTAGCAGCAAGAGTAGGCGCTGAGGTGTCTGCACCAGAACCAGCAATCGCTCAAAATGACTTAACTCCCGATGCAGCTTTGAAAAAGCTAATGGAAGGAAACAAGCGGTTTGTGGACAGAAAACGCCAAACTCCCAACCAAGACTTAGTTCGCCTCACTGAGGTTGCCAAATCTCAAAAACCCTTTGCGGCGATTCTCGGCTGTGCAGATTCCCGCTTTCCTCCTGAGATTGTATTCGATCGGGGATTCGGAGATTTATTTGTCTGTCGCGTAGCCGGAAATGTGGCTACTCCCGAAGAAATTGGCAGCCTGGAATTTGGCACCCTGGTATTGGGAGCAAAAGTCCTGGTGGTAATCGGCCATGAAAGATGCGGTGCGGTAGACGCAAGCATCAAAGGAGCTGAAGTTCCCGGTCAAATTGGCAGTTTGCTAGCAGCCATTAAGCCTGCTGTAGAAAGCTCAAAAGACAAAACAGGCGATCGTCTAGAAAATGCCTGCAAAGCCAATATTGTACTGCAAGCTAACAGGTTGAAAGCATCTCCTGTCATCTCTAAGTTGATTGCTGAGAATAAACTGAAAGTAGTTGGTGGATACTACGACTTAGACACGGGTGTCGTCAATATTCTTGTTTAATCGTAATGCAATTTTGGATTGATAATTTGGGGAAAATCAACATAGACTTGTAGGGTGCGTCAGACGAAGCTATAGGACGATGATCGATGGTTTCGGATCTGACGCACCTTACTAATGGTGACACCTGCGTCCAGGACTGTAACATCTAAACTCTCAAATTATCAAACAAAAAGAACGAGAAAAATGGATTCTTTACTCTTCACTATTCACACATTATGCTTAGTGCCTTGCTCTGGTTGCCCGCGTTGGGCGCTGCGGTAGTCGGGTTCCTACCCGGAAACATGAATGGGATGCGGCTGCGTTCAATAGCCTCTGCTTTTGCTGCTGCTGTTTTCCTGTTAAATATCTGGCTGCTGACTCAATTCGATCCAGCCAATTCAGGACTGCAATTTCAAGAATATTTGCCTTGGATTCCACAATTAGGTTTGAGCTACAACTTAGGCATTGACGGATTGTCTTTGCCACTGCTGGTTTTAAGTGCATTACTAACGCTATTAGTCATTTATGGCACTGGCGAAGCGGTGGCTAGACCCCAACTTTACTACGCATTAATTCTGCTAATCAATGCTGGTATTGCTGGAGCTTTGATGTCTCAAAATTTGCTGCTGTTTGTACTGTTTTACGAAATAGAATTAATTCCTTTTTACCTGTTAATTGCGATTTGGGGTGGCAAGCAGCGAGAATACGCTGCTATGAAGTTTCTCATTTACACCGCTGTTTCAGGACTTTTAGTTTTAGGAGGATTTTTAGGGGTTGCTTTGCTAAGTGGTTCTCTAAACTTCGATTACAGTGCGATTCATACTCAGGATTTATCCTTTAATACACAATTGATACTGTTAACAATTGTGCTACTTGGGTTTGCAATTAAAATTCCCTTAGTACCTTTACATACCTGGCTACCGGATGCTTACGTCGAAGCTTCACCAGCAACCGCAATTCTGCTGGGTGGCATTTTGGCAAAGTTGGGAACTTACGGTTTAGTGCGGTTCGGCTTGCAGTTGTTCCCCGAAACTTGGTCGATAATCGCTCCCGGTTTAGCGATTATCGGGACTGTGAGCGTGATGTATGGGGCTTTGAGCGCGATCGCCCAAAGAGACATCAAACGCATGGTAGCCTATAGTTCGATCGGGCACATGGGATACATCCTGGTAGCCTGCGCCGCCGGCACAAAACTCGCCTTAATCGGCGCAGTCGGACAAATGGTAAGCCACGGCTTGATTCTAGCTTTGCTATTTTATTTAGTAGGCATCATCGAAGCCAAAGTCGGCACACGAGATTTGGACGTCCTCAACGGTTTAATGAACCCGATGCGGGGTTTACCCACGGCTAGTTCGCTATTAGTTTTGGGTGGGATGGCCAGCGCCGGAATTCCTGGTTTGGTGGGTTTTATTGCCGAATTTTTAGTGTTTCAGGGCAGTTTCTCTGTCTTTCCAATTCCCACTTTAATCTGCATTTTAGCCTCTGGTTTAACAGCAGTTTACTTTGTAATTCTGCTCAACCGCACCTGTTTTGGGAAGTTGGATAATGCCACGGCTTACTATCCTGCTGTGACGTTTGCCGAAAATATGCCGGCGCTGGTTTTGGCGGGCATCATTTTTGTGTTAGGAATTCAACCTGCTTGGCTGTTGAAGTGGAGCGAATCGACTACAAATGCGATCGTTGCTACTCTTCCGGTTGACAGAAATGCCCAAATAGCTATTAGTTATTCCCTTGAATTCTCGGCTCTTGAAATCGCGTCTACACAAACGAAGTCCGCCAGGGAATGAATTCCCTGTCTAATAGCGAAAGTCCTCGATCGAGGACTAATAGACATCTCCCATAATTATCGTGGAACAGGCAGGATGCCTGTTCTTGGCTATCTTTTTAGGAGATGTCTAATGAGTTTTCCAGTCCTCTTAAGAGGACTTCCGCTTTGAGGCAGGGGTTTCAACCCCTGCCGGACTGCCGGACTGCGGGACTATCGGTTTGACATTAAGTTGTCACCAATAGGCAGATCCTGGAAGTAGATAAACATTAAAATTCACTCAAACTAAGGAAGAAACAATGGTACAAACTCCTAATAAACCAGCAACCAAACTACCTCCTTCCAAGCACGAATTTGCTGACGTAATTCACAGGCTAGAAGCTGGCGGCGCGATGATTCCAGATACACCCGAAAATCTGATGCAAATCATCGCTATCTGGAAAGCCTACGCGGTGCCAATGGACTTCTATTGGCGGGATTTACTGTACATCGCTGAACGGGTATTTTTACAACCGCTTCCCTTCTTTAAATACTTCTTACCCCAGGAGTATTTAGACTTGCAAAATCACTATTCAGGTGATGGTGCAGATTTGCGGATTTGGCGCGGGACTGGAAGTGCTCACCCTGAACTTTTGGAGTTCATGGAGAAGGGAGAAACTGGGAAAATGCCACGATTGTTTCACCATTTGTGGCACGATCGCATTAACATGGAATTTGCCGAAGAATGTATGAGGTCAATGCTGTGGCACCGGGGCTTGTACGTGCCGACAAATCAATTCGATCCTTACTTGGACACTGACGAATACAAGGCAAATGCCGATCGCGCCATTAAAGCTTACTTCAAAAAAGACCCATTCATGCTAGGACTGCACAAAGCATTCCCCGAACTGTTTTTAGAACAATGCCGCCAAATGTCTTATTACAGCAATCTCGGTTTATTCTGGGAAGTAATGGCACCGGTGTTTTTTGAAGTTTCGGACTTGTATGATGAAGGCAAAATTACCACAGTCCCGCAAGCGATGGATTTCCTAGTAAATGGGATATTTGCGATCGCCGGAAGGCCCATTTACCACCATGTTCAAATCGACGGCGAAACCTACGAAATCATCCCCAAATCTAAAGGTTTCACATGGCTTTATGAAGCAGCATTACCTTACGTGGAAGCTGTATTTTACCGCACTTCGCCGTTCCGAGGCACGAAATCTTACAACGCGCAAGCTAGGGAAGTTCCTGATGACCAAAAAGACTTCCACTACGGAGTTTTGTATGCAGACAAATTCCCCGTAGGTACATCTGGAATTCCGCCGACTTTGCTAGCCCAAGATATGCTGCATTTCCTGCCGCCTTATTTGATGGATTTCTACAAAGGGCGCTGTCGCGGGGAAGATGATATTCTGAATCAAATTGGAGTCACATTTCAGCGATCGATGTATTGCGTAACTTCGGCAGTATTTCAAGCATTACGGGCTGCTCTATTATATCCTTTGGATGACCCAAATCCGAAGCATTTGAAGGCTAATCGGGCGTTTTTTGAGTCTCAAGTCGATCGCTTCTGTCGCCCGGAATATGGCATGAAATATGCGGCGAAGTTGAGTAGTATTCAGACTTCGGATTACAGGTAAACTGTATATAGCAACTGCCAAGATGGTTAGGATGCTTCTGGTGACTGAGCGTAGTCGAAGTGTCTACTTCTGGTGACTGAGCGTAGTCGAAGTGTCTACTTCTGGTGGCTGAGCGTAGTCGAAGTCTCTACTTCAATATCCTAGACTTCGACCCTTCGACTACGCTCAGGGAACAATTTCAAAGGAGTTTATCCTAGACTTCGACCCTTCGACTACGCTCAGGGAACAATTTCAACGGAGTTTATCCTAGACTTCGACCCTTCGACTACGCTCAGGGAACAATACAAACTTTTTAAGGAATAGGAACTTCTCGTAATAATCTGTCAACAATCGTCTTCGCCCTCCTTCCCCCCGCCGGAATCAACCGATGAGAAAGTACATGAGTCGCCAAATATTTCACATCATCAGGAAGCGCATAATCTCGCCCTGAAATAAATGCCAAAGCTTGGGAAGCACGATGCAAAGATACGGCACCTCGCGGACTCACTCCCAGAGTGATTTCGTCGTCTTCGCGAGTCGATCGCACCAAATTCACAATATACTGCTTCAAATGCCCTTCCACCTTCACAGCAGCGCACAAACGGCGCAACTCCTGCACCTCTTCCAGAGAAATACAAGGCTGCAAATCCTCCACCGCAAAACTATCAGAAAGCCTCTCCAACATTTGCAACTCTTCCAACTCCCCAGGATAGCCCAAAGTCAAAGACAGAGTGAAGCGATCCATCTGTGCTTCCGGTAGCGGAAAAGTGCCTTGATATTCGATCGGGTTTTGAGTCGCAATTACAAAAAATGGTGTGGGAACAGTCCGAGAAACCCCATCCACAGTCACTTGCTTTTCTTCCATCACTTCCAGCAAAGCCGACTGAGTACGTGGTGTCGCCCGATTAATCTCATCGGCTAGCAACACATTGGCAAACACGGGGCCGGGCAAAAACTCAAACTTCCCGCTGCTAGGATTCCAAATATTAGTACCGGTGATATCGGTTGGCAACAAATCTGGAGTACACTGAATACGCTGAAACTTGCCATCAATCGATCGCGCCAAAGACTTCGCCAACAGCGTTTTTCCCACACCAGGCACATCTTCCAACAGGGCGTGTCCCCCCGAAAGCAGCGCTACAATCACCAAGCGAATCGCATCCGCTTTGCCAACTATAGTCTTGCCTAGATTTTGCTTCAGCCGATCGATGTTTTCTCTCATATCCCTGATGATTAATTGTTAATTACTGAAACCATTGTATTTCCCTTTTTCCTTTCCTTCTTCCTTCTTCCTTCTTCCTTCTTCCTTCTTCCTTCTTCCTTCTTCCTTCTTCCTTCTTCCTTCTTCCTTCTTCCTTCTTCCTTCTTCCTTCGCTATAAAATACTTCTAGCAACATCACAATCCACTTGAATTTGAGTTTTAAGAGCTTCCAAAGAAGCGAACTTTTGTTCTGGCCGCAAAAACTCCACTAAACTCACGCTCAAGGTTTGACCGTACAAATCCCCAGACCAATCTAACAGGTGAACCTCCACAGTAGGCTCCTGTCCGTCCACCGTCGGGCGACAGCCAACATTCATCACCCCATTCACAAAGCATGAATCTGATGTTTGTTCCGGCATTAGAGATTTAGGATTTTCCCACTCATAGGAAGAACTTTGATCTTTGATTGTTCCACCTCCATCCTTAACTAATACTCGCACCGCATACACGCCAAAACGCGGCAAAAACTTGGACGGTGGCAATTCAATATTAGCCGTAGGAAATCCGATTGTCCTGCCAAGTTGCTGTCCTTGAACTATCGGCCCCACCAAACTGTAACAACGTCCCAGCAACTTATTAGCCCGCCGCAAATCGCCACAAGCTAAACTCTCGCGAATCACAGAACTGCTGATCCGCTCCCCTTCGCCACAGGTGTGAAGTCCTACAAGATTAACATCAATGCCGTAGTTGGAGGCGATCGCCTGTAAATCCACAGCCGTCCCCGCCCGTCCCCGTCCAAAACGAAAATCCATCCCGACACTAATTCGACTCGCTTGGAGTTGTCGCACCAGAATTTCCTCGACAAACTGAGGCGCAGTCAAAGCAGCCAATTCGCGATCAAATGGCAGTAGCACCAATTGTTCGACACCCATTGCTTCGAGCAATTCTACCTTTTCTGCCAGAGGAGTCAGCAGTTTTTTGGATTGACCGGTAAAGAACTCTTGCGGGTGCGGGTCGAATGTCAGCACTGTTCCGTAAAGCCTCACGCCCGAATCAGAGTCCCAGCCTTTTAGTTCTTTGTCAGAGGTCCGAGTCAGTGACCAACCAACATCTTTGCCAGTCACAGCCCGCAATTCCGACTGCAACACAGAAATAGTTGCCGAAATTGCCCCAGAATTTTCCAGAATCGATCGATTTAAAATTGGCTGCACAACTTGTCGATGCCCAAGGTGCAAACCATCAAAGTTTCCCAAGGCAACGGCGGTTGGAGTCAGAGCAGCCGTAAAAGAAGAAGTTACCCACACGCTTTAAATTTTGACATAGTTGGCCTGATTGCGATCGCGAACCCTAATTTTCATTTGAGACTTTAGACATCAGAATTTCCCGAAAATCTGTCCATCTCAAACTTCTCATATTTACAATACCGTCGCAGAGAATTATTGCACCGATGTTTCAGTCGCATCATTTTGAGGAGGAAGCAACTGTAGCGACAAACCTTCCCGCGCCATCAAACTGTTCGGGAACCTTTGAGCAACTTGCTCTCCCACCTTGTCTAGAAACTCATCATTATGCAAAGGATCGTGGTGAAAAATCACCAACTTTTTGACATTAGCAGCTTGTGCCACCTTCACCGCTTCCTGCCAAGTCGAATGGCCCCAGCCAACCCTACTCGACTTTTCTGCATAATACTCCTCATCCGTATAAGTAGCATCGTAGATCAACACCTCAGCATCAGTCGCCAATTTCACCACATTTTCGTCCAAACGGTCTGGAAAATGTTCGGTATCGGTCACATAAGCAGCCGCATACCCTCTCCAGTTAACCCGATAGCCCATAGCTTCTCCCGGATGGTTCAACAAAGCAGTTTCCACCTTGATATCCCCGATTTCCACCGTATCGCCGATTTTAACATCGTTGAACTTGAGGTCTGCACCCATAATTTGTAGGGGAACCGGAAAATTGGGATGAAGCATCTGGTCGTTGAGGCGCTGTTGAATAGTAGCTTCGTTAGGAGCAGGAGCAACCGCCCCATAGATGTGAAAACAATTACCCTTGACGAAAGCTGGCGTAAAAAACGGAAATCCTTGAATGTGATCCCAGTGAGAGTGGGTGAAAAACATATGAGCTTCTACAGGCATCTGCGACAGGAGAGTTTGTCCCAAAACCCGTAAGCCAGTACCGCCATCAAAAATCAGGCGACTGTCACCCACTCGCATTTCAATACAGGGCGTGTTGCCTCCGTAACGTACTGTTTCAGCTCCCGGAGACGCTATGCTACCTCTAACGCCCCAGAAGTGAACTGTGAATTGGCTTTGCATACTAGACATGGATTTTCCTGCAAGGTTGCTCCGGCGAACTGTGGGTAAGGTTATTTACATTTTGCTACTTTGCCGGGTTTGATCCCGATCGCACAAACTGCAATATTCGTTTAACGGTCGCTTAACTTTCAATTATGCAAAAATTTTAGCAGTTTAGGGTATAAAAGTGGCTAGATTGCTGCGTGTAATTTTTTCTGATTGCTTCAGAGATTGCCATTTTTAGCCACAAAGGTTTTCTTTTCTGCTATATCTTTGGTATCAGCTTTCCGCAATTTGGTTTCTTTTGTTGCGAATCCGACCAGTCTCAATTTCAGCTATCATTAGATTTAAGGCTATAGTGTTTCCCGACTGTCTCGACCAATGCTAAAAACAGCTCGATAGCTTCAACTTTTTTAACCAAAAACTCTATATGGAACGAGTCAAAAAAACTACAAACAAGCTGATTTCTAGAGAAGTGGATATGTCAGAACGTACTCCGCAATTGCGATCGGGCGGATTGAACCAATTGTCGTCAGAAATGCCAGATATCAAGGCTGTGAGGCAATATAAACCGGAAAATCGCTCATTTTCTCGAACGAGAGGAACGACTGTTCCTGAGTCAGCGAGACGTCATAGGCTTGACCCTCGTAACTCATCCCGATCGCCTCAAATTTCCACCACCTTGCTGAAGTGGCTGCTAGAGCGTTTAACTCGATCGCCAGGCCCACTGGCAATTTTAACACTCTTAGCCGTTTGGGGCTGGTGGAATAGTCAATTGCTAGCTTCTACGGGCTTGGGGATAGGAGCGATGATCCTAGTTTACCGGGCAGAGTCTTGGGATTGGCCACAGTTGCGATCGAACCTCAAGCAATTTTGGCACAGCCCCAGCCGACGGTTGGTGTTAGCTGTGGGTAGCGGTGGCATTGCTACTCTAGGAACTTACATGAGCTTTGCGATTTGGGCTGAATCTGACAGCCACTGGATCGCTTTGAGCGCCATCTTACAGAACTTTGGGACGATCGCCATTATCGCATTGTTAGTACGGCAAATTTTGAGCTACAGCGCGTCAAAAGATGAAGCCGTACTCGATCGCATCCTCGCCGATTTAACCGACATAGACCCCGTAAAACGTTTGATTGCTGTGCGGCAAATGACCGATTTGGTCAAAAATCCTGGGTTTAGGAAACAGAGTTCTCTCAAAAGTTCGATCGCCCTGTCCCACACTACTGAGTGCTTTCGGTTGATGCTGACTCAAGAACCAGAAGCTTTAGTCCGCAATGCCCTTCTAGAAGGTTTGCAGACTTTAGACACCTTTCCAAAATTAAATTAAAACCCAAAAATCAGATCGTGAACTACTAACTGACCATCAAAAGCGTAAAAAGTGATTTTAGAAATATCCGGTGCTTTGACACGCAGTTCAGTGCTAGGGTCGATCGGAGAATTAGACCCTACCAGATTGGGCGCAGGCATTTCATCCTGAGCAACTTGAGCACCATCAGAGTCGCAAGCAGACAAAACAGTTCGCCGTGAACTGGTGACAAGTCCTGACACAAACCGAACTGGATACTTAAAAGAGACCTCTATCTGTCCACTTTTCGGAGCACCCATTAAAATTGTCATCCCAGGAGCAGTCAAAAATGCTGGGTTTGAAGGTTGGATAGCCACCGTATTCGTGAAAGTTAGTCCCCAATGTCGAAACTGGTGTTCCACTACTTCAAAGCATTTTAACTCTTGTAAAGCTATGCGGACACAATGATGCTCCACAGCAGTCATCCGAGACTCTGCCCCCACAGAGCGGTCTGGAGTAGCGACAACAGTATCATCTTTGCCGTTTAAATCCACGCTTCGATAGGGAGTCTCAAATTCTGCCACCCTATCCGAGTGAAGACTTTTTGTGTCAACCATAAAACCCTCGCGATCCCTTTTTCTGAGCAGTTGCATAGTTAGTAGATCTCCCTGAGATTAGTAATTTTTATTGTTGTAGAATTTATAGTGGCGCAACCAAGTTACCGCCAAGCACCCAGTTCAGACAAAACCGAGCCTCACCCTTCTAACAAGGAACTTCGACACTAAAAGTCGCTGCTCCGTAAAGTATTGTGATTAATTAATTTTGAGGGGTCTTACCCATCATCCTGCTATTATCTCTCATCGAGAGTAGTTTGCAAGGGTGGGATAACTACACAGCCCGAACTGCAAAAATCTCAAAACTTGCTTCCTGTCTGTAGTTTCACCTTTAACCCATACTAAAATAGAATTAAATCAATACTTAATCTTTACAAAAATACCCCCCGACGGGACATTTTTTTTGAGAAAGAGTTCAAAATCTAAAATCCCACAGGTTTATTTATGCTTTTGCCTCTAGGCTTCGGTCAGCGATCAATAGTTACTTCCCAAGGCAGAATGGCATACTATGCCACTGAAAAAATGCCTTGGATGAATGTACCTACCTCAAGTTCGGATAATCTGCCGAATTTGGTATTTTTTCACGGTTTTGGAGGTGGCTCAAGTGCCTACGAATGGTCGAAAGTTTATCCGGCATTTGCCGCCGACTATCGAGTTTTAGCGCCAGATTTAATCGGCTGGGGGCGATCGGAACATCCTGCTAGAAATTACAAGGTCGATGATTATATCACAACTTTGATTGAATTTTTGGAAAAGACTTGTGGGAGTCCGACAGATGTCATTGCTTCTTCGCTGACTGGGGCGATCGCGATTCGAGCTGCGATCGTCAGGCCCGACCTTTTCAAGTCGCTGATTTTGACCACACCCAGCGGTTTGTCCGACTTCGGAACAGATTACAGCAAAAGTTTATTCGCTCAAATAGTCAGCACACCGATTTTAGACCGCTTGCTCTACAGTACCGGAATTGCCACCGATGGAGGCATCCGCAACTTCCTAGAACAGCGACAATTTGCCGATGCGCGCCGAGTTTATCAAGAAATCGTAGATGCTTATCTACAATCCGCCTTAGAACCAAATGCAGAATATGCCGCTCTTTCCTTTGTGAGGGGAGATTTGTCCTTTGATTTGTCGCTATATATCACTCAGCTAACAACACCAACAGCAATTATTTGGGGAGAAAAGTCACAGTTTACCAGTCCTGATATCGGTCAGCGATTGGCAAACATGAACCCTGAAGCAATCAAAGTCTTTCAAGTTTTGGACAATGTGGGTTTGACACCACATCTAGAAATGCCCGCTGTCACCATTGGCTTGATTCGGCAATATTTAAAGTTGCTATCCGATAGCAGTTGTTAATTGTTAGTTGTTAGTTGTTATTGGTTATTGGTTAACAGTTAACAGTTAACAGTCAACAGTCAACAGTCAACAGTCAACAGTCAACAGTTAACAATTCCCAATTCCCAATTCCCAATTCCCAATTCCCAATTCCCAATTCCCAATTCCCAATTCCCAATTCCCCAATTCCCAATTCCCAATTCCCAATTCCCAATTACTCTTTAATGCGTACATCAATAACACTGGCGTTGAAAATGTACTTCTTGCCTTCCAGTTCTAACGTAGTACCAATTTTAACTTTTGTATTACCCAAAACCGGGCCGTTTTCAGTAACTTGACCTTTACCTTCCAAGGTAAATCTCATATTTCTGCTGAAGGATTCTTCTTCTCTGGGGTCTGGCAAAGCTTTTAATGTACCATCAGGCTGAGTAACTGCTAGGGTTCTAGTCAGGGTTTTGACAGATTTGATCGTAATCTGACCGGAGGGTTGATTCCGGATAATCACATTGATTTTATCGCCTGCTTTGAATAACTCTTGAAAGTTGGTTCCTTTGAGTCCGATCGCAATAGCATCGATTTCTACCACTTTGACACCCGCGCCCCCAACTTGGGCTACGGAACCGCCAGAAGTGCCAGGAAAAAAGAAGATTCCCACTGCAACTAGCAGGATAATCAGAGCAGCACCTAGGTCTAAGATGCTAAGTTTACCGAACAGGCGACCTTGTGAATCCAACATTTTCATAAAAAAATCTTCGGGAGTTTGAAGTATGTCTACAAGCCAAAAGATACTACCACGATTGCGGCTAAAAATCCGCAGGACTTGGTTGACAATTCGGCGTACCTGCGGGCGCGGGATTTATCTGTTTCTGTCGCTGATTGTGGCTGCGGGAATTTGGATGGTTTCCCCCGAACCGATTCAAGCATTTTCTTTGCCAGAATTGATTTTTCGAGGTATTCAAGTTATTCAATTGTCGAATTTGTCCGATCGCCAAGAAGTCACTATTGGTAGACAAATCAATCAACAGTTGGCGGGACGGGAATTTAAAATTGACACCGATCGCGCTACCACAGCATACATCAACCGCATCGGTCAACGACTGGCCCAGGAGAGCGATCGCCCAAATATTCCCTATACTTTTCAGGTGGTAGATGACAACAACATTAATGCCTTTGCGACAATGGGCGGTTTTGTTTATGTCAACAAAGGTTTGATGACGGCGGCGGACAATGAAGCTCAATTAGCCAGCGTGATCGGCCATGAAATCGGTCACATCAGTGCTCGCCACTCGATTAAACAAATGCGTCAAATGGCGATCGCCTCTGGTGTAGCTTCAGCCGCCGGACTCGATGGTTCTAAGGTAGTTCAGATTGGGGTGGAACTGGCTTTGCGTCGTCCTCACAGCCGTCAAGCTGAATATGAAGCGGATCAGTTGGGATTGCAAATAATGGGGCGATCGGGCTACGCTCAATCTGGGATGGTTGATTTTATGAAAAAGTTGCTCAACAAACCTTCTCCTCCGAGCATTTTGAACACTCACCCGGATACAGCCTCGCGCATTAGTGCGATCGAACAAGAAATCGATCCGGATATTGCTAAGGGTGAAGGCTTGAACAATGCCTCTTACAGACAAGAAATCCGCCGGCTTTTGGGTTCTGAGGTTCACTGAGCGTAGTCGAAGTGCCCACAGTTCACTGAGCGTAGTCGAAGTGCCCACAGTTCACTGAGCGTAGTCGAAGTGCCCACAGTTCACTGAGCG